>JBBECO010000206.1:13859-16043 GCA_040881785.1 Vicinamibacterales bacterium
CGCAGCAGCCGGAACAGCGGCGGCCGACGTTCCGCACCAGCCGCGAGCTGGTCTCGGTGGATGTCGTCGTGCGCGACCGCGAGGGCAACATCGTGCGCGACCTCACGGCGGCCGATTTCGAGGTGCGGGAAGATGGCCGGCCGCAGGAGGTCCTCGGCCTGACGTTCCAGGAAATCTCCGCCACGGCGGTGAAGCCGTTGACGACGACAGAGCTGCTGGCCGGCGTGTCGGAGCGCATGACCGAGACCGCCCCGGCGGCGGCGGAGGCCAAGCCGATGACCGCGGCCGACGTCGCCGGTCACCGGATGATCGTCCTGCTCTTCGACATCAGCTCCATGCAGCCGGAGGACGTGCAGCGGGCCATCGATTCGGCCAACAAGTACGTCAGCGAACAGATGTCACCGGCCGATCTCGTGGCCGTGGCGACGGTGGGCACGACGCTGAACGTCATCAACGACTTCACGACCGACCGGGAGAAGGTCGCGGCCAGCCTCGCGGTGCTCGGCTACACCGAAGGGACGGCGACCCCGCCGCCCGACGCGACCACGGCCGCGACCGAGGAAGCCGCGGCCGCCGAGACCGAGGTCACCGAGGCCGAGGCGAGCGAGATGGACATGTTCAACAACGATGTCCGGCTGCGCGCGCTGCGGACGCTCGCCGAAACCCTCGCCCCCATCGAGCAGAAGAAGGCGATCCTGTACTTCTCGGCCGGCATGGAACGCAGCGGCCAGGACAACCAGATCGAGCTGCGCACGGCGATCAATGCGGCAGTCCTCGCGCATGTCGCGATCTATCCGGTCGATACGCGTGGGCTGCAGGCCGTCGTCCCCGGTGGTGATGCGCGGCAGGCGAGCGGACGCGGCCAATCGCTCTTTTCCGGCCGCGGCGTCTCGCGCCAGTTCGCGCGCCTGGCCGCCTCCCAGGACACGCTGACGTCGCTCGCGGCCGACACCGGCGGCCGGGCGTTCACCGACTCCAACGACTTCGGCGAGGCGTTCACGCGCGTGGTCCGCGACATGTCCGCGTACTACCTGCTCGGCTACAGCAGCAGCAACCCGGCGAAGGACGGCCGGTTCCGCCGGATCCAGGTACGGGTGAAGCGGGAGAACGTCCGCGTCGAGGCCCGCGCCGGCTACTTCGCCGAGCGTGACTTTGCCCACACGAGCCGTGGCGACCGCGAAGCGCAGCTGCAGGAGCAGATGTTCTCGCCGGTCTCCTCCACCGACTTGCCCGTGATGATGACGGGCGGATTCTTCCGCCTGGCGGCGGACCGGTACTACGTGCCCATCGCGGTCGCCGTCCCCGGCTACGCGGTGCCGACCTCCGAGAAGGACGGCGTGTCACTGGACGTGCTCGGCATGGTGAGCGACGAACAGGGCCGTCCGCTTGGACGCATGCGCGAGACGCTGACATTCCCGGCGTCGGCAGGCGCGACGCTCGCCGGCAAGCAGGTGCTGTATCAGTCGGGCGTAACGCTGCCGCCAGGCCGCTTCTCCGTCAAGGTCGTCGTCCGCGAGAACGCCACCGGCAAGATCGGATCCTTCGAAGCGCCGCTCACGGTGCCGGAGCTCAAGACGGCCCCCGTCAAGGTCAGCTCGGTGGTGCTCAGCACACAGCTGCAGCCGGCGGGCCGGGGGCGGAACGCGAATCCGCTCGTCCGGGACGGCATGCAGCTCATCCCGAACGTCACGCATGTCGTCGCACGCGACCAGAAGCTGTTTTTCTATTACGAGGTGTACGAGCCCGGCGAAGCGGACGGCGGGCCGCAGCTGCAGACGAGCCTCGCCTTCTACCGCGGCAAGGTCAAGGTCTTCGAGACGCCGCCCGTCGAACGCTCGGCGGTCGATGCGCCGGACCGCAAGGCGGCGCTCTTCCAGTTCGAGATCCCGGCGGGCTCGCTCACGCCAGGCCTGTATACCTGCCAGATCAACATCATCGACGCCGCGGCCGGCAAGTTCGCGTTTCCACGACTCGCGTTCTACGTGAGGTAGCACCAATCGTCTAATCGCTAATCACTAATCGCTAATCACTAATCGCTCAAATCCCTTAATCACGAATCGATGAATCGATGAATCGACGAATCGACGAATCGACGATCCAGGATCCTCGATCCGTGATGAAGGATCAGCGATTCGTGATTCGTGATTCGTGATTCGTGATTCGTGATTCGTGATTCGTGATTCG
>JBBECO010000207.1:0-2472 GCA_040881785.1 Vicinamibacterales bacterium
CTCCGCCCCACACCCCGGCTCGGTCGCTTGCGGGGACCCCTGCGCCCCGCGCCGCTTCCTCGCAGGCGCGCTGTGCGCGCCTAATGGAGAACGATGACTACTGCACTCAGCCGCGTTGCCATCGCCTGTTTTTTGACGATGCTGGCGTCACTGGCCGTGACCGCACAGAACCCGCCGCCGCGCGATCCGCAGCGGCCCGAGCAGCGCCCGGCGCCTGTCGGCACCGCCGAGATCTCCGGCGTCGTGATGATGGCGGGCAGCAGCCAGCCCGCGCGCAAGACCCGCGTCAGCCTGTCCGGCGGAATGCCCGGCGGCGGGCGGGGCGGCAACCGTTCTGCCACTACAGACGACACCGGACGGTATGCGTTTACCGCCCTGCCGGCCGGCCGATACTCCGTCACGGCCAGCAAGCCCGGTCACGTCACCGTGTACTACGGCCAGCGCCAGCCCGGCCGGCCCGGGACCCAGATCGAGCTGTCCGACGGCCAGAAATTCCGGGCCGACATGCAGATCCCGAAGGGCAGCGTCATCACCGGAACCGTGCTCGACGAGCACGGCGACGCGGCGCCGCAGACGCAGGTCCGCGTCATGCGTCTCGTCACCGCCAACGGCGAGCGGACGCTCGCCGGCACCAACACGGCGTCGACCGACGACCGGGGCATCTACCGCGCCTTCGGCCTGATGCCCGGGGACTATGTCGTCTGCGCGAGGCCAACTAACGCCAACATGCCGAATTTCCAGCGGATGGAGGTGGAGCTGCGCTCGCTGCAGGAGACCGCCGAACGGGTCACCGCCGAGCAGGCGATCCAGCTCAGAGAACGCATCGCGTCGATCCAGGGCGCCCTGCCGTCGGGTGAGAACGAGACGACGCCCGGCTATGCGCCGGTCTGCTATCCCGGCACCGTCTCGCCGGCGAGCGCGTCACCGGTCACCATCGGCATCGCGGAGGAACGCACCGCGGTGGACTTCCAGCTCCAGCTCGCGCCGCTCTCCAACATCGAGGGGACCGTCGTCAATTCGACGGGTGCGGCGCTGACCCAGATGAGCGTGATGCTCACCGAAGCCGCCTCGCTCGGGCCGTCGATGCTCAACATGAACGCGCGACCCGATTCGGAAGGGCGCTTCCAGCTCCGGAACGTGCCGCCGGGGCAGTACCGGCTGACGGCGCGGTCCACCATCGCGCCGCCGCGCCCGGCGCCCGGCACGACGCCAGCCGCAGGCCGCGGTCGTGCAGGCGCCAGAGGGGGCGGCCGCGGTCCTGGGACTCAGCCGATCACGGTGTGGGCCTCGGTGGATCTCTCCGTGGACGGCCGGAACCTCGCGAACGTCATCCTCTCGCTGCAGCAGGGCGTGAGCGTCTCGGGGCAGGTCGCGTTCGAGGGGACGACGCAGGCGCCGCCCACCGACCTGACGCGGATGCGCGTCAGCATCTCGCCCGTCGGACGCACGCCCTTCGGCGGCGCGAGCGCGGCGCAGGTGGATGCGGCCGGACGCTTCACCATTCCCGGCGTGGCGCCCGGCCGGTACCGCCTGAACGCAACGGGGGCCGGCAACTGGTTCACCGAATCGGCGATGATCGGCGGGCAGGATGCGCTGGACTTTCCCTTCGAGATCAAGGGGAACCAGAACGTCGCGGGCGTCACCATCACGCTCACCGATCGCCGGACCGAGCTCACCGGCAAGGTGGTGGACGACAAGAACCAGCCGGCGATCGATTACACGATCATCATCTTCCCGGCCGACTCGCGCTACTGGGCCGGCGCCTCGCGCCGCATCATGACCACGCGGCCGTCCACCGACGGCACCTACACGTTCCGCAATCTGCCGCCCGGGGACTATCGCATCGCGACGCCGTACGACATCGAGCCGGGCACGACGTCGGATCCGGCGATCCTGCAGCAGCTCGAGGCGTCGTCCATGAGGGTCACCTTGCAGGCCGGCGAGCGGAAGGTGCAGAACATCAGGCTCGGTGGCGGCTAGCGGGCACGACGACAGGACGCGCCGTCACGCTGCACGCTGCACGGGCTGACGGCCCCTTCTCACGCAGGACACCAAGGGCACAAAGAACACGAAGAAGAACACAAGGCGGCGCAGTGTCACGTCAGAGAGCGCTGGTGCAGTGCGCGCAGCGCACGGCCTTCAGCGGAATCGTCGAGAGGCACTGCGGACAGTCCTTCGTCGTCGGTCCGGCCTCCCCTTCCTGGCTGCTCTTCATCCGGTTCACCTGCTTCACGAGCAGGAAGACCACGAAGGCCACGATCAGGAAGTTGATGATGTCGGTGATCAGCTGGCCGTACGCGATGATCGGCACGCTGTTCGCCTTGGCGTCCGCGACGGAGGCGGGAATGCCCCTCGAGGCGTCGAGCACGTAGAACATGTTGGCGAAGTCGATGCCGGCCAGCATGAGGCCGATGGGGGGCATCAGCACCCCCTCGGCAAAGGTGGTCACGATCCTCCCGAAGGCGACGCCGA
>JBBECO010000208.1:0-15976 GCA_040881785.1 Vicinamibacterales bacterium
GGTTCAGCTCGGATCCTCTGGTGCGTCGAAACCAGCTGGATTCGGGACCTGCGTGACGACGATGTCGTTCACGAAGCTTCGAATCCCCTCCACCGCACGCACGGCTTCTTCCGCATCCGCTCGTTCGAACGGCTGCCGTACGCTGCCGGTCAGCTTCACCGCTCCACGGTCCACATGCACGTGTACACCTTGCGGCACCGTCGGACGCTGGTCGAGCGCCTTCCTCGCGTCGGCGAAGATCTCCGCGTCCGAGCGCCGGGTTCTCGTGGTAGGCATGGTCGTCGACTCCTGATCGGTGAATCTACTGTCCAAGGACGATCCGCAGTTCGCCTCAGTTCGTCACGCATTCCAAATACGCTGACCAGCTGTCGTGCGGCTCGCAGGTGGATCACTCCCGGTCGTGTCGCTGTGCTAATCCGGCCGCAACTCGCAGTCATCGGCTTGTCCTCCAGGCGATTCGTGAATCGACGTTGTCCGTAGCGAGCAAGTCACGTGCCCGCGTCAGTTTCGAGCGCGCCCTTCAACCACTGAGGTGCGGGTACCTGGAGCCGGTGCGCCATGCGAAAAAGTCCCCAGAGGGCGCAAGGACCGCCCCGTGCCCCGTCCACGAGTGGGGAAATCTTCCCTGGCCTTGCGGAGAATCGCCAACTCCGCTGCGGGGATCCGCCGCAGTCGCGTCTTTCAAGCAGCGATGAACGCGCCGGACGTCTGCGTCGCAAACAGCGTGGTGAAGGCACAACGGTTGCTCAAGGATCGCGGGAGGGTGTTGGCCTCGAGGTCTACTTTCCAGAGGTGTTGTGGCACAGGAGTCCTCCACCGTCGGGTTGCCGGCAGTCCAACGGCTCCTGCATAGAACGATGACTGAACCAACCGCGGTGTCGCTTCCGACAGGGAACCGTGTCCGATTTGCCCCGATCGTGAAATCCGCCGCTTCCGGCGGCATCACGGCCAATCTGCGCGATTACGAACGGGCGTGCGCGGATTTTTCCTGGGAACAGGCCAGAACCTGGCTGGACGGTCTCCCAGGCGACCGCGGCCTGAACATCGCGCACGAGGCGGTCGATCGGCATACCGCTGGCGGGAACGCAAACCGGGTCGCGCTACGCTGGATCGGCCGGAACGGGGTAAGGCGCGATTTCACCTACGGCGCCCTTCGCCGGGCGACCAACCGCTTCGCGAACGTGCTGGGCCGGTTCGGCATCGGCAAGGGCGATGTCGTGGCGACGCTCGCCGGCCGTCTTCCGTGCTTGTACATCACGGCGCTCGGCACGCTCAAGAACCGCAGCGTCTATGCGCCGCTGTACTCCGCATTCGGGCCGGACCCGATCGTCTCGCGCATGACGATCGCACGCGCACGCATGCTCGTGACCACCGACGTGCTGTACCGCAGGAAAGTGGAGTCGGTGCGGGCGCAGATGCCCGCGCTGGAGCATGTGTTGCTGGTCCGTGAGACCGTCGATCCCTTGCCGCCCGGCACGCACGACTTCAACGAATGGCTCGACGCGGCAGGCGACGATTTCACCATCCCGCCCACCGACCCCCAGGATCTCGCGCTGCTGCACTTCACGAGCGGCACCACCGGACAGCCCAAGGGTGCGATGCACGTCCACGAAGCGGTGGTTGCGCACTACGCCACGGCACGCTTCGCGCTCGACTTCCATTCCGGCGACCGCTTCTGGTGCACGGCTGATCCGGGGTGGGTGACCGGCACGTCGTACGGCATCATTGCGCCGTTGACGCACGGCCTGACCATGATGGTGGACGAAGCGGACTTCGAGGCCGAGCGGTGGTATCGGATCATCCGCGAGGAGCAGGTCACCGTCTGGTACACGGCACCGACGGCGATCCGGATGCTGATGAAGGCGGGCACGCCGTTGGCGCGGCAGCACGACTTGCGCAGTTTGCGCTTCCTCGGCAGCGTCGGTGAACCACTCGACCCCGAGGGCGTGATGTGGGGTGTCGACGCGTTCGGTCAGCCGTTCCACGACAACTGGTGGCAGACGGAGACGGGCGGCATCATGATCGCCAACTTTGCGTCGATGGACATTCGCCCGGGCTCCATGGGGCGTTCACTGCCGGGCGTTGAGGCGGCGATCATCCGCCGCACCGCTGACGGCGGTGCAGAAGCGATTCACGAACCCGGCGTGCAGGGGGAGCTGGCCCTGCGTCCCGGGTGGCCCTCGATGTTCCGCGGATACCTCGGTGAAGAGGACCGCTACAGGAAGTGTTTCGCGGGTGGCTTCTATGTGACCGGTGATCTCGCGCGTCGCGACCAGGACGGCTACTACTGGTTCGTCGGGCGAGCGGACGACGTGATCAAATCGTCCGGCCATTTGATCGGCCCATTCGAGGTCGAGAGCGCGTTGCTGGAACACGAGGCGGTCGCAGGAGCGGGGGTCATCGGCAAGCCGGATCCCGTGGCGGGCGAGATCGTCAAGGCGTTTGTGACGCTGAAGCCCGGCTTCGAGCCAGATGACGCGGTGCGGCGATCGATTCAAGCCCACGCGCGCACGCGGCTGGGCGCCGTGGTCGCTCCCAAGGAAATCGCCTTCGTGCCGACGATTCCGCTGACCCGCTCGGGCAAGATCATGCGGCGTCTGCTGAAGGCGCGCGAGCTGGGTCTGCCCGAGGGCGACACCTCGACGTTGGAGCCGTCATGACGACCATGCAGACATCGGATCATGCCAGGCATCTGCTGCGCGAGATGCTGCGCGTCCGCCGCTTCGAGGAGACGTGCGCGGAGATGTACAGCGCCGGCAAGATCCGCGGCTTTCTTCATCTGTACATCGGCGAGGAAGCCGTGGCCGTCGGTGTGATGCAGGCCCTGCGCCCGGATGACGCCATCGTCGCGACGTACCGCGAGCACGGGCACGCGCTGGCCCGCGGCATCTCGGCGAACGCGTTGATGGCCGAGATGTTCGGGAAGCAGGAGGGGTGCAGCGGCGGACGGGGTGGGTCGATGCACGTCTTCGATGCCGCCGCCCGATTCTATGGCGGCAACGCGATCGTCGCCGGCGGACTGCCGGTCGCGGTGGGGCTGGCCCTGGCCGATGTGTTGGCCGGCCGCCAGCGGGTGACGACCTGCTTCTTCGGCGATGGTGCCGTCGCCGAAGGCGAATTTCACGAGTCGATGAATCTCGCCGCGTTGTGGAAGCTCCCCGTGCTGTTTCTCTGCGAGAACAACCTGTACGCCATGGGCACCCACATCGAGCGCGCCCTGTCCCAGCAGGATCTGCCGGCCAAGGCACGCACCTACGGCATGCCCGCGGACTCGGTGGACGGGATGGATGTGATGGCGGTCGAGGCGGCGGCCGGCAAGGCTGTCGCGAGTGTCAAGGCCGGCAACGGTCCGTGCTTTCTGGAGGCCCGGACCTACCGCTTCCGCGCCCACTCGATGTTCGATGCCGAGCTCTATCGCGAGAAGGCCGAAGTCGAGGAATGGAGGAAGCGCGACCCCATCGTGCTGCTGCGCGAACGACGCCGAATCGGCGATGCGGAATTCGCCGCGATCGATGCGGCAGTACTCGGGGAAATCGCGGCGGCCGTCGCGTTTGCTGAGGCAGGCACCTGGGAGCCGATCGAGCAGCTCACCCGACACGTGTACGCCCCAGCGCAGGAGGGAGCCCGTGAGCCTGGCGCCAGTTAACCGGACCACTTACCGAGAGGCCGTGCGCGAGGCCATTCGTGAGGCCATCCGCCGCGACCCACGCGTCTTTCTGATGGGCGAAGATGTCGGTCGATACGGTGGCGCCTACGCCGTGAGCAAGGGTCTGCTCGCCGAATTCGGTCCCGAGCGGATTCGCGATACGCCCCTGTCGGAATCCGCCTTCGTCGGCGCCGGCATTGGCGCGGCGCTCGGCGGCGCGCGTCCGATCGTGGAAGTGATGACCGTGAACTTCAGCCTGCTGGCGCTCGATCAGATCGTGAACAACGCGGCGACTCTCCGTCACATGTCGGGCGGCCAGATGAGCGTACCGCTCGTCATTCGCATGGCCACCGGTGCAGGCCGCCAACTCGCCGCCCAGCACGCCCACAGCCTCGAAGGCTGGTTCGCACACGTGCCCGGACTCCGCATCGTGGTGCCCGCGACGATTGAGGACGCCCGCGGCATGCTGTGGACGGCCCTCGAGGATCCCGATCCGGTCCTGATGTTCGAGCACCAGACGCTGTACAACATGGAGGGAGAGCTGGCGGAGAATGCCGGACCGGTCGACATCGATCGCGCCGCCGTCCGCCGGCCGGGCCGCGATGTGACGCTCATCACGTATGGCGCGACCCTGTTCAAGACGCTCGCCGCCGCGGCGACGCTCGCCGGCGAGGGCATCGAGGGCGAGGTGATCGACCTCCGCACGCTCCGGCCGCTCGACATGAACACGATCTTTGCTTCCGTGCGCAAAACCCGTCGCGTCGTCGTGATCGACGAAGGATGGCGAAGCGGCAGCCTGTCCGCGGAGATCCTTGCGCGAGTGGCGGAATCGGCGTTCTACGATCTCGACGCCCCGGTCGCCCGCGTCTGCTCGGCGGAAGTGCCGATTCCCTATCCCAGGCATCTCGAAGATGCCGCCGTCCCGCAGTCAGCGGCGATCGTGGAGGCGGTCCGCGCGCTGATGCCCGCGCCGGTGTCGCGATGATCGAATTCCGGATGCCGACACTCGGCGCCGACATGGAGGCGGGCACGCTCGTCGAGTGGCTGAAGAAGCCGGGCGACGCGGTGACGCGCGGCGACATCGTCGCCGTCGTGGACACCGACAAAGGCGCCATCGAGATCGAAGTGTTCGACTCGGGTGTCATCGATCGTCAGCTGATCGAGCCTGGGCAGAAGACGCCGGTGGGCACGGTCCTCGCCATGATTCGCGCGCCAGGGGAGCCGGCTGGCGCGCTTCCGGAACCGGCTGGCGCTGCGCCCGAGCCCGCGCCGACACGTGCCCGGATCTCGCCGGCCGCGAAGAAGGCGGCGGAGCAGCTTCACGTCAACCTCGACTCGGTGGAAGGCCATGGCCCGGGAGGATCGATCACGGTCGCCGATGTCGAGCGGGCCGCCTCGGGGGGCGGGACGGTGCCCGGCACGCCCGATCGGGCGATCGGGATGCGCGCCGCAGTGGGCGCCGCGATGGCCCGCTCGAAGCGTGAGATCCCGCATGTCTACCTCTCAACCACGATCGACGTCTCGCCAACGCTGACGTGGCTCAAAGCGGAGAATGCCCGACGTCCTGTGACCGAGCGGCTCCTCCCTGCCGTGTTGTTCATCAAAGCCGTCGGTCGCGCCTGCGCCGAAGTGCCAGACGTGAACGGCTTCTGGACCGAGCATGGGTTCGCCCCGGGACCCGGGGTTCACGTCGGGTGCGCGATCGCCCTTCGCGGCGGCGGCCTGATCGCGCCGGCCCTGCACGACGTCAACACGAAGAGCCTCGATATCGTGGGACGTGAATTCGCCGATCTGGTAATGAGGGCGAGGGCGGGTGCGCTGCGCAGCTCCGAGTTGAGCGACGCCACCATCACCGTGACCAATCTGGGAGAGCTCGGAGTCGAGTCGGCGTACGCCGTCATCTATCCGCCACAAGTGGCGATTGTCGGCGTTGGCCGGATCGTCGAGCGGCCGTGGGTCGTCGACGGACGGGTCGAGCCGCGCTCCGTGGTGACGGTCAGCGTGTCAGCCGATCACCGGGCCGTGGACGGACGTGGCGCGGGCTCATTCCTGACCGCAATCGAGCGAGCGCTCCAGGCGCCGAACACGTTATGACGCGGGACGAGATTCGCAATGCTGTCGTGCAGGCGCTGACAAGCGTGGCGCCGGAAATCGACCCACAGACCCTCCACGCGGACCGCGCATTCCGGCAGGAGTTCGACCTCGACTCGATGGATGTCCTGAACTTCGTGATCGCCTTGCACGGCCGTCTCGGTGTCGACGTTCCGGAAAGCGATTATGTCAAGCTCGCCACGCTGAACGGCGCGATCGACTATCTGTCCGGTCGCCTGAAGTCCTGACTCATCCTTCTGTGATGTCAGGTTCGAGACGGATGGGCGTCGAAAGCGACGCAGACACGAGACACATCTTCTCGCTCTTTTCGAGAACGTGCAGCGCCCGCTCGCGGTCGGCGCCGGAAGCGACCGTCAGCCTGGGACGCAGGACGATCTCGGTGAAACGTGTCACGCCATCCTGGCGATTCACCGTTCCCGACGCGTCCAGCTCGAGAGCCGTGAATTCCAGCTTCGACAGACGCGCAATCGCACGGAGGGTAAACAGAAAGCACGCCTGCACCGAGGCGAGCAGCAAGTGCTCGGGGCTCCAGGCATCTCCCGGTCCGTCGTAGTCCGCCGGCGGCGCGGTTCGAAGCTCGGGAACGCCGGCCGTCGAAAGTCGCGCATAGCCGGATGGTCCCCCGGTGAGATGCACGTCGTAACGATGCGGCAGCGGCTTCATCGTGTGGTCCCCGATCCAACAGCTTCCTTCGCTGTGTCGCTCGCCTGCGCGGTCTGCGCCTGCTCATCCCGTGCGCCCTCTGACGGATTCTGGCGGACTGTTGCTTCAAGGTCCACGATCGCGAGCATCGTCTTGAGCACCGAATCGGGGTTGAGCGAGATGCTGTCGATCCCCTCGGACACGAGAAAGCGGGCGAATTCCGGATAATCACTCGGAGCCTGGCCGCAGATACCGATCTTCCGGCCAGCCGCCTGTGCGGCGTGGATCACCTGGGCGATCGTCCGCGTGACGGCGTCATTGCGCTCGTCGAACAGGTGCGCGACCAGCTCTGAGTCGCGGTCGACGCCGAGCACGAGCTGCGTGAGGTCGTTGCTGCCGATGGAGAAGCCGTCGAAGATCTCCGCAAACTCCCGCGCGAGGATCACGTTGCTGGGGATCTCGCACATCACGTAGATCTCGAGGCCGTGCTGGCCCTGGACCAGCCCGTTGATCGACATCTCGGCGATCACCCGCCGTCCTTCCTCGAGAGTCCGGCAGAAGGGCACCATCAGCTTCACATTCTCGAGCCCCATCTCTTCACGCACCTTGCGCATGGCGCGGCACTCGAGCGCGAATCCTTCTCGATAACGGTCGTCGTAGTAGCGCGAAGCCCCGCGGAACCCGAGCATCGGGTTCTCCTCTTTCGGTTCGAAGGGCGCACCGCCCAGCAGCCCGGCGTATTCGTTCGTCTTGAAGTCCGACAGGCGCACGATCACGTCCTTCGGCCAGAACGCGGCCGCGATCATGGCGACGCCCTCGGCGAGCCGGTCGACGAAATACTGCCCCTTGTCCCCGTATCCACGCGTGAGGCGCTCGATGTCCCGCCGCTCCTTCGCATCGGTGACCTGCCCGGGTCGGAGCAGTGCCAGCGGGTGTGCGCGGACGTGGTTGCTGATGATGAACTCGAGCCGCGCCAGACCCACGCCGTTGTTGGGCAGCAGCGACAGGGAGAACGCCTCGGCGGGGTTCGCCACGTTCATCATGATGTGCGTTCGTGGGGTCGGCAGGTCCGCGAGATTCGTCCGCTCGATGTGTACGGGCAGCCGGCCGCGATAGACGAAGCCCTCCTCGCCTTCCGCGCAGGATATGGTCACGTCCTCGCCCGTCTTCATCGACGACGTGCCCGTGCCTGTGCCGACGATCGCCGGAATGCCCAGCTCGCGGCTGACAATCGCGGCGTGGCAGGTGCGGCCACCGCGGTCGGTGACGACGGCCGCCGCGCGCTTCATCACCGGCTCCCAGTCGGGATCGGTCATCTCGGTGACGAGCACCTCGCCCTGCTGCAGCTGCTCCAAATCGGACGCCGAGCGGATGATTCGGGCCGGGCCCTGACCGATCTTCTCGCCGACGCTGCGGCCCTTCGCGAGTACTGCGCCGCGTGTCTCGAGCTGAAAGCGCTCCAGGACCAGCGGGTCCCGCTGCGCGTGCACGGTTTCGGACCGCGCCTGCACGAGAAACAACTCGCCGCTGCGGCCGTCCTTGGCCCACTCGATGTCCATCGGGGTCGGTGCACCGCGCAGCGTGGAGTAGTGCTCTTCCACAAGGACCGCCCATCGGGCGAGCGTGAGGATGTCATCGTCTGACAGCACGAACCGTTCGCGATCGCCGGCCGGCACCGGCACGCTGCGTGTCTGTCGCGTGCCGCCTTCCTCGTAGACCAGCTTGAACTCCTTCGTGCCCAGCTTCTTTTGCAGAATCGGGCGGAATCCAGTCTTGAGCGTGGGCTTGAACACGTAGAACTCGTCGGGATTCACCGTGCCCTGCACCACGCTCTCGCCGAGGCCGTAGGCGCCGTTGATGAGGACGGCGTTGCCGAACCCCGTCTCCGTATCGATCGAGAACATGACGCCGGCGCTGGCGAGGTCCGACCGCACCATTGTCTGGACGCCGACCGAGAGCGCGACCTGGAGATGGTCATAGCCACGATGCACGCGGTACACAATCGCGCGATCGGTGAAGAGCGACGCGTAGCAACGCTTCACCGCGTCGAGGAGCATCGCCCCGCCATGGATATTGAGATAGGTCTCCTGCTGACCGGCGAAGCTGGCTTCCGGCAGGTCTTCCGCCGTGGCGCTGCTGCGCACGGCCACGTCACAGTTCGAGCCGTACTGGGCTTCCAGCCGCTGATAGGCCTCAGAGACTCCTTGAACGAGCGGGGCAGGCAACTCGGCCGCAAGGATGGATGACCGGACACGACTTCCGGCCGCCTGCAAACGTTCGATGTCGGCCACGTCGAGATGGCCAAGAGTGTCTCCGATCACCCGCTCGAGAGCGGCGGCACGGAGAAAGTCTCTGTAGGCATCGGCCGTGGTGGCAAACCCGTCGGGGATCCGAATCCCCAGCGGAGTCAGCGCTCGTCGCATTTCGCCGAGCGAGGCATTCTTGCCACCGACGGAAGCCAGGTCCGTCAGGCGGATGTCGTCGAACCACCGAACGCAGGTCATCGTCCTCTCCCTTCGTTGCCCGATTCCCCTCATGGCACCGCAGCAGCCTGGATGTCGACAAGCCAGAGACCTCACTCAGGGCGCAACGTAGTGGTGCTTGCCAAGGACGCGAACCGTACTGGCTTGCGGCCCTTTTTCGCCCCTCTCCTCGACGAATGCAACCGGCGTCCCCACCGTCACGTCCTCGAACGCATCGTCCAGCACGCTCGCGCGGTGGAAGTAGATGCGCTGCTCGCCCGCCTGAATGAATCCGTATCCGTCCACATGTGAGATCGCGACGACCTCGCCGTGTGCCGGCACTTCGTGGGCCTTGACGGTCCCTCGTTGCTCCCGCGCGAAGTCTTCCAGGCGTCGCCTCGCAGCGTCGAACGCGTCGTGGATGGCCACGCTGGCGTAGCGATGGACGCTCTCGATCTCGTCGTCTTTGTGATGCGCTTCAACCTCGGTGTCTTTCGACCGGCCGTGCAGCGATGGCTCGTGGCTCACGACGATCGGCTGGCCTCCTGGAACGGTCACCTCGATGCGAACATGAAAGTGGCGCCCGTCGTGACGATGACGGTGCGGCACCTCGACGAGCACGCGACATCTCACGATGCCGGTGTAGAACTGTTCGAGCCAGGACACCCGTTCGCGGACGTCGCCCTCGAGCGCCTCATCATGCGCGAGTCCCCGGAATGTCACTTGTGTCGGAATGAGTGTCATGGCGTCCTCCAGTTACGCGCGGACACGCAGGTCGGCCAGCGACTCGTCGCAATGGTTGCGGTGAATCGCCGTCGCAATCAGCGGCGCGACGCTTGTCACCTCGAGAGGCAAACCGCCGGTGTTCTCGACGGCTACCGTGTTTCCCACGATGAGCCGTCTCATCGGCAGGCGACGGAGAACATCGTGCGCATGACCAACCAGCAGCGCGTGCGTGACGGCAACGGTCATCGGTTCGAGGGCACCGGCCTCACGCAGCGCGCCAACCGCCGCGGCGATGGTCCCGCCGGTACTCAGCATGTCATCAACGATCACCGGTGTCCGGTCACGCACGTCTCCAATCACGCCGTGTGCTTCGACTTCGTGGCCGCTCAGGCGGGTCTTGTGGACGAATGCCATCGGCGCCTGCAGCAGGCGCGCATATTCCCGTGCCAGCTTGACGGCTCCAAGATCGGGAGCCACGACGACGCAGGTTCCGTCGAGGGAGGGCTTTGCCGCCTCAGCCAGAAGCGGTACGGCCGTCAGGTGGTCGATTGGGACGTTGAAGAAGCCCTCGATGGCGGGGGTATGCGCGTCGATGAGCATCAGACGGTCGAAACCGCCAGTCGTCACCAGGTCGGCGGCCACGCGGGCCCCCAGGGACCGCCGCCCGGTGCGACGCTCCTGGCGCGCATATCCGAAGTACGGGATGACGCCCGTCAGACGGGCCGCTCCCGCGCGTCGGCATGCGTCGGCGAGGAGGAGCAGCTCGACAAGGTGCCGGTCCGCTGGCGGACCGGTCGACTGGAGCACGTAGGTGTCGCGCCCGCGGACAGAGTCTCGGAGGTCGACCTGCATTTCGCCGTCAGGGAATCGCTGGCATTCGTAGGCGAGCGCCTGGATCTTCAAAAGCTCCGAGACCTCGGCACCCAGGCGCGCACTTGCGGATCCCGCGACCACCGTCATCGGATCTGTCACCTGCGGCTCCTCGTCTGTGCTGCACGTGGCGGATGCACCTCACGCGCCAATCGACTGAAGGCCGCTGCCTGCGCCGGGCCGGCTGGCAGGTCAGTTGCTTCATCGGGATCCGCCGTATGCGGCCGTTGGCGGCCCGGTTCCGGGAGCCTGGCGACCGGGCACGCCTCGATCCGTCGTACGAGCGCGGACAAGTTCGCACGTATCACGAACTTTTTCCCACGGCGAGCACTCGATCTGTTGTAGCCGGCGCATCAACGATCGCGACCATCGAGGCGGAAGCCGATGACGTGGTCTGCCTGTATGCGCCGACAGAGTTCTACGCCGTCGGTCAATACGTCGACGAGTGCTCCGAGGTGACCGACGAGATGGTCGTGACCGCCCTGTCGCGTGCAGTTCCCGCGGCATAGGGTGGAGGAGTCGTGTTGACGAGCGGCGGCATTCCTTGGATCCGGACTCGTCGTTGTCAGTTCATCGAGCGAGCACGTCGCCCCAAAAACGCGCGAGTCTCCACACGTCGACGACATGTGCCGGCCGATCGGCCTCGGCGTGAGAGATGAGATCGGTCAGCAGTATGCGGACGGGTGTCCCTTGCGTGCGCAGGCGCTGGGCCAGGTACACCGATTCCGCGGCGGGAATGACGGCGTCGTGTCGGCCGTGCAGCAGGAAGACAGGCGCGCGTGGGACAGGCGATCGGGACGGCGAGAGTGCAGCGGCTTCCACGTGGCTCGCCACATGAGGCAGCAGGCGCGTTCCAAGGAGAGCGACATCCCGCGCGTTCACTGAATCCAGCAGAGTCGCCGCCGGCTCCGGCAGGGTTGGCGGCAGTCTGCGCAACGCGGCGAACTCCCGTTCGGCTTCCGCTGCGTCCACGTCCGCGAGGGACGACGCCCACAGGAAGCGTCGCACAGCGTCCCGAAGCGGGACGACCTGCTCGGCCGGCACGAGGTGATCGACGACGTTGAGGAGAACGACCGCGACACCGTAGTCGTGCGGTGGCTTGTGCAGCGCAGCGGGGTCCAGCCACGGCGCGGTCATCGGACCTGCCTCGATCCCCGTGCAGAGATACGTCAGCACCCGCGGCAGGTCATCATGTCCGCCAAAGGCAAACACATAGGACAGGCGATTGTGCAGCGCTGGACGGCCTGCGGCCACGATTGAGAGGCCGCCGCTGAAACTGATCCCCATGAGTCCGATGCGGCCGGCCGGTGAAAGTTCGACGTTCGTGGCGAGCCACAGCGCCGCCTGCTCGATGTGGTCGGTGAGTGCGGGTGTGATCTCGAACCGCGACAGCTCGGGGATCCCGGGCGTGACCACAGTGACGTTGCTCCTGGCGAGCTCTCGCGACAGCGCCATCAGACGCGGCTCGTCGATGCCGGCCGGGTGCAGACCGGAGACGACCAGTACGGTCTGCCGGGATCCTTGCGCAGGCAGGTAGACGCGCGCGGCCACCGATTCCCCGCCGATTGGAATGCGCACGACACGTTCGACCTGGGGCACCGCGTCGAGTTCGGCCAGGCTCCGCATGACTCCGTGCAGATTGGCCCCTCGGACAACGAGCGACAGGCCGTGGGCGAAGTGGTCCGCTCTGGCGGCGACGAGAACCAACGCGACGGCGCCGATGGCCGCAACCGCAGCGCGTCGGACGTGGCGCACGCGCGTGCTCCGGGCGTTAGCCGCCAGCGTCATGTGGCGCGCGCTCCTGCGGCGTGTTCGAGGGGGGGCAAGGCTCGCTGAGGCAACACCACACTTGTCCTTGACGACGCTGGTCGAAGCATAGGACGGACCAACCGGCGCGCTCGGCGTTCCTCGGCGTTGCAGGGCGTCCAGTGGATCTGGAGAGTCAATGCCGGGAACCCGGCATCACGACCGCGGAATATTCCGCACTCTCTCGGCGAATCGCGGTTCGAGGCATTGGGCAGTAATCGTCTCTCCGAGGAAATACTCGTCTTTGGGGCGTTCGCTCATGCCCGATCCGCGGCACCAGTCTTGCCGTCCAGGGCCAGCGGTTGGTGTGCGACGTCCCCACGTCCTGCGCTATCCGTGGAGCCCACACCCATGAGTCTGATCGTCGCCGACGACCTCACGAAGACGTATACGACAGGGTCGGTGTCGGTGGAGGCACTGAAGCACGTGACCTTCACGATTGACCGGGCCTCGTTCGTATCGTTCATCGGCCCGTCGGGCAGCGGAAAGACGACGCTGCTGAACCTGATCGGCGCACTCGACCGGCCGACCACGGGCCGGCTGCTGGTCTCGGACACGGACATCGGCACGCTCGACCGGCGGGAGGCCGCAGTCTTTCGCGGCCAGACCATCGGCTTCATCTTTCAGGAGTTCAACCTGATGCCGATCCTGACCGCGTACGAGAACGTCGAATATCCGCTGCTGCTCGTTCAGCGTGTGGCCGCCGCCGAACGGCGCCGGCGCGTCCTCGCCCTGCTGGATGCCGTCGGCGTCAGCGATCAACGGGACAAGTACCCCGACCAGCTCTCGGGCGGACAGAAGCAGCGGATCGCGGTTGCCCGGGCCCTCGTCACGAATCCGCAGCTGGTGCTCGCCGACGAACCGACCGCCAATCTGGATCATGCGAACGCCGCGCTCGTCATGAGCACGATGCGCCACATGCGCGACACGCTGAAGACCACGTTCGTCTTCTCCACGCACGATCCGAGGGTGACGGCCGAGGCAGAGATCGTCTTTCGCCTCGAGGACGGCTGCCTGGTCAGCCGCGAGCCTGCAGGAGCCGCCGCATGAGCACACTGCTCAAGATCGCGGTCCGGAACCTGATGCGCTACCGCCGCCGGTCGCTTCTGACCGCGTCGCTCATCGCCATCGGCGTCATTGCCGTCGTCGTCTTCGAAGCCGCGTCGGGGGCGTTCACGGGCCTGATGATCGGCCAGATGACGGATGCCATGCTCGGGCATGTGCAGATCCACCGGCGCGGGTATGTGGCGTCGATCGACAACCTGCCGTTGACGATGATGCTGACGCCGGATGAAGTCGCGGTCGTCGACACGACGCTGCGCGCGCAGACAGGGGTCGAATCGTACTCGCGCCGGCTCAAGTTCGGTGCCATGTTCAGCAACTACACCGAGACGACAGCGCTTCGCCTCAACGGCGTCTATCCCGAGGACGAGCTGCGGACGCTTCCGCTGCTGGCCTCGCGGATCAAACAGGGCACGGCAACGCTGCAGCGGGGACAGATCATCATCCCGGATCTGCTGGCCAGCGGCATGAAGGTGAAGCTCGGCGACACGGTCGTGGTCATCGCCACGAATCGCGACGGCTCGGTGAACGCGGCGCAGCTCGTCGTGAGCGGCGTGCTCGCCAACGTCACCGGCCCCACCGGCCGCGACGGCTACGTCCACATCGAGGACGCGACGACGCTGCTGCGGATGGACGCGCCCGAGATCAGCGAGATCGCCATCCGGCTGAAGGACTTCGACCAGCTCGATCGGGTCGCGGGGGCGGTGCGCACGGCCCTGCAGCAGGCGAAGGCCGCGGGCCAGCTGGGCGAGACCGAGGTGCACACATGGGAGGGCCTGTCCCCCTTCTATAACGTCGCGGTCCTGATCAGCATCCTCGCGCTGTCGGCAACGCTCGGACTCGTCGCGATCGTGCTCGTCAGCGTCATGAACGTGATGCTGATGTCGGTCTACGAGCGCGTGAAGGAGATCGGCACCATCGCGGCGATGGGGACGATGCCCCGTACGATTCTCGGCATGTTCGTCATCGAGGGGTTCTCGCTGGGCGTGCTGGGGATTCTCATCG
Source organism: Vicinamibacterales bacterium (assembly GCA_040881785.1). GTDB lineage: Bacteria > Acidobacteriota > Vicinamibacteria > Vicinamibacterales > 2-12-FULL-66-21 > JACDCA01. The sequence continues at coordinate 14,332 of JBBECO010000208.1, forward strand.
GCGACGCCGTCGCCGCCAGCGTCATTCTCGTCATTCGAGCGATCGGTCCGACGTTCAATTTCGGACGCGAGACCGGGCTGGTGCTCTCGCCGCAGGTGGATCTCGGGCAGATGCTCGTGATCTCGGCGGTCGTCCTCGCGGTGGCCGTCATCGGGACGGTGCAGCCGGCGTTCAAGGCATCCCGCATGGAGCCAGTCGATGCGCTGCGACATGGATAGAAACCCGTTGATACGACTCCGCGTGGGATGGATGCTGGCGGTGCTCGCGGGCGCGGTGGCGGCGCTTGCACAGAGTCCGACCGGGGCGGCGATCGACGGGACCGCGCTGCTGCGGCAGGTGGACGGCCGCCTGAACCCGCCGTCCTACGACGCCTACAAACGCCTGATCAACGTCGAGCCCGGCGGACGCACGCGCGAGTACCTCCTGTATCAGGTCGCCGAGGGGCGCGAGAAGGTGGCCGCCCTGTTCCTCTCGCCGGCCAGCGACAAGGGGCGGAGCACGCTGCGCGTCGGCGACAACATGTGGATGTACGTGCCGAACGCGGGCAAGCCGATCCGCATTACCAGCCTGCAGTCGGTGGTCGGCGGCGTGTTCAACAACGCCGACATCCTGAGCCTCGATTACTCCGCCGAATACGATGTCGTCAAGGTGGGCGAGTCCGCCGAGGACTACCTGCTCGAGCTGAAGGCCAAGACCACCTCGGTCGCCTACGACCGCCTCAGGATGTGGGTCACCCGGAAGACCACGCTGCCCGTGCGCATCGAATGCCTGACGCCGACGGCGATGCTGGTCAAGACGCTCCACTTCAAGGACATCAAGGACTTCGGCGGAGGCGTCGTCCGTCCCGCGACCGTCGAGACCGACAGCCCGCTGTACAAAGGCTACAAGTCGTCCATGGTCTTCGTGCAGATGAAGGCCCGCACGCTTCCGCCCGAAGTCTTCACGCTGACCTTCATGCCGAACCTGGAATCGATCAGGCGCTGAGCCGATCGGAGCTCCACGTGAACCGGCTTCATGGCGCGATCGGCGTGTTCCTCCTGCTGGCGACAGTCGCCGAAGCTCAGGACCCACCTGTCGAGATTCCACCTGTCGAGCGAAAGCCCTACGCGGCAACCGGATTCCTCGAGCTCCGACCGGCGATGGTCTGGCAGGACACGGACGCGGCGCTGTTCCGGCTCCGATCGCTCACCGACAAGACGTCCGATGCACGGACGCTGCAGCTCAACTCGCGCCTGCAGCTCGACGCGAGCTATCGACGAGGCTGGTTCAGCGCGCAGACACGAAGTGTCGTCGATGCGGGGCACAGCAGCGGAGACTGGACGGCTGAGGCGACGGCCTACGAGGCGTATCTGTCGTTGAAGCCCGCGCCGTCCTTCACCGTGGACGCCGGCAAGAAGACGCTGAAGTGGGGCAAGGGCTATATCTGGAATCCTGCGGCCTTTCTCGACCGCGTGAAGAGCCCTGAAGATCCCGCGCTGGCGCTGGAAGGCTACACGGTCCTTTCGGCCGACTACATCCGTACCTTCGGCGGGCCGCTCCAGGTGATGTCGGTGACGCCGGTCCTGCTGCCGGTCTTCGGCGATCTCAATCGGAGCTTCGGCGAGCGCGGGCACCTGAACGTCGCAGGCAAGCTGTACCTGCTCCT
>JBBECO010000209.1:0-1181 GCA_040881785.1 Vicinamibacterales bacterium
GTCTCCATCGGAAGATGGGGGGCTTGACAAGGGGTCATTCCATATCAGCGATTAGGGATTAGGGATTAGCGATTCTATGGACTTCACCAAACTCAACGGTCTCATTCCCGCCGTCATCCAGGACGACGCCACTGGCGAGGTGCTGATGGTCGGCTTCATGAACGAAGAGGCGCTGGCGCGCACGCGGTCCTCCGGCTACGCCACGTTCTTCAGCCGCACGCGGAACACGCTGTGGATGAAGGGGGAGACGTCGGGGAATCGTCTCAAGGTGGTGCAGATTCTGACCGATTGCGACGACGACACCGTCCTGCTCAAAGTCGTCTGCGAAGGTCAGGGCCGCGTGTGCCACACCGGCAGTCGCACCTGCTTCGACACCGTAGGCCCGACCTTCAGGTCGGGCGTGACGGACAGGTCGGGCGTGACGGAGACACCATGAACATCATCAAACTGGGCCTCCCGAAGGGCTCGCTGCAGGACGCGACGATCCAGTTGTTCGCGCGCGCGGGCTTCAACATCTACGCGAGCACGCGCTCGTATTTCCCCGCGATCGACGATCCGGAGATCGACTGCATGCTGATCCGCGCGCAGGAGATGGCGCGCTACGTCGCCGACGGGGTGCTCGACGCCGGGCTCACCGGGCAGGACTGGATCGCGGAACACGCCGCCGCGAACGGCGGCGGTGCATCGGTCCAGCCACTGGCGGACCTGATCTACGCGAAACAGAGCTTTGGCAAGGTGCGCTGGGTGCTGGCCGTACCGGAGGACTCGCGGTACCGCACGGTGCAGGACCTCGAAGGCGCAACGGTCGCGACAGAGCTCGTGCGCGTGTCGCAGGCCTACTTCGCGCGGCACGGCGTGAACGTCAACGTCGAGTTCTCGTGGGGCGCCACCGAGGTCAAGCCCCCGGTGCTCGCCGACGCCATCGTCGAAGTCACCGAAACCGGGTCGTCGCTGCGCGCGAACCGGCTGCGGATCATCGACACCGTTCTCGAATCGAACACGCAGCTCATCGCCAACACCACGGCACTCGAAGACGAATGGAAACGGACGAAGCTGCAGAACATCGCGCTGCTCCTGCGTGCGGCAATAGAGGCACAGGGGCGCGTCGGGATCATGCTCAACGTCCGGCGGGCGGATCTCGACGGCGTGCTCGGCCTGCTGCCCGCGCTGCAGCGGCCGAC
>JBBECO010000209.1:1281-2464 GCA_040881785.1 Vicinamibacterales bacterium
CTGGACGGGCTCGACGGCCCGCTCGAGGTCTCACGCGGCGAGATGGTCCGGGACGCGGCGACCGTGGCGCCCGACGTGCGGCGCGCGATCGCGCTCGCGGCGCGGAACATCAGGACGGTGGCCGCCAGGCAGGTGCCGAAGGGCTGGCGTCTCAAGACCTCTCCGGGGGTGACGATCGAGCAACGCGTCACCCCGCTCGAGCGCGTCGGGTGCTACGTCCCCGGCGGCCGCTATCCCCTGCCGTCGTCCCTGTTGATGACGGCCATCCCGGCGCGGACGGCCGGGGTGCGCGAGGTCGTCGCGGTCTGTCCGCGGCCCGACGCCACCGTCATGCTGGCCGCGCTCGAGGCCGGCGTGGACCGTCTGTTCCGCATCGGCGGCGCGCACGCCGTCGCGGCACTGGCCTACGGCACCAGGAGCATTCCGCGCGTGGAGAAGATCGCGGGGCCTGGCAACGCCTATGTCGCGGCGGCCAAGGCCCTCGTCTCGCGCGACTGCGCCATCGACTTTTTCGCCGGCCCCAGCGAGATCGTGGTCGTGTCGGCACGCGGCACCCCGTCGTGGATCGCCGCGGACCTCATCGCACAGGCCGAGCACGACATCGACGCGCGGGCGATCCTCCTGACGCCTTCGAAACGCCTGGCCGCCGCGGTCGCGCGCGAGGTCGAGCGTCAACTTCCCACCGACGGTCCGGCCCGCGGCGCGCTCGCCCGCCACGGCGCCATCGTCATTACGCGGACGATCGGCGACGCGATCGCGCTGTCGCAGCGCCTCGCGCCCGAGCACGTCGTGTGCGACGACGAGCGTGTCGCGGCACAGCTGACCGTGTTGGGGACGGTCTTCGTGGGACGGCTGAGCGCGCAGGCGCTCGGCGACTACGTGACCGGATCCAATCACGTGCTCCCCACGAGCGGCGCCGCGCGGGCACGAGGCGGTCTGTCAGCCGCCGACTTCGTGCGGGTCGCCACCGTGCAGCGCGTCACGCGCGCCGGTCTTCGCGCCGTCGGGCCTTCCGCCATCGCCCTGGCGGAAGCGGAGGGGCTGACGGCCCACGCGGCATCCGTCGGTATGAGACTCGATGGCATCTCGTAAACTGCGACGCGAACGAGCGTCAGCGAGTGCCACGCAAACGGAGCGAGCCGGCGGAGCGGCGAGCGAGAGAGCGTGCAGGGGAGCCCGAGGG
>JBBECO010000210.1:0-15687 GCA_040881785.1 Vicinamibacterales bacterium
CGGCCCAACTACTCTTGGAGTAGACCGACGGACGCGACGCACATAAAACGACCGACGTGCCGCGTGTCCTCGACCGCTAAGAGTCTGTGCGGCCGCATGTTAGCATGCATCCGGTGATGCCGACGCGCGTGTGTGGCCGCAAGGGTGGATTGACAAGAACGCATCAATGTCCCGGCCAGCGTGAGCATGGCGTGAACCAGCATGGTGCCAACCAGTTGCGGAATGGCGACGGATACGGTCGCCATAGATGGCCGCCAAGCTCGCGGCTACAGCAGAATCCTTGATGCGGAGCTCCAGGCATTCGTTCAGCCGTAGCCCCGCGCCGTACAGCAGCGCCGCGATCAACCAGAACGGATCGTTCAGCGCCTGAAGCAGACGCGACACCTCGGCGCGTGTGAGCACGACGGGCAGCCGGTGCGGCACCTTCGCCGCAACCAGGCCCGTGATTCGGCCGACGTCGATCTGGAGAACGTCCCGGTAGAGAAACATCAGCGCGCTGAGCGCCTGGTTCTGTGTCGATGCGCTGACATGCCGGGACTCGGCCAGCCACGACAGAGACATGCTGATCTCGGCAGCCCTCATCTCCGACGGATGGCGCTTCTGCTGAAAGACGACCGTGCCCGACTCCTCCGTGAGGATCGAGAACGTGTACGGATCCCACTCGACGGGGATCGTGCCGGGCTCTGCATATGTTCTCCGCCAGAAAGAGAGCCATATCAGCGTCCCGGCCCGCGGTCTACTTCTTCTTCCGCTCGTTCTTTCCCTCGGCCCGCTTCTTCGCTTTCTTCGCGTCTGCTTCCCTCTCGTCCTCGTCCTTGTCTTTATCGTCGGTCTCGACGGTGGTGGCGACTTCGGCCGCTTCTGCCGAACGGCGGAGGCGCGCCAGGCGATCGTCGAGCCGCGCCTGCAGCCGGCGATCCACCTGATAGACATCCTTCCGGAACTGCACCGTGTTGTCGGGTCGCACGCGTGCCGTCCAGTAGCCGAGGAACACCGGGATCGGCGCCTCGAGCTTCACGTGCGTCTCGGTGCCGGCGTGCATGGCTTCGCGGATGCGGTCATCGGTCCACTCCGGCTGATCGCGAAGCACGTACTTGGCGAGGGCGACCGGATCCTCCAGCCGGACGCAGCCGTGGCTGAAGGAACGCGCCGCACGCTCGAAGAGCGACTCGGCGGGCGTGTCGTGCAGGTAGACGTTGAACTGGTTCGGGAACATGAACTTCACGAGCCCGAGTGAGTTACTCGCGCCCGGTCTCTGCCGGAAGCGATAGGCGGTCGGATCGCTCAGGTCCACCATCGACGGATCGACGACGTTGCCGGCTTTGTCCAGGACTTCCATGTTCTGGCGATTGAGGAAGCTCGGGTCAGCCATCAGGGAGGGGAGCGTCTCTCCCTGGGCGATGCTGTCCGGCACGTTCCAGTACGGACTGAAGACAATGTGCGTCATCTCGTCGTTGAAGATCGGCGTCGGCGTATCCGACTTCCCGACGACCACGCGCATGCTGAGCGGCACGCTGTCGCCTTCGTAGACGTCCAGGCGCATCTCCGGGATGTTCACGAGCAGGTAGCGATCGCCGAGGTCTCGCGGCAGCCAGCGCCATCGCTCCATGTTCATGGCGATCTGGCTCAGACGCTGCTCCAGGGGCACGTTCAGCGCCGCGACGACCTCCGGGCCGACGCTGCCGTCGTCGGTGAGCCCGTGACGACGCTGGAAGGCCTTGACCGCTTCTTGCAGCGCCGCGGTGTATGCGGCGGCTGCGCCCTCCGCAGGGAGCGAGCCCGTGTAGTCGCCTGAGGCCGCCAGCCGTGTGGCGAGCGCGGCGACGTGCGGGCTCTTCTGGCCGGCCTTGAGTTTCATGGCCGGCACCTTCGGCCAGCCCCCCTTCGCCTGCTGGTTGCGATACTGGTGCAGCACCGTGCGGAGACGTTCGTACTCGGCGGTTTTGGGCGTCAGCTCGGCGAGCGAGGCCTTGATCCGATTTCCGGTCAGCGCCTGCTCGAGATGCGCCTGCGGGTCGAATTTTTCCGGTTTGATCTTCCAGGCGGGATCGGCGTGCGCCAGGTCCGACAGACCGTCTGCGATGTCGGAGGCGTACTTCATGTAGAGATAGGTGAGCCACACGTCCAGCGCGCCGGCTTCCCTGGGATCGAAGCCTTTCTCGCTGAGAAAGCCCTTCGACGCTTCCTTGTGCCGCGCTTCGAGCATGCTGACGTTATAGAGGTCCGGATCGAGCCCTTCGCGCTCCGCCTCACGGAGCGCCTCGATGAGATCCTCCATCTGGGCGCGAGGCTTGGCGTTCTCGACCCAGGCGGCCGCGTACTGGCGCTTCTCATAAAATGCGCCCGTCTGCTTCCAGAGCTTTGCACCCTCGGGATCGGCGGCCGCGTACGACGGGCGGGATCCAGAGGCGATGGTGCGGAGCGCCTCGTCCATTTCGGCTTGGTTGTCCGAGCCGCCAAGCTTTGCGCAGGCCGTGCTTGCCGTCACGGCGACGATGGCGGCGGCTACCAGGGCTCTCATATGCATACCCTTCCTGTAGAGCAAGGGTAGTGCCGGAAAACTGTGCCGTGGAACCATCACATTTCAGGTGACTTGGAAGGCTGAGTTACGGCTGTTGAGGGGCCTGTAACGTTGGTTACACACCAAAAAAGGGGACGCGGCTCGCGAGCGGAGCCCTCGGCGACGCTGGCCGATGCCAACCTCGCGGCGGCAGCGCTGCTGTATGACATGGCGCGCTCCAGCCCACCGAGCGCAGTCGATTCGGATACAAGCGGGCCGCGAAGGCGATTGCGGGACTGCCGGTCGCAGTGACCGATCTCGTCGCGGCGGGCAGGCTGCGCGACGTGCCATTCGTCGGTCCGGCCAGCGAGCGCATCATCACCGAGTTCGTCACGCAGGGATCGTCGCCGACGGTGGACGCGGCGATTGCGAAAGCCGGGAATCCCCGGGCCGTGCAGGAGAAGCGTGCCTTTCGCGACGGCTACCTGAGTCACACGGTGCTGGCGGCCGCTCTGGAGGCGCCGGCGGCCGACGGCGTCGTCGCGCGCGCAGATTATCGTGGCGACTTTCAGATGCACTCGACCTACAGCGACGGCACCGAGCGGATCGCCGCGATGGCACAGGGGGCGATGGCACTCGGACACACGTGCCTCGGGATCACCGACCATTCCTACGGCCTGCCGATCGCGCGGGGGATCTCGATGGCGAAGGCCGCCCGCCAGTGGACCGAGATCGATGCGCTCAACGCCGAGCTGCGCGGGACGTTCCGCGTGTTCAAGGGGATCGAAGCCAACATCCTCGCCGACGGGAGCCTCGACGTGCAGCCGGACGAGCGCGCCCTCTTTGAATTCGTCGTGGCCTCGCCGCATTCGTTGCTGCGGCGTCCCGAGGATCAGACGGCCCGGATGGTGAACGCCGTGAACGCGCCGGGGGTCGATGCTGTGGGGTGGGGCTTGGTGATCGGGTCCGGTCGGATAACGGATATTCCGTCGACCACAGGGCCTTCATCCCTCCTATCGTCTCGACCACAGGGCCTTCATCCCTCCTATCGTCCGTCCGTGCTGCGGTTCGCGACGATGGGCTACGGCGACACCGGGCGGATTGCGCTGGAGTCGCTCGCGTTCGTCACGGTCACCGTTGTGATGTTCGGTGAGATGCTCGATACATCGCCGGAAGCGAGGCGCTTCTACTTCGAGAGGCTTGCGAAGCTCACTCCCGCCGAACGGCTCGCGCTGATGCGGGAGAGCAGCCGCATGATCCGCCGGGTCGCCGAGGCGGCCCTCCGACGCGAGCACCCGACCGCATCGCCTGAGGAACTACGGGCGCGCCTCGCGGTGCGCCTGTAGGGGAGAGCGGCTGTCGAAAGGGTGCTCGGCCGCCTGCCGGCGGATGCGCGGTGACGCTGCCAGAGGATTCGGCCGAAGTTGCCGTCCGCCTGGCGCGTGCGCTGGAGCGTGCCGGCATCGAGTACGCGGTAGGCGGAAGCGTGGCGAGCAGTGCGTACGGGGAGCCGCGGGCCACGCGTGACCTCGATGTTGCCATCCGATACGGGAGGCGATGCCGCGATGGACCCGCGTCGCGCCCCAGGCGAGCGCGATCCCGAACGCCACGCCGACCAGCAGCCCGGCGGGGATGGCCCACTCAGCGATGCGACACCAGCGGCGAACGCCACCAGGGCGAACAGGCTCGCCGCCATCCACGCCAGGCCCGCGGCTGGCAGATCGTCCCACCGGGTCAGCGGATCCCAGGTGCCGGCGACGCCCACGCTGACGGCAATCGGCAAGGCCACGATCAACGCGGCGGCGATCAGCCCCGTCTTGAGACTCGGGATGCGCTGATCGATGGGAGACCGGGCCGGGAAGACGGCAAACAGGGCATAGAACAGGGGCGGGATGAGCGCCCGGAAGATCGTCGCGTACACGAGCGCGAAGCGCCGGAGGCCCGGATGGGCGTACGCCGGATCGAGCGGCGCCGCCGCGATGAATCCGGCAAACAACAGCGACACCAGCCACACATCCCGATCCCGCGGCCGCTGCAGCAGCAGAACCGTCAACGGTGCGCCGTCGATCGCGAGCAGGCGGTCCCCGGATCGCAGGCCGGCCGCAGCGGCCGGGCTCGCGGGGTAGCGTGGGTCATCAGGAGTTCGCCGGCGCGTCCCATGTACTCGTATTGGATGCCGAGCCGAGCGCTCGGTCCGCTGTCGGAATAGCGGATCCAGCCTGCCGCGTAGATGGCCGTCGCAGCCACCAGCAGGCTGGCCAGCGCCAGCGCGCCGTTCCGGCCGATCTTCATCAGCATCTGGTCAGATCCCTAATCCCTAATCTCTAATCCCTAATCAAAATCCCTAATCGCTGATCCCGAATCCCTGATCGCGGATCCGAGATCCGGGATCCGGGATCCGGGATCCGGGATCCGGGATCAGCGATCAGCGATCAGCGATTAGCGATCAGCGATCAGCGATTCGACCGCTCCCTTGCGCGGGCGGCGCGGTAGTAGCGCGACGCCGGCTCGTGGCCGACGTGCGGCGCAAGCGAGGCCGACGCCTCGACCACGGCCTCGAGATCGATGCCGGTCTGGATGCCGAGGCCGTGCAGCATGTACAGCAGGTCCTCGGTTGCGAGGTTGCCGGTGGCGCCGGGCGCGTAGGGGCAGCCGCCGAGACCGCCGGCGGATGAATCGAAGGTCGTGATGCCGAGATCCAGCGCGGCCAGCACGTTGGCGAGCGCCGTCCCTCGCGTGTCGTGAAAGTGGAGGGCGATCCGGTCGAGCGGCACACGTTCGGCCACTGCGCCGACGACTTGCGGCACCTGTCCGGGATGCGCGACGCCGATCGTGTCGCTGACGGCCACTTCGAACGCGCCCATCCCGATCAGCGAGTCGGCGACCTCGGCGACACGACGCGGATCCACCTCTCCCTCGAACGGGCAGCCGAAGGCCGTCGACAGATACGCGCGTACGCGCATTCCCAGCGCGAGGGCACGGCCGCAGACCGTGCGGTAGGTCTCGAGCGATTCGGCAATGCTCTGATTGATGTTCTTGCGGCTGAAGGTCTCGGACGAGGCGGCAAAGATGGCCACGTCGGTCACACCCGCGGCGTGCGCGCGCTCGAGGCCGGCGAGATTGGGCACGAGCGCGGGATAGCGCGTACCGGGCACTTTCGTGATGCCCGTGAACACCGCCGCCGCGTCTGCCATCTGCGGCACCCACTTCGGGCTGACGAACGCCGAGACTTCGACGACCGGACACCCGGCCGCGCTCAGGCGGTCGATGAACGCGATCTTGTCGGCCGTCGAGATATGCGCGGCTTCGTTCTGCAGGCCGTCACGCGGGCCAACTTCCACGACGGTCACGCGCGACGGAACCTTCATTCGTCCATCTCGATGAGCGGCGTCCCCGGCTGCACCAGGTCACCCTCGCGGCAGGAGACGGCCGTCACGACGCCGTCGCCCGGCGCCCGGACCGGCAGCTCCATTTTCATCGCCTCGAGCACGAGGAGCGTCGCCCCGCGCGTGACGGTGTCACCCGGGGCGACGTTGATCCGGAGGACGGTCGCGGGCATCGGCGCTGAGAGCGACGCGTGATGCGCCGCGGGCTTCCGGCGTCCCTGCCGCTGGACCTCGAACTCGAAGACCTCGCCGTTGAGAAACACCCAGCGGGTGTCGCCGTCGGCGACCGACCACGCCTGGCGTGGCGTCTCCACGGCGGTTCCGTCCACGAGGATCACGCCGTCGCGGATCTCGATGCGGAAGTCCACGTCCCCTGAGCGGAGCTGGAGGTGTTCGGCCATCAGCGTCCCCAGCCTGTCAGGGTGGTCCAGGCGTCCGGCGGACTGTCGGCGTCGTCCACGCCCGACCGCGTGGCTCCCGACCTGAAGGTCGGGCCTACGGCAGCGGCTGCCAGGGCAGCAGCGGCGGGAGAGGGCGCCGGTTGCGCGATCAGCTCCTCGAGGTGCTGATCGATGAAGCCGGTGTGGACCTCGCCGCTGCGGAAACGCGGATGATCGAGCACGCGGATCAGAAACGGGATGTTCGTGCGGATGCCGAGGACGGGATAGCGGCGCAGGGCGGCGATCCCCCGGTCGATCGCGGCGGTGCGGGTTTCGGCCCACACGACCAGCTTGGCGAGCATCGGGTCGTAGGTGACAGGGACGTCACCGCCTTCGAGGACGCCGGCATCGACCCGGATTCCCGGACCGGTGGGTTCGCTGTAGAGCAGCAGGGGCCCGGCCTGTGGCAGGAAGCCGTTCGCGGGATCCTCGGCGTAGACGCGGCACTCGATGGCGTGCCCGCGCTGCGAGAGCGCGTCCTCGGTCCAGGGCAGCGGCTCGCCCGCCGCGACGGCCAGCTGTGCGCGCACGAGGTCCACGCCGGCCACCGCCTCGGTGACCGGATGCTCGACCTGGAGCCGGGTGTTCATCTCGAGGAAGTAGAAGCGCGCCGACTCCCCGCTGCCCTCGAGGAGGAATTCCACCGTTCCGGCATTGCGGTATTGCACCGCGCGAGCCGCCGCGACGGCCGCGTCCCCCATTCGCGCGCGGACGGACGGCACGATGGCGGGGGAGGGGCTTTCCTCGATGACCTTCTGGTGCCGTCGCTGCACGGAACACTCGCGTTCGAACAGGTGCACGATGTTGCCGTGCGCGTCGCCGAAGATCTGAATTTCCACATGACGCGGACGCTCGACCAGGCGCTCCACGTAGAGCGTCCCGTCGCCGAACGCCGACTGCGCCTCGCGCCGCGCCGCGGCGATCATTTCGGCGGCGTGGTCCTTCGCGTGCAGCGCGCGCATGCCCTTGCCGCCGCCGCCGGCCGATGCCTTGACCAGCGCGGGATAGCCGATGCGCGTCACCGCGGCGAGGATCCCGGCATCCGACTGGTCCTCAGGGGTAAGCCCGGGCACCACGGGCACGCCGGCCGCCTCCATCAGCGCGCGCGCGCCGATCTTCGATCCCATGCGGGCGATCGTGTCGGCCGTGGGTCCGATGAAGACGAGCCCCGCTTCGTCGCAGGCGGTGGCAAACGCCGCACGCTCGGAGAGAAACCCGTAACCCGGGTGGATCGCATCGGCGTGCGCGGCGCGTGCCGCGTCGAGGAGAGCCGGGATGTTCAGATAGCTTTCGGACGGCGCCGCCGGTCCGATCCGTACGGCGCGGTCGGCGGCGAGCGTATGCGGCGCGCCCGCGTCGGCGTCCGAGTACACCGCGACCGTCTCGATGCCGGCTTCGCCGCAGGCCCGCGCGATCCGGATGGCAATCTCGCCCCGATTGGCGATCAGCACGCGGCGGAGGCTCATGCGATCCAGCCGGCCTTCCGCTTCTCGAGAAACGCCAGCATGCCCTCCTGCCCCTCGGCCGACGCGCGATGCCGCGCGATCGTTTCGGCCGTCAGGCGGGCGACCTCCGCGGGCGGATGCCCGGCGACCGCCGCAATCATGCGTTTGGCGGCGGTCATCGCTTCGGGTCCCGACGACACCAGTTCCCGGACGTACGCATCGATGGCCGCGTCGAGATCGCCCGGCGGCACCACGGCGTGCACGAGGCCGATCTCTCTGGCGCGGGCGGCTGAAAAGCGGGCCGCGGTCAGGAACAGCTCCCGCGCGGCGGAGATCCCGATCTTCCGGACGGCAAACGGCGAGATCACCGCGGGCAGGATGCCCAGTTTGGCCTCCGTGAATCCGAACACCGCATCATCGGCCGCCACCACGATGTCGCACACGGCCGCGAGCCCGACGCCGCCGCCGAGCGCCGCGCCGTGCACGCGGCCGATGAGCGGGAGCGGCAGGGTATCGAGCGCGTGGAACATCGCCGCCATCGCACCGGCATCGCGTACGTTTTCCTCGGGCGTGTACCGCACCATGCGCGACATCCAGTTCAGGTCCGCGCCCGCACAGAACGCCTTGCCCGCCCCGGCGAGCACCGCCACGCGGGCCCCGCCCGGCAGCCGCGCCGATGCCCACGCGGTCAGTTCCGCGATGACCTCCTCGTTGAAGGCGTTGCGGACGTCGGGCCTGTTCAGCGTCACGCGCACGACGGGGCCGGTGAGTTCGATTTGCAGGGAGTTCATATACGGCTAAACGGCCTTGTGCCTTCGGCAGGCACGACGGCTCGACGGCACGACGTTTAATTCTATTTGGTTCAATGCGTCGTGTCGTCGCGTCGTCGTGCCGTCGTGCGATGGCGAAGCCACGTCGTGACACCCTACATCCGGAAAATCCCAAACTTCGGCTCAGGGATCGGCGCGTTGAGTGCGGCCGAGATCCCCAGCGCCAGCGCCTGTCGTGTGTCCGCCGGATCCAGGATCCCGTCGTCCCACAGACGCGCGGTGGAGTAGTACGGCGATCCTTCGCGCTCGTACTTGTCGAGGATCGGCTGCCGGATCGCGGCCTCCTCTTCGGCGCTGAAGGGTTTTCCCTCGCGCGCGAGCTGGTCGCGTTTCACCGTCGTCAGGACCCCGGCCGCCTGCTCGCCGCCCATGACCGAGATGCGGGCGTTGGGCCACATCCAGAGCAGCCGCGGCTCGTAGGCCCGTCCGCACATGCCGTAGTTGCCGGCGCCGAACGAACCGCCGATGATGACCGTGAATTTCGGGACGACCGAGTTGGCCACGGCGTGCACCATCTTGGCGCCGTCCTTGGCGATCCCGCCGCGCTCATACTCACGCCCCACCATGAAGCCCGTGATGTTCTGCAGGAACACCAGCGGGATCCCTCGTAGATTACAGAGCTCGATGAAATGTGTCGCCTTCAGCGCGGACTCCGAAAAGAGCACGCCGTTGTTCGCCACGATCCCGACGAGCCCGCCGTGCAGTCGCGCAAATCCCGTGACGAGCGTCGTCCCGTAGCGCTCCTTGAACTCGTCGAAGCGCGAGCCGTCCACGAGGCGCGCGATGACCTCACGGACGTCGTACGGCTTGCGCGTATCGGCACTGACGATCCCGTAGATGTCCTTCGGGTCGTAGGCGGGATCCTCCGGCGTCGTCCAGTCCCCGGGCATCCGCTTGACCGTATTCAGCGTCCCGAGCACGGTGCGCGCGAGATGCAGCGCGTGGTCGTCGTCCTCGGCGAAGTAGTCGGCCACACCCGACAGGCGTGTGTGCACGTCGGCGCCGCCGAGCTCCTCGGCCGTGACCTCTTCGCCCGTCGCGGCCTTGACGAGCGGCGGGCCGCCGAGAAAGATCGTCCCCGTCCCCTTGACGATGATCGTTTCGTCCGACATGGCCGGCACGTAGGCGCCGCCGGCGGTGCAGGAGCCCATGACGACGGCGATCTGGGGGATCCGCTCGGCCGACATGCGGGCCTGGTTGTAGAAGATCCGGCCGAAGTGCTCGCGGTCGGGAAAGACGTCGGCCTGCAGCGGCAGGAACGCGCCGCCGGAGTCCACCAGATAGACGCATGGGAGGCGGTTGTCGAGCGCCACCTGCTGCGCACGGACGTGTTTCTTGACGGTCATGGGGAGGTAGGTGCCCCCCTTGACCGTGGCGTCATTGGCGACGATCAGCACCTCGCGGCCGGCGACACGGCCGATGCCGGTCACGACACCCGCGGAGGGGGCCTCGTTGTCGTACAGGTCCCAGGCGGCCAGCGCCGAGAGCTCCAGGAACGGGGAGCCGGGATCGAGCAGCTTCTCGATGCGCTCGCGGACGGGCAGCTTGCCTTGTGCCCGATGGCGCTCGACGTACTTGGGCCCCCCACCGAGCCGTGCCGCGGCGGTCCGCTCGCGAAGCTCGGCGACGAGGTGCTCCATCCGCTCGGCGTTGGCCCGGAACTCCGGGGAACCGGTGTCGATGTGCGTCTCTAAGGTATCCAATCGCTCGCATTATAGGCGGAATTCCTATTTGGGTCCCGACTGTGTATGCTGGGCTGACAGTGTCCTGTTTTCGACCAACTGTTTGGGCCTGTGTATAAATATTTCTGTTCATCTTGCAGATCAATGTATTATGAGCAGCCGTTTTTCTTGGCGGCTGAGGTGGACGATGACGACGAAGAAGAAGAACCGGGTGCTGGCGATCGATGACGAACCCTCGATCATCGAGTGGCTGAAGATCCTGCTCGAACATCAGGGTTACGAGGTCCGGACGGCCATGATCGGCACGCGCGGCGAAGAGATCTTCAAGACCTGGAAGCCCGATGTCGTCGTCACCGACATGATGCTTCCCGATATCGATGGGCTCGAGCTGCTCCGGCGGTTCAAGCAGACGCATCCCGATACCGAAGTGATCGTCATTACCGGGCACGGTTCGGTCCAGAAGGCCGTCGAGGCGATGAAGGCCGGCGCGTTCGAGTTCGCGGAAAAGCCGATCGACGCCGACGCGTTGCTGGCCAAGCTCGAGCGCGCGATCGAGCGCCGGGATCTGCTCGGCGAGAACCTCCTCCTCAAGCAGAGGATCGAGAATCAGTTCCGCTTCGGCAACATCATCGGCAAGAGCAAGAAGATGCACGAAGTGCTGGAACTGGTGGAGAGTGTCGCCGGCAGCGATGCCAACATCCTGATCCAGGGGGAGAACGGCACCGGCAAGGAGCTGATCGCCAACGCCATCCACTACAACAGCAAGCGCGCCAAGGGCCCGTTCATCAAGATCAACTGCGCCGCGATCCCGAAGGACCTGATCGAGTCGGAGCTGTTCGGCTACAAGAAGGGGGCCTTCACCGGCGCCGCGAGCGACAAGGAGGGCCTCTTCGAGATGTCCGAGGGGGGCTCGCTGCTCCTCGACGAGATCGGCGAGATGCCGCCGTACCTGCAGACGAAGCTGCTGCGGGTGCTGCAGGAGCGTGAGTACCGCCCGATCGGCAGCGACCGGATCGTGCGGGTGGACTTCCGCCTGATCTGCGCGACGAACATCGATCTCGACGCGGCGCTGCGCGACGGCAAGCTGCGTGAGGACCTCTACTTCCGGATCAACACCATCACGCTGCGGGTCCCGCCGCTGCGCGAGCGCACCGAGGACATCCCGCTGCTGTGCGAGCACTTCCTCGAGAAGTACCGCAACCGCCACGGCCGCAACGTCAAGTCGATCGCGCCGGCGGCGTACCACGTCCTGATCCGGCACCGCTGGCCGGGGAACGTGCGTGAGATCGAGAACGTGGTCGAGCGCGGCGTCCTGGTCGCCAAGGGGAGCGAGATCACCGTCAACGACCTGCCCGACTCGCTCAAGTCCGAGAACGCGGCCACGACCGAGTTCGTGGTCCCGCCGCATCGCACGCTGGCCGAGATCGAGAAGATGGCGATCCTGCAGACGCTCCAGCGCACCAACTGGAACAAGCAGGAGGCGGCGCAGATCCTGGGACTGTACCGGCCGACGCTGTACAGCAAGATGAAGAAGCACGAGATCCAGGACGGTGGTAAGAGCGGGGCGCGGCGCGCCGCGCAGGTCTGACACGCCCGACCTAAAGGTCGGGCCTACCAAGGACCCGTCGACCGCGATGCGACAACTTGTAGGCCCGACCTTCAGGTCGGGCGCACGTAGCTGGTGCGCTCCTTGCACCTGAGCCGTCTGATGCTGGCCGCTGCCGCGGATCGAACGACCTCCCATCTCTCCTCGGTGGGGGAGCTGGCGCTGTTTGCCGGCAAGGCAGCGCAGCAGATCTTCGTGCCCCCGTATGAATTCCGCGAAACGGTGAGGCAGCTCTACGAGCTGGGGCTGCGCTCGGCCCCCCTGATCGCCCTGTCCGGCCTCGCCGTGGGCGTCGTCCTCTCCATGCACACGCGGGCGTCGCTCGAGCGCTTCGGTGCGGAATCGATGATCCCGGCCGGGCTGGCGATGGCGCTCGTGCGGGAGACGGGGCCGTTGACCGCCGCGTTGCTGCTCTCGGGGCGCATCGGCGCCGGCATTGGCGCCGAGCTCGGCGCGATGCGCGTGACCGAGCAGATCGACGCCCTCGAAGCCTCTGCCGTGGACGCCTTCCGCTACCTCGTGGTCACGCGCGTCATCGCGTGCGTCATCGCGCTGCCGCTGCTGACGACGATCATGAACTTCGCGGGCATCCTCGGGGGCTTTTTCGCGGAAACCGCGGCGACCGGGATGTCGCTCGGTCTGTACTTCACGCGCGCCTTCTCGCTCATCGAGATGAGCGACTACGTGCCCGCGACGCTCAAGACGATGGTGTTCGGCTTCATCATCGCGACCGTCTCCTGCTTTCTCGGCTTCACCACGACGTCCGGCACGGAGGGGGTCGGCCGCGCCTCGACCCGCGCCGTCGTGCTGTCATCGATCCTCTGCATCGTCGCGAACGTCGTCCTCGTCCAGATGATTTTTTTCGTCTATCCGCAGGCGGCCGGGTGATGGCGGCTGCGGAAGCGGCGGTCCGGCTGGAGGGGGTCTCCAAGTCCTTCGGCGCCCTGCGCGTCCTCGACAACGTGACGATGACGGTGCCCGAAGGCTGCGGCTTCGTCATTCTCGGCCGCTCGGGTACGGGCAAGAGCGTGACGCTGCGATCCATCATCGGCTTGGTGCGCCCCGACGAAGGGCGCGTGTTCGTGGGCGGCCGCGACATCACCGGGCTCGAGGGGGAGGCGCTCTCGAACGTGCGGAAGCAGGTAGGCTTTCTGTTTCAAAGCGCCGCCCTCTTCGATTCGATTTCCGTCGGGGAGAACGTCGCCTTTCCGATGCGCCGCCACACGAAACTGTCGGACGCCGAGATCCGCCAGCGGGCGACGGAGAAGCTGGCCTCGGTCGGCCTGGGCGAAGACTACGAGAAGATGCCGGGGGATCTGTCGGGCGGCATGCGGAAGCGCGCCGGGCTGGCGCGGGCGCTGGCCCTCGATCCCAGCATCCTGCTCGTCGACGAGCCCAGCGCAGGCCTGGACCCGCTGACCTCGGACGAGATCGACGAGCTGCTCCTCGGATTGAAGCACGAACACAAGACGACGCTCGTGGTCGTGACCCACAACATCACGAGCGCGCGCAAACTCGGCGACCGCCTGGTGATGTTGCACGAGGGGCGGATCCTCGCGGAAGGTACCGTGGCGGATCTCGAAGCGAGTGACGACGAGCTCGTGCACGCGTTCATGACGTCCTCTCATTCAGGCTGATGCAGAAGAACAGACTTGCCGCCGTCGGCGCCTTTGTGATCGCCGGAATCCTGCTGTTTGCCGTGGGGCTCTTCCTCATCGGCAACCGGCGGCTGATGTTCAGCGACACCTTCGAGGTCTACGCGGAGTTCAGCAAGGTCGCAGGCCTTCAGAACGGCGCGATGGTCCGCGTCGCCGGGCTCGATGCCGGCGAAGTCGAGACGATTCACCTCCCGACCACGCCGTCCGGCCGCTTCCGGATCAAGCTGCGGGTGCGCACGGACATGCACCCGATCATCCGGCTCGACTCGGTCGCCTCCATCCAGAACGACGGACTGGTCGGCAACAAGTTCATCCAGGTCGAAGCCGGCACGGACCAGTCCCCGCAGGTGCCGGACCGCGGCACGATCCAGAGCCGCGAGCCATTCGACCTCGCCGACATGCTCCAGCGGGTGAACGAGACGATCGATCTCGTCACGATCATGATCACGGATGTCCGCGTCCGGCTGGACGAGGCGCTGCTGGCCGTGCAGTCGATGGCGGTTGAAGGGCAGACGATGATCGCCGACGTCAGCGGAGACATCCGCGCGATCACGACGTCCGGGCAGAAGGTGGCGGCCGATCTTCAGCTCATCGTCGCCGGCGTGCAGCAGGGCAAGGGCAGCCTCGGGAAGTTCGTGAACGACGACGCGGTGTACGAGCGCGTGAAGGAGATCGCGACCGAGGCCGAGCGCGCGGTGACGAATCTGCGCGAGGCGAGCGAGAGCGCCAAGGCCGCCATCGACGATTTCCGCGGCGAGAAGGGTCCGATGCGCGGCGTCGTCGGGGACCTGCAGCAGTCGCTGACAGCCGCGCGGGAAACCCTCACCGACCTCGCCGACAACTCCGAGGCCCTCAAGCGGAATTTCTTCTTCCGCGGCTTCTTCAACCGGCGCGGCTACTTCGATCTCGACGACATCGGCGTGGAGGACTATCGGAACGGCGCCCTGGAAACGAACAACCGGCGCGTGCTGCGCGTCTGGGTCAGCGCGGCCGTGCTGTTTGCGCCTGACGCCGACGGCCGGGAACGCCTCACCGACAGCGGACGCCAGCGCCTCGATTCGGCGATGGCCCCGTTCCTGCGCTATCCGCCGAACACACCGTTCGTCGTGGAAGGGTACGCGGGCGGCGCCACCAGCGACGCGGAGTTCGTGCTGAGCCGTAGCCGGGCGCTACAAGTGCGCGACTACCTCGTCGGGAAATTCGGTCTCGATCCCGGCCACGTGGCCACGATGCCGCTGGGCGCGCAGGCACCGGGAAGCCCTGCGAACGGTCGCTGGGAAGGCGTGGCGCTTGCGCTGTTCGTCGAGACCACGCCGCGATGACGGTTCTGGCATGGCGTTTGATTGACGGGATAGAGCAGATGGCAGGCACGTCCGGTCACGGGCGAAGGAGGCGGGTGTGGACGAACGTTCGCGGGTGCTGATGGCGACGATGCTGGGGGCGGTCGTCGGGGGAGTGTGGGGCTGGCTGTACATGACGGAGAACGGCCGTCGCGTTCGCCATCAGATCGAGCCGAAACTGGACGATTTCGTCAACGAGCTGACGCGGGTGCGCGGGACAGTCGAGAAGGCCCGCACGGCGGCCAACGAGGGCTGGCGATCCCTGAATGACATGGCCGGCGGGCAGTCGCGCTGGTCGGCATAGGAGGCAGGATGACCCCCGATCTTGGGACGACCAATATGTGGCTCGCCATCATGGCGATCGTCAGCGTGCTCGAAGCGCTGCTGCTGATCGGCATTGGCGTCGGCGCGTTTCTCGCCTATCGCCGCGTGATGCAGCTCGTCGGTGACCTCGAAACCCGGCAGATCGCCCCGTTGCGCGAAAAGGTGGAGGGCATTCTCGGGGACGTGAAGACGGTCACGGCGAGCGTCAGCCATCAGACCGAGCGCGTCAACCACGCGATCTCCGGAACGATGGAGCGGGTGGACGACACGGCCGATCGTGTCAAGGGCACGGTACGGGAAAAGGCCCATCAGGCCGTCGGCATGGCCCGCGGCATTCGCGCGGTCGTCATGTCCGTGCTGGGCCACGACACGCGCGACGAACCGCCGGCACCGGCGGAGGGGCGGGCGTGAGAAGAATGATGCCTGCGAGGGAGCGGCGCGGGGCGCAGGGGTCCCCGCGAGCGACCGAGCCGGGG
>JBBECO010000211.1:0-10480 GCA_040881785.1 Vicinamibacterales bacterium
TCGGCGGCCGCCGCGCGGTTCGCGCGCGCCGCGGCGGCGACGGTGTCTCGTGCCGACGCGGCCTGTGCGCGGACGAGCGCGCCGAACTCGCGCCGGGTGGACGAGTAGTCGAGCCACCCGACGGCGACGAGCGACGCGCCAATCACCACGCTGAGCAGCGCGATGCTCCAGCCGCGGGTGGCGAGGCGGCGCAGCCATGACATGCGCAGGTCGGCCTCCACGACCACTCGAGCAAGCGCCGCGCCCGTCGTGACGGCAGCCGGCCTTAGCTGTTAAGTTGTTCTACGGCAGGCGTTTGCGTTGGCGGTGTCGCCGCGGCAGTCGGACAGCCCTGACGGAGCTTCGACCATTTGGTCGATCCAGCGCCGGGAAGCCGTCAGCGCGCGAAGAACGATGGCGGCCGCGGATCGGGCCGGCCGCCGCTCGCCCGTCTTCCACAGCGCGGCCGGTTCCGGTGATCGGGACCCCGCCGTACCGTCAACGTCACCGCCGAGCATGAGATCCCCGTCGAGGACCTTCGGGTTACGCGCCGTACTCTCTCGGCACCATCTTCCGGCTGAAGCGGCCTCGGATCGGCTGCACGAGCGAGACGAAGTCGTCGTAGCGCATCCGGATCGCATCCGTGTGCGTGCCGGCGTGGAACACGATATCCGAGTCCTTCGCCAGCGCGTCGTCGATGTAGACGCGCTGCGCATACATGGGGCCGAGCGGCGGCATCGCGCCAAGCTCCGAGTCCGGGTACAGCTCCGCGAATTCCGCCTCGGTCGCGAGGCGCACGATCGTGGCCCCCGTCAGCTCGCGGAGGCGCCATTCGTCCACGGCTCTGTCGGCCGACAGCACCACAAGGATCGGCACCTCATCCGCCAGACACACGAGCGTCTTCGCCCACGCGCGTCCGGGGGTGTGGGTGACGGCCGCCTCCTCCTGCGCGGTGTACGCCGGCGGGTGGTGCACCGGGGTGTAGGGAACGTGCTGGTCCGAAAGAAACCGTTCGATCGACGCGGGAATCGCCATAGCGGGCTCCTTCCCTGAAGGCAGGATGTGAAACGGACGGATATATCAGTGCGAGTATAGCGCCGTCCGGTTGAGACCAGCGTGGCGGCGCCCGCCTGGCAGGCCGCCCCCGCCCCGCGCGCATCCAGCCTGCGCTCGGCGCGCGCGCGTCGCTAGTCGTATTCCACGCCGAGCTCCCTGGCGAGCGCCGCCAGCGCCGGGTCTGTCGTCCACAGTCGCAGCCCGGCGACGAGCGCCGAGGCCAGCAGATGCACGTCGATCCAGCCGACTCCTCGCCCATGGAGCTTCCGCTCGCGTACGAACGCGACGACCTCGGGATGAGGGACGACGCGTGCCTGGTCCATCAGCGCGTAGCTCGCCAGGAGCGCCTTCCGGCCACCCTTGTCGCCGATCAGCAGTTCCCCGTAGACGAAGGCGTGACCGATGACGTCGTCGTGGCCGAGCAGGCGGTTCAGTTCGGCCGCGTACGGCGCACGGTTCGAGAGGAACCGGATCCAGACGGACGTGTCGACCAGGACGCTCATGCCACCGAGCGTCTGGTTGCGGAAGTTCGCTCACGCCGGCGCGGAACGTCCCCGGCCCGTGCCTCAGACCCGCGGAGCGCGCGCAGCCGCTCGTACGCCGCACGACGCACGAGCGCTTCGAGCCCGAGGCGCACGGTTTCGGTATCCGTCTGCGCGCCCGAGGCCATCCTGGCGTCTCGCAGCAGGTCCTCATCGATGTGCAACGTCTTCTTCATACGGCTCATCCTACCATACTGGTATGGCAAGCCATTCGCTGGAGCCGGGACCCTCTGTGCCGAAAGGCCCGGCGCGGGAAATCACGCTCGCCGGCAGAGTGTCTACGCGGCGTGTCCGGGAATGCGTTCGAGCTCTGTCCCGAGCGCCTGTTCCGCGTGCCACAAGTCAAAGGCCTGCTGCATCCCGAGCCACAGCGCCGGTCCGTTGCCGGCCCACTTCCCGAGCCGAACGGCCGTCTCTGGCGTGACTGGCGCCCTACCCGCCAGGATTCGGTGCAGAAGCTGTCGTGACACGCCGAGCTCGCGGGCTGCCTGCGAGACGTTCATCCGCAACGCCGGCAGCACGTCCTCGCGCAGGATCTCACCGGGATGGGTCGGTTGCCGCTTCAATGGCTGTCGAACAGGGAGCACCTTCGTCATCTTCGTCGTCGCCTTCCGTTCAGTGATACTGCTCGAGATCCAGCTCGTGGGCGTCCTTGCCGTCCCAGCGGAACGTGATGCGCCAAGGGCCGCTGACGGCCATCGCGTGCCGACCCTCTCGATTGCCCTTCAATGGGTGCACACTCCAGCCCGGCACGTTCAGGTCTGAGAGCGCCGTCGCAGCATGGAGCGCGTCCATCGCCCTTCTGCAGCGTTTGTGCAGGTCCGGCTGCACCTTCCGACTCTTGCCGGTCTCGAAGAGCTCCCGCAGCCCGGCGTGTCGAAAGCTGACGATCACAGTGTCGAGCGTAAAGCGAGACGCGACAGAGTGTCAACTAAACATTTACACCCCCCGGCCAGCGCCCTACCGTCGCGATACGCCGGCGGAGCCAACCGCACGGGGAGTGAACTATGGTTGAGTTGGCGTCCCCAACTCTCGCGAGTTGGAACCAGCTGGACCAGATGTCGTTCCACGTCACGCCCGAGTCGGCGCCGGGGAACTCGATGGCCGGCATGATGTGCGGGATGAGCGGGTTGGCCGGCACGGTCGAGGCCAGCGCCTCGTCCGACTGGCGGTCCCACCGCACAGCGCCTGGCGGGAAGCCGCCGGCCCGTTTAGAGGATCGGCCGTCGTGGCCCGCGGCGCCGGCGGCGGCGGCGCTTGAACGGTGGGAGAGGCGCCTCGGCGTCGGGGCCGCCGATGGCTGGATGGTCACGGCGCTGCGCCTGCAGCTCGCGCCAGTGGGCAATGACGTCCGGACGGTCGCCGTGGATCTCGATCCAGGTGAGCGTCTCGTCGAGCGACTGGCGGTGCAGCAGCGCGCGCTGGGCGCGGGACGGCGCCTGGATGTCGAGCACGCGCGGGATCATCGAGAAGATCTGCTGCAGCCGTTCGACATCGCGGCGCGCGATCGGGAGCAGTCCGAGATCCAGCTTGCGCTCCAGCGCGTCGGCATGGAAGCGCGTGCGCGGGCCGATCAGTCCCATCGGATGCAGCAGCGTGCCGGCCAGGACGGTGTTGGTGAGCGCATCGGGGGCTGACGTGAACTGCGCGCGGTAGCGGTCGATGGCGCCCATCGCCGTCCAGAAGGCGTCGGGCGCATCTTCGAGCTCCGGCGTGATCTCGCGCAGGAGCCCCGTCTCATCGAGCTGCCGGAAGGCCTCGGCCGCGTGGCCCGAGCGCAGGATCTTGTAGTACTCCTCGAGCAGCCGCGGCGCGGCGCTGCGCGCGATCTCGTGCTTGTGCGCGAAGATCGCCTCGAGCGACTCCTCGTCGATGGCGAACTCGAGCCGGGCGGCCAGCACCACGGCGCGCAGCATCCGGACCGGATCCTCGAGGAACCGGACTTCCGGATCGCCGATGCAGCGGATCATCCGCGCGTCGAGGTCCTGCAGCCCGCCTGTGTAATCGATGATCGAGTACGTGCCGATGTCGTAGAAGAGCGCGTTGACGGTGAAGTCGCGGCGAAACGCATCCTCCTCAGGCGTGCCGTAGGTGTTGTCACGCTGGATCAGATGATCTTCGGCACGGCGGCGCGCGCGGGGCGCGGCTTCGACTTCGAGTTCGAGCGTGTTCCCGTCGGTATCGACCGAGATCGCGTCGAGCTCCCGCGCCGGATCCGACGGGATTTCGAGCGCCGCCTCGGCTTCGGGCGTGACGCCGGAGGCGTCGATCAACCGCCGGAAGGTGGCGACTTCGATCGTCTTGGCGCCGAACTTGACGTGCGCCAGGCGGAAGCGGCGTCCGATGATCCAGCAGTTCCGGAACAGCTTCTTGACCTGGTGGGGATGGGCCGACGTCCCGATGTCGAAGTCCTTGGGACGGCGCTGCAGGAGAAGGTCCCGCACGCTGCCCCCCACGAGATAGGCCACGTAGTTGTGCTCGTGAAGCCGGTAGAGGACCTTCAGAGCGTCTGGATCAATGTCACGCCGCGAAATCGTATGCTCTGACCGCGGAACGACGGTCGGCTCAACCATCGGCGGCGATTATAGCACCACGGATTCCCATAAAGGCATGTAAGTGGCTGACCAGCAGCAGTTTAGTGGCCTCTTTCGGCTGTGCTACCATCCGGATTGTGCGCGTGTGTGCGGTTCTCCTGAGTGTTCTGCTGCTCGTGCCGGCAGCGGCGTCCGCTCAGGATGCCCTGGGCCAGGCGCGGACGTTCTACAACAAGCGCCAGTACGAAATGGCCGAGCGCGCGGCCCGCATCGCGCTCGAGCAGCCCGCCACGGCCAACGGCGCGCGGGTGGTGCTCGGCCGGATTCATCTCGAGCGCTACCGCGAAACCGACGCGCCATCGCACCTTGCGGAGGCCCGCGCGGCGCTCCGGGACGTCGACCCCCGGACGCTCGACGACCGCGAACGTCTCGAGTTGACGGTTGGCCTGGCCGAGACCCTGTTCCTTGAGGACCGGTTCGCGGCGGCGGCGGAGCTCTTCGCGCCGCTTCTCGATGCCTCGCGGGCGCTCGGCCCCGCCGCGCATCAGCGCGTCCTCGACTGGTGGGCGAGCGCTCTCGACCGCCACGCCCAGCGGCGGCCGATGCCCGAACGCGCGGCCATCTACGAGCGGATCGGGGAGCGGATGCGGGCGGAACTCGTCGGGAAGCCCGGCTCGGCGACGGCCGGCTACTGGCACGTCGCGGCCGTGCGCGGCACGGGTGACATCGACGGGGCGTGGAGCGCCGCGATGGCCGCCTGGGTCCGCGCCGTGCTGGCCCCCGACCGCGGTGACGCGCTCCGCGCCGATCTCGATCGGATGGTGCTCGAGGGGATCGTCGCCGACCGCGCCGCGCGCCTCGGCCTGAAGGATCCCACCGCCGCCATCGCCGGCATGGTCAACGAGTGGGAGCTGTTCAAGTCCGAGTGGGCACGGCGGTGAACGGCGTCACGAATTTCACCGCAGAGATCGCAAAGAGCGCAGAGTAATTCAATGCTCTGCGTCCTTTGCGTCCTCAGCGGTGCGTACGTGACGGCAGCCGCTAACTCTTCGCTTCCTTCCAGTTTTCCCCGACCCCCACATCCACTGTAAGCGGCACATCGAGCGTCACCGCGCGCTCCATTTGCTCGCGCACGAGCGCGACGGTGTCGTCGGCCGCCTCGCGCGGCGCCTCGAACAGCAATTCGTCGTGGACCGTCAGGATCATCCGCGCGCCGGTCACCTGCGGCAGCGCCGCATGGACGTCGATCATCGCCTTCTTCAGGATATCGGCCGCGGTCCCCTGGATCGGCATGTTCGTCGCCTCACGCTCGGCCGCCGCCCGGATCTGTCCGTTGCGGCTGGTCAGCTCCGGCACCAGCCGCCGGCGCCCGAACATCGTCTTGACGACCCCGGTCTCGCGGGCGGTGGCGAGGAGCTGGTCGATGAACCGGCGGACGTCGGGGAAGCCCGCGAAGTACGCGTCGATGAAGTCCTGCGCTTCCTGCCGTGAGACGCCGATGTCCTTCGCCAGCGTGAAGGCCTGCTTCCCGTACAGCAGCGCGTAGTTGATGATCTTGGCGCGGCGCCGCAGTTCGTGCGCGCTCAGGCCGCTCACCGCGCCGAACACCTTGGCCGCCGTGCGGTCGTGGATGTCTTCGTCACGGCTGAATGCGTCGATGAGGGTCTGTTCCTTCGAGAGGTGCGCGAGGACGCGCAGCTCGATCTGTGAATAGTCGGCCGAGATGAGCACGTGCCCCGGCTCGGCGACGAACGCCCCGCGGATCTCGCGTCCGACCTCCGTCCGGATCGGAATGTTCTGGAGATTCGGGTCGCTGCTGCTCAACCGTCCCGTGGCCGCGATCGCCTGGTTGAAACAGGTGTGCACGCGGCCGGTCTCCGGATTCACGAGCTGCGGGAGCGCGTCGATGTACGTCCCCTTCAGCTTCATCAGCGAGCGCCAGTCGAGGACGAGCCGCGGCAGTTCGTGCGTCAGCGCCAGCTCTTCGAGCACGTCGAAGGCCGTGGACTGCGCCTTCGTCTTCGTCGTCCGGCGCATGGTCTCGGTTTTCATTCCGAGCTTGTCGAAGAGGATCTCCGACAGCTTCTTCGGCGAGTTGATGTTGAACTCCTCGCCCGCCTGCTCGTAGATGACCGCCGCGAGCCGCGAAAGATCCTGATCCACTTTGCCGGCCTGACTGGCGAGGGCACCGGTATCCACCCGGATGCCGGCGCGCTCGATGGCCACGAGCACGGGCACCAGCGGCAGTTCCAGTGTCTCGTAGAGCGTTTCGAGCTCCTCCTGCTTCAACAGCTCCCGCAGCCGGCCCGACATCTGGAGCGCGAGGTCGGCGCGTTCACCGGCGAAGGCCCGGGCCCGATCGAGCGGCAGGTCGCGGAAGGGGATGGCTTTGGCCCCACGGCCGCACAGATCCTCCTCGCGCAGCGCCTTGTAGCCCACGTGCTCGAGGGCGAGATCCTCCAGCGGGTGTGCGGACCGCGTCGCGTCGAGCAGGTAGCTCGCCAGCATCGTGTCGGTCTCGAGGCCGCGCAGCGTCACGCCGTGCCGCTCGAGGACGATCGCGTCGAACTTCAGATCGTGGCCGATCTTCGCGATGTGCTCGTTCTCGAGCGCGGGTCTGAGCAGGTCGAGGGCGGCGCGCGCGTCCACGCCGATCGGCGCGGGCGCGCCATCCTCACCGTCGAACAGGCCGCCGCCACCCGCCACGACGGCTCCTTCGACGAAGGGTACGTACCGTGCGCGACGCGGCGCGGTCGAGAACGAGATCCCCACGATCCCCGCGCGCATGGCCGCGGGCGCGTCCGGAATCACGCGCAGCGCGCACCGCCCGGCGCTCGTCAGCTCCGCCGCGAGTGCGCGCACGCCGTCGAGCGATCCCACGACCTCGTAATCACTGCCGGCGGTTTCGGCCGTCGGCGCGAATTCCATGACGAGCGAGCGGAAGCCGAGCCGCTGGAACAGCTCGAAGCAGGCCGGCTGATCGGCACCGCGGTAGCGGACCGCATCCGGATCGAATGCCACCGGCACGTCGGTCCGGATGCGCGCCAGCTCGCGGCTCTGGCGCGCGTCGGCGGCGTGGTTCATCAGGCCCTCGCGATACCGCTTGTTCGAGATCTCCGGCGCCTTCGCGAGGAGCGCGTCGAGGTTGCCGTACGTCGCGATCAGATCGCGCGCCCCCTTCTCGCCGATGCCCGGCACACCCTTGATGTTGTCGATCGAGTCTCCCATGAGCGCCAGGACGTCCACGACCTGTTCGGGCGCCACGCCGAACTTCTCACGCACGCCCTCGGCGTCGAACCAGGTGCCCTCCTCCTTCGGGTTGTAGACCTTCAGCCCGTCGTGCACGAGCTGGAAGAAGTCCTTGTCGCCGGTCACGATCGCCACCTCGAATCCACGCGCGATCGCCTGTGCCGCC
This sequence comes from Vicinamibacterales bacterium, assembly GCA_040881785.1. Taxonomy (GTDB): domain Bacteria; phylum Acidobacteriota; class Vicinamibacteria; order Vicinamibacterales; family 2-12-FULL-66-21; genus JACDCA01. Next base: position 7,527 of record JBBECO010000211.1, read on the forward strand.
AGCGTCCCGATCACGTCGTCTGCTTCGAAGCGGGCGTAGGTGAGGATCGGGACGCCCAGCGCTTCGCAGGCCTCATGCACCCACGGGATCTGCTCGGCGAGATCGGGCGGCATCGGCGTGCGGTTCGCCTTGTAGTCGGTCGCCATCTCGGAGCGGAACGTCGGACCCGCGAGATCGAACGAGGCGGCGATGTACTCCGGCTTGTGGTCCTGAATCAGCTTCCGCAGCATCGTGACGAAGATGTACACCGCGTGCGTCGTCTTGCCGCCTGGTCCGCTGAGGCCTGCCCCGCGCATCGCGTGGTACGCGCGGTACATCTGATTGTTGGCGTCGATGAGGAACAGGCGAGGTCGCTCGGGCATGAATCCACGATATCATCCGGACCGTGCGCATTCGGTTGGCCGCGGCGCTGCTCGCGGTGATGATTCTCCTGACCGCCGCCGCGTGCCGGGGCGGCGGGCTCCTCGGCAAGCAGTACGAATACGAAGAAGACCTGACACTCGGGATCGACGGCTCCGCGACACTCGTGGTCAACGCGTCGCTCCCGTCGCTGGCGGCCCTGCGCGGTCTCGACGTGCCGACCGATTCGGCCGCGCGGCTGGACCTCGACGAGATCCGCGCGCTCTTCGAAACGCCCGTCTCGGACGTGACGCGCGTCAGCCGTCCCTGGCGGCGGAAGGGGCGCCGGTTCGTCCAGATCCGCATGGAGATTCCCGACATCAACAGATTGAGCGAGGCGCCGCCGTTCGCGTGGTCCACGTACGCGTTCAGGCCCGCCAGGCCGGGTGAGCTCGAGTCCCCGACGCGCCAGGGACCGGAAGGCGCGGAAGGCGTCCACGTGTACAAGCAAACCGTTGGGCCGTCCGCGCTGAAGCCGGGTACGCTGAAGAACTACGGGTGGGACGGCAGCGAGATCGTCGCCTTCCGCCTGCACCTTCCGTCCAAGATCCTGCACCACACTGCGCGCGATCTCGAGACCCACGAGACGTCGCAGGCGAGCCGCGGGAACATCCTCGCCTGGGAACAGCAGCTCGCCGACCGTCTCGACGGTCAGCCCGTGAACATCTACGTCGAGATGGAGAGCCAGTCGATCCTCTATCGCACGCTCTTCCTCTTCGGCGGCGCGTTCGCCGCCGCAGTGCTCCTGCTCGTGCTGCTGATCTGGTGGACGATGCGGCGCGGGCGCGATCAGGATCAGGCTGGCGCCTGAGTCAACTTCCAACTACCAACTTCCCAACTACCAATTGCGCGCCGTCTCTTCCAACTTTGGAGGTTGCGAAGTTGGGAGTTGTGAAGTTGGAAGTTCGCGCGCGCGCTCAGCGTCAGTTCTCAGCGCGCACGTGAGCGAGCGCTCTCCCTGACCAGCCGCGAGCGAACGCACCAGCGCGCGGTCCACCTCGGTCGGAACGATGCCTGTCAGCGTCACACGGCCGTACTCGACCAGGATGTGGATCGGCGGATGGGGCATGGCGGCGTAGCGATGGAACGCCGGGCTGCCGTAGATCGCGCGCGCGACCCGCGTCCGCAGCGCATCGTCTTCGGCCGACGCCGGGAGCACGCCGATCTGGTTGCGCAGTTCCCGCACCCCGTCGAGGGCGCGTACGCGACCGGCAATCTCCTCCTTCTTGAACGCCATCGTCACCTTGCCGGTGAGCGTGACCAGGCCGTCCTGGACCTGGACGTCGATGTCGTCGAAGATCGTGAGGCGCGTGTAGGCGCGCAGCGAGCGGGTGAGATCAGCCTGCAGCCGGGCGTCCGCGTGGCTCTGCGCCAGGGACGGCAGCGGCAGCCAGAGTGTGAGCGCCAGCGCCAGCGTAGCGGGAATCCGGGCGTTCATGGATCGTTCCTCTGACGCTGGCAGGCATCGGGGATCCAGATCGCAAAGCAGGTGCCACTGAATTCGTGCGAATTCCGGGGATTTTTGCCGATGCGCCGAGCCGGATGTCCCCTGCTGGTGACCACGCCGTCGGGCCACGATCAACCCCTCCACGGTCTTACCGCAGAGGTCGCGGAGGACGCCGAGACAGCCACAAGCAAACTCAGCGTCCTCTGCGCCCTCCGCGGTGAACCCGTGACAGTGGTGGCCTGTCGAATTAGAGCAGGACGATCGTGAGGATCCCCGCGCTGATGAGGGCCATCTGACGGAACGCACCCCCCTCGACATTGCCGCGATGCAGGTCCGGGATCAGGTCCGCCATGGCGATGTAGAGGAAGTTGCCCGCGGCGAAGGCCAGCACGTACGGCAGCAGGTGCGGCACCGTCTGCGAGGCCACCAGCATGGCGACGGCGCCGAGCACGCCGCCGATGCCGGACATGATGTTGAGCATCAGGGCCCGGCCGCGCGAATACCCCGCGCGCAGCAGGATCGCGACGTCGCCGACTTCCTGCGGGATCTCGTGCGCCGCTACCGCGAGCGCCGTCGTGATGCCCAGCGGAATCGAGGTCACGACGGCGGCGGCGATGATGGCGCCGTCCACGAAGGTGTGGAAGGCGTCGCCGATGATCACGAGTGATGCGGCGCTGCTCGTGTGCGCCGCGCATTCACGCCCGTCGTCGTCGTGGCAATGCCGCCAGATGACCAGCTTCTCGAGCAGGAAGAACGTCAGCACGCCGCCGAGCAGCGTGGCCATGGCGGCCGGCGGCGCGACCGAGGCCAGTGCTTCGGGCAGGAGCGCGAGCAACGCGACGCCGAGCAGCGTGCCGACCGCATAGCTGATCGCCCACGGAACGACCTTCGAGCGGAGACTGTCGCCAAGAAGCAGGAACGCGGATGCCGCCAGCAGCCCGCCCAGGCTGCCGAGCACGCTCAGCCCGATGGCGGCCCCGTAAATTTGCACGGCGGCATGATATCAGCCACGGTTCAACACGGTTCAACACGGCTGCGGCTTGCCCGCCGAAGCCTTGGCGAAGGCGGGTTCAACCCGGTTCAACACCGCGAACTGGTGGCTTCCGCC
>JBBECO010000211.1:10580-15571 GCA_040881785.1 Vicinamibacterales bacterium
CGCTGCCCGCGCTCCGCACCCCGCATCCCGCTCTTACGGCGTTGCGACGAAGCCGCGGCGCGCGCGGACGTGGTAGCGGCCGTCGCGCACTTCCACGCGGATCGCGTGCCAGCGGCCATCCTTCACCCCGGTGGACGCGTAGCCCAGGAAGTACTGCTTCGACAACTCGTCGGCGATGCCGGCGGTTGCGGGATGAAGGTCCCGCGCGTAGCGGATCACTTCCGTGCGCCCGCCGCTGTCGTCGGTGATGTCGCGCAGCGCCGCAATGTTGACGCGGTCGTCGGGTGTCACGCGCGTGTTGCGCGGCGTATTGGGCGGCGGCATCGAGGGGGGCCTCGCCGGTGGCAGGCGCGGGTCCGGGTAGATCGGCGGCGGCACCGGCCGCATGGGCGGCCGCTTCGGGCCCGGTTTCGGAAAGGGCAGCGGGATAGGATTCTGAAACAGCGACTGCACGACGCCGCCGAAGGATCGCCGCGGGCGCAGGTCCGACGTCGAGACCTGCGAGTCGATCCCGATCGCGTAGACCAGGACCTCCGTCTCGCGGATCTGTTCCTGCAGCGCCATGATCGCCGTGCGGCTGCTCGTGTCGTTGCCGTCCGAGATGACGAGCAGCGCCTTCTTCCGGTGTCTGCCGGCCTGCGCCAGCGGAATCGCCTCCGCGACGGCGTCGTACATCGCGGTGCCGCCGCGCGGCTGGATCCGGTTGAGCGCCGCGCTCACGAGGGCGCGATCGGTCGTCCACTCGTGGACGAGCTCCGGCGAGCTGTCGAACCGGTACAGAAACACTTCGTCGTCGGGGCCGAGCAGGTCGATCAGGAAGCGGTTGAGCGCCAGCTTCGCGGCGGTCATCTTCTCGCCGTCCATGCTGCCGCTGGTGTCGAGCACGATGCCGAGGCTGACCGGCACGCGCTCGCTGTTGAAGTGCGTGATCTCCTGCGGCTGGTCGTCCTGGTAGACGCGGAAGTCTTCCTTCCGGAGCCCTGAGACGAACCGGCCGTTCTGGTCGGTCACCGTGGCCGTCACGTTGATCAGCTCGATCCCCGTGCGGAAGCGGAACGCCTGTTCGTTCGGCTCCTGTCCGGACGCAGCCACGACTGCTGCGGCGGCGAAGGCGAATGCCGTAAGTGCGCGGATGGTCTTCATGGTTCCTGCTTTCGCGCGACAGCCTCGAGGTCGCGCCGGTCGATGTGGCCGAGGACGCGATCGTTCTCACCGCGGAACCCGACGCGGTATCGCACAACGGCGCCCGGCACCGGCACCCGGATCACGAACGGCGATTCGTCCCCGGGTGCCAGCCTCGTGAAATCGATCGGGGCCCGGCCGCTCGCCACCGTCCGGCCGTCTGCGCCGAACAGGAGCACGGTGGCATGAACACCCGCGAGCGCTGCGGCGTCGCGCGGATTCTGCACGAGTCCGCTGATCGTGAGCGTCCCGTCCTGTCGGGCGTGCTGCAGCGAGAGCAGCTCGAGCGACGGCTCGCTCGCCTGCGCCACGGTCTGATCAACCGGCGCCGCCGGGGCGGACTGCGTCGCGCTCCACCCGAAGAACACCGCTGCCATCACAGCCGCCATCGCCCCCACGATCACGAACCGCCGCGGCCACGGCGAAGCCGCGTCGTGCTCGTGGAAGATGTCGTGATCCTCGACCGCCGTTGAGGACGTGCCGGGCCGCAGCTCGAAATCATCGAGCGTCACCGCCGCGGGCGGCCGTGGCGGCAGAATTCTCGCGGCGACACTGCGACCGGTGCCTGTCCGTGTTGAACCGTGTTGAACCCCGCCTTCGCCCCGATGAACATCTTGGGCTTCGGCGTGGCGGGCTGTGGCCGGTGTCGAACCGTGTTGAACCGTGTTGAGCCCGCCTTCGCCAAGGCTACGGCGGGCAGGCCGTGGCCCGTGTTGCCCCGTGGCCGCCAGCTGCTCGAGCAGCGCCACACGCGCGTCAGAGCGGCCGCGTTCTGCGCGCGTCATCCGCACGAGCAGCACCGCCATGGCGGCAGCCATCGCCAACGACATTCCAGTGACAGCTAACAGGATGGTATCCATTCACGTGGCTCATCTCAACTTGAACGCGACCGCCACTTCGACCATGACATCCACCGGCACGCCGTGGCGGCGCGCCGGCGAGAAGCGCCATTGCCTCACCGCATCGACGGCGGTGCGATTGAGCCCGCCGCCCAGGCCCTGCAGCACCTTGACGTCGCCGACACTGCCGTCGCTGCGGACCACGATCTCCAGCACGACGTCCCCTTCGATGCCACCGCGCCTCGCATCCTCCGTGTAGGCCGGCCGCACTTCCTTCAGCAGTTCCGGTGCGGTGATCCCGCTGCCGGGGCGGTAGGGCCCTCCGCCGGTGCCGCCGCCGCTGCCGGGTCCAATGCCCGTCCCCGTCCCTTCACCGATACCCGTGCCGTGTCCGGTGCCCACCCCGCCGCCGGAGCCGCTGCCCTGGCTCTCGGTTTCGGCGGTGCTTTCGCTCAGGACGCCCGCGCGGTCATGCGCATCCGACGAAGCACTCACGACGGGCGCGATCACCTGTGGTGTGACGGGCGGCCGTGGCGCCGGTGGCGGCGGTTCGATGGGCCGCGGAACCGGCCTCGGCGGCACGGGTGGTTGACGTCGGACTTCCGGTTCCGGTTTGCGTGTCGTGAACCGCTTCGGCGGCGGCACGGGACTCTTGACCTTCGCGGGCCCCTTCATCTGCGCCTTCGGCGGCGGCGCCGGCTGCCTGAGCCCCCCGCCACCGCCCCCGCCGCCCGGTCCTGGCGTCGCGACGAACACAAGGCGCGGCGGATCCAGCCGTTTCGCCGGCTCTTCGGCGGACGTGAGACCCAGCGTGGTGATCAGAACGAGCAGGCCCAGCATGCCGCCGTGCAGCGCGCTCGATGCGGCCAGGGCCGCCCCGGCTGAACGCTCGCCGGCGACGGGCGGCGCAAACAGCTCCCGCTTGACGGTACGGGACGAAATGCGCCTGAGAAGTCGCACGCATCGGACCGCCTGCGCCGCCGACAGGAAGCCGCCCACGGCTCGGACCTGTCCGGAATCGATCAGTTCCTCGACGGCGCCGGCCGTGACGCCTGCGGCCCGCGCGGTTTCCCGCACGCTGAAGACTTCGGCCGCCGCAGATCGGGGCAATGGCATGGACGTGTGAGGCGTTTACGGGGCAAAACCCTTGCCGGGCTTCGGACGGCCGTACAGAGAGCTGACGTTCGTATTTCGGCCAATCTTCGCGAAACCTGTTGGGAGGCCGCCTGGTCGGGCTGTATTCCTCTTGAGACACTGACGCGCCGACAGGACATTTGGCCGCCCCCGCGTCAGCCGCGGCGCGCCCCTTCGACGAACAGCAGGCCTTCGCGCTCGGCCAGGGTGTGGACGGCTCGAAATCCGGTGCCGGTCAGCAGGGCCTCGACCTCGGTCGCGCTCATCGTCGAGCCGCCACCGAACAGGCCGGCGAGTCCGCCGCGACGCCCCGTTTGGATCACCACGCACCGTCCACCGGCGCGCACCACGCGCGCCGCTTCAGCAAGACACTGCTCGCGCCGTCCGGCGTCGAGGCGCGGAAGAAGGTGGTTGACGACGACGACGTCGAACGACTCGGCGTCGTAGGGCACGGTCGTGACGGCCGCCGTCTGATGCTCGACGAGCGCCCCCTCGCTTTCCGCAAGGGCCGCCGCGCGCGTCACCCGCTGCGGTTCGTCATCGACGATGCAGGTGCGGCCGTTGAGGCCGGGTTTCAGCGCGATCTGCGCGATGGCTTTCGGCGCATCGGCGCCGAGAATCAGCAGCCGGTCGCCCGCGCGGACTCCCGCCATCGCGACATTCAGCGGCTCGCCGGAGGGCATTTTTCTGAGCCAGAACATGGTGGTCTCACTGCCTCAACTGTCGATGATATAGTTCGTTTCTGTGAAAAAAGCTCAGAAAATCGCAGACGCCAAGGGCAGGCTTGGCATTCTTCTCGTCGGCATGGGCGCCGTCAGCACCACCACGATCGCCGGCGTCATGGCCATCCGGAAGGGCATCGCCAAGCCCATCGGCTCACTCACGCAGATGGGCACGATCCGCCTCGGCAAGCGCACCGAGGGCCGCTTTCCCCTGATCAAGGACTTCGTGCCCCTCGCCTCGCTCGACGACGTGGTGTTCGGCGGGTGGGACATTTTCAACGACAACGCCTACGAGGCGGCCAAGCACGCCGGCGTGCTCGACAAGGACCTGCTCGAGCAGATCCGTCCCGAGCTGGAACAGATCAAGCCGATGCCGGCCGTGTTCGACCAGCGCTACGTGAAGCGACTTCACGGTCCCAACGTCAAGACGGGCAAGAACAAGAAGGACCTGGCCGAGCAGCTCATCGAAGACATGCGCCGGTTCAAGAAAGAGCACAACTGCGACCGGCTCGTCATGGTGTGGTGCGGCAGCACGGAAGTGTTTCTCACCGAGACGCCCGCGCATGCCAGCCTCGCGGCGTTCGAAAAGGCGCTCGAGTTGAACGACGACTCGATCCCTTCGAGCATGATCTACACCTACGCGGCCCTGCGCGAGGGGATCCCGTACGCCAACGCGGCGCCGAATCTGAGCGGCGACGTGCCGGCGATGCTCGAACTTGCCGCGAAGAACGGCTGCCCGGTGGCGGGGAAGGACCTGAAGACCGGTCAGACGTGGATGAAGACGCTGGTCGCCCCAGGCATCAAGGCGCGCCTCCTTGGCGTCGAGGGCTGGTATTCGACCAACATCCTCGGCAACCGCGACGGCGAGGTGCTGGACGATCCGGAGTCGTTCAAGACGAAGGAAGAGAGCAAGAAGTCCGTCCTCGATTACATCCTGCAGCCGAATCTCTATCCGGATCTCTACGGCAAGATCGACCACGTCGTGCGGATCAACTACTATCCGCCGCGCGGCGACAACAAAGAGGGCTGGGACAACATCGACATCTTCGGCTGGCTGAACTACCCGATGCAGCTGAAGATCAACTTCCTGTGCCGCGACAGCATCCTGGCGGCG
>JBBECO010000212.1:0-9113 GCA_040881785.1 Vicinamibacterales bacterium
GGACAACTTGCAGTGTCATGGCAGTGTGGGGCGGGGGTTCATCCCCCGCCGGTCACTGGCGCGAACCCCCGCCCCACACTGAGGGACAACTTGCAGTGTCATGGCAGTGTGGGGCGGGGGTTCATCCCCCGCCGGTCATTGGCGCGAACCCCGCCCCACATCGTCCCCCGCCGCTCAGTGACCAGTTTCTATCCCCGCGACCTCCTCGTACAGATACGCAGACGCGATCACGCCGCCGTGGAAGTTGTTCAGGTCGAGCTTCTCGTTCGGCGCATGCGCGTTCTCATCCGGGAGCCCGACGCCGAACAGGACGGACGGCAGCCCCAGGATCTCCTGGAAGGTGGCCACGACGGGGATCGATCCCCCTTCGCGGTTGAACACCGGCGTCTTGCCGAAGCCCTTCTCGATGGCGCGGCCGGCCGCCTGCACGAACGGATTGTCGAAGTCGGTCATCCACGGCTTGCCACCGTGCATCCGCGTGACGGTGACCTCCACCGTCTTCGGCGCGATCTTCTTCACGTACGCCTCGAAGAGCTCGGCGATCCTGTCGGGATCCTGATTCGGCACGAGCCGCATGCTGACCTTGGCCATCGCCACGGCCGGGATGACGGTCTTCGCCCCCTCGCCCGTGAAGCCGCCGAGGATGCCGTTCACCTCGAGCGTCGGCCGAGCCCAGACGCGCTCGAGCGTGGAGTAGCCGCTCTCGCCGAACAGCTTCGGCGCTCCGAGCTCCTTGCGGTAGCGCGTCTCGCTGAACGGCAGCTTCTTCCACTCCGCCCGTTCCTCGTCCCGCAACGGCACCACATCGTCATAGAAGCCCGGGACTTTGATGCGCCCCCCCTTGTCCTTCATCTGCGAGAGGATCTGTGCGAGCACCATGTTCGGGTTGGCGACCGCGCCGCCGAACGACCCTGAATGGAGGTCGCTCTTCGTGCCGCGAAGGTCGATCTGGAAGTAGACGAGGCCCCGCAGTCCGTAGCAGATGGACGGAATGCCGCGGTCGAACATCGGCGAGTCCGAGATGACGACCACGTCGGCGCCGAGCTCTTCCCTGTGGGCCTTGATGAAGTCGTCGAGATTGGCGGAGCCGACCTCCTCTTCCCCTTCCAGCAGGATCTTCATGTTCACGGGGAGCTTCCCGTTCTGTTTCATGTGCGCTTCGATCGCCTTGAAGTGCATGAAGACCTGCCCCTTGTCGTCGGCGGATCCGCGCGCGTAGATCTCGCCGTCGCGAATCGTCGCCTCGAACGGCGGCGACTCCCAGAGGTCCAGCGGATCCACGGGCTGCACGTCGTAGTGCCCGTAGAAGAGGATCGTCGGCGCGCCTTCCGCGCCCAGCCAGTCGCCGTAGACGATCGGATGGCCCGGCGTTTCCTCGAGCCGGACGTTCTGCAGGCCGATGCGCCGCATCTCGTCGGCCGTCCACTCGGCGCAGCGCCGCACGTCGGCCTTGTGCTCGGGGAGCGCGCTGATGGAGGGGATCGCGAGGTACTCCTTCAGCTCGTCGAGGTAGCGGTCGCGGTTGGTGTTGATGAAGTCGATGACGTTGTTCATAGGTGTGTTCGTTGAGGGCGCCGGGACGACTTCGTCGAGGGCCTGGAACCACTCACGATCATAGTGCAGGCGAGGGAGGACTTGATGCAGGCCCCGCGGGAAATCGTGGGGGCCACTCGGAAGCGCTCCGGGGCACTCCAGGGAGGACCTGGAGCACCCCGAAGCATCTTGTCTCTACCAGCTGAAGCGGAACGCCATCTGCGCCGTGCGCGCCTGATCGACCGCACCGGTCACCTGGTAACTGTCGACCACGGTGCCGATGAAGTTGGTCGGGTTGAAGTTGACCCGGTTGAACACGTTGAACACCTGGAGCTGGTATTCGAGGCGCAGGCGCCCGGCGAGCGGGATCTGCTTGACCAGGTTCATGTCCCACCGGATCACCTTCGGACCGCTCACCGTCAGACTGCCGGTGCCGCAGTCGCCGTAGCCCGCCGTCGACGAGGTGTTCGACGTCGCCGCGACTTCGAGACACTCCGGACCGTTGGCCGGCGCGAAGTAGCGCCCCGCGGGCTCGCCCGACGCATAGCCGGTCGCGTTGAGGCTGAACGCCTTGATGGTGTTGTCGATTACATCCTCGGGCAGGATCCACACCAGCGTGCGGTACTGGTTGTTCTGATCCTTCGTCATGCGGATCTTGAACATCTTCTGCAGTTCCTTCGCGTCGAACCCGACCATCCTGACGTTGCCGAAGTCGATCAGGCGGCCGCTCTGGAACCGGCCGACGCCCTGGAAGCTCCAGCTGCCGATGATCCGGTCCACCCAGGGGTTGACGTTCGAGGCAAACCGCTTGCCCGTGCCGAACGGCAGCTCGTACACCCAGTTCATCGCCAGCGCGTGCGTGATGATGCCGCTGCCCGCCGTGGTGTCGGCCCGGGTCTGCGACTGCTTCACGCGCAGGTACGGCTTCCGGAATGAATAGAAGTCCTGCTGGTGGCCGCTCGCAAACGAGTAGTTCGCCTGGGCCATGAAGCCGCGGGCGAACCGGCGGTTCACGATGAGCTGCACGCCGTTGTAGCTCGTGTCGCCTCCATTGGTGATCATCCCCGCGGTCGTGACGTCCGGGTTGACGACCCAGAAGTTGGCCGGCAGGCCCGCTCTCACCATATTCGTCCGGAAGCTGGCGGTTGACCGGAGCTGGTTGGCCGCCGTCAGCGGATTGGGATTCAGCCGGAACATCGACTGGACGAGCGTCGTGTTCGTCCAGCCGCTGCCGGTGTAGCTTGCCGGTGTCCCCGCGCTCCCGCTGGTGTTCAGGTGCGCGAAGAAGATCGGGAGCGGGCTCGTGCCGGCCACTCCGGTGTAGGCGAAGGTGTTGCCGCGCCCCGCCTGGACGTTGGCGAACAGGTTGGCCTGGGCGACGCGGAACTCGTCGATGAACCCGTTCTCGACCGTCGTCAGCTCGTTGTAGTTGCGCTGGCCGTCGAGGTTGTTCAGCGTCCAGCCCCCCTTGCTGTCGGTGTGGACGACACGCACCTCCACCGAAAGGTCTCGTGCGAGCGCGCGCTCGAGGCCGATCGAGTACGAGCTCGCCCAGGGCACCTTGATGTCAGGGTCGAACACGCGGACGTTCGAGCTGACGCTCGGGACGGCCATCGGGTAGACGCGTTCGAGCGGGATCGCCGGCGCGCTCAGGTCGCTGCTGCGCAGCAGCACCGGCAGCGTGCCGAGGTTCCCGTTGTTCTGGTTCCGGGTCGCGTCGATCAAAATGCCCGGGTTGTTGCCGAAGACCTCGACGAAGTCGCTCATGCCGCCGCGCTGGTAGGCGAGGTTGTAGCCGGCCCGGAGGACCGACGAGTCTTCCGACCCGAAGATCTTCCGGCCCCAGCCGTCGGCGAATCCAAACGTCCAGGCCGCGCCGATGCTTGGCGCCAGGTTGTTCCAGTCAGTCTTGTAGGCCCTGGTGTCGGCCTCGAGCAGCTTGTAGGTGGTCGGGGAGCCTTCGAACACGCCGGGTTTGTGGAGGTTGCCGGTCCCGGTGACGAGCGACCCCGGAACGAATCCGGCGCCGGGGCCGGTAATACCGAACAGGTCTGCCACGGTCGCCGTCGAATAGCTGTTGTTGAGGGCCGTGAACGGCAGCTGCACGCCGTACCGCAGGCCGGCATTCACCGTGAGATTCGGACGCCACCGCCAGGAATCCTGGAGGAAGACGCCGACGTCCCACAGCCGACCCTCCTGCATGCTCTCGCCGAGGATCTGGTACAGCTTGCCATCCGCGCCGATTCTCGCTTCACGGCCGATGGACGTGATGCGGCCGGTCAGCACGGAGTAGAGGTTGCGCGCGTTGGTGAGATCCGTGCCGGTCGCGCCCGGGAAGTTCGTCGTGTTGAACATCGAGTCGGCGGGGTCGCCGGTGGCCATGCCGAGCGTGAGCGACGGGACGTGCTGCTTGTTCTGCAGCCACACGTCGGCGCGCGTGACCGACGCGCCGATCGACAGCCCGTGCCGGCCGCGCAGCCAGTTGAGGGTGTTCTCGACGACCTTGGTGGACCCCTCACGGGCACTGTAGTTCGTCGTCGTGTAGGTGTTGCTGATGCCGCGGAAGCCGCTCCAGCTGATGCCGTAGCCGCCCATGTTGCCGACCGGGGCATCGAACATGCCGGGGTTGATGTCGGGCGAGAACTTGGTCGGTCCGCCCGTCGCGCCGAGACGGAACTCGTTCACGAGGTTGGAACTGAGCACCGACCGCACCGATCCGGTCATGGTGTAGCGCTTGGAGTCCTGCAGCCCGCGGAAGGGGAAGCCGGGGAAGACCTGCTGGCGGCTGTTGGTCGTGTCGGGATTCGACAGCAGGTTGTTCCGCGTCGTGGAGAACGTCGCGCGGTGGTTCGACGTGATGTTGTAGTCGAGCTTCACCGTGGGGTACTTGGTCTCACCCTTGGTTGCCTGCTGCCAGAAGTACGACTGCACGAGGGGGTCGTTGGTGTCGGACACAGTGCCTGTCGTGGCGGACGCGGCGCGGACGTCGCCCAGCAGCTTCGCAATCACGGGATCGATCGTGGACACCTGGCCGTTGCTGGCGGCCAGCTGCATCAGATCGACCGCCGGACGCCCGCCGTACTGGAACACACCCCGCTCGGACGACGGACTCATGATCGTCCGCGTGTCGCCTCGGGTCCCGGGCGTGTGCACCAGCTCATAGTTGATGAAGAAGAACGCCTTGTCCCTGACGATCGGCCCGCCGAAGCGGCCGCCCGGCTGGTACTGCTTGAGCACGGACTTGGCCGCCGGCTTGCCCGTGGCGTCCACGTTGCGATTGAGGTTGAACCAGCTGTTCGTGTTCATCCAGTCACGGCGCATGTAGTAGTAGCCCGATCCCATGTACTGGTTCGTGCCCGAGCGGGTGACGAACTTGATCTGGACCGACCCCTGGCCGGCCGTGTCGGCGCCCTGGGAGGCGGTGGCGACCGTGATCTCCTCGACCGCATCGAGACGGGGGCTGACTCGCGTGAACATGCCGTCCCACGACTTGGCGTAATTGTCCTGGATGTTCATCCCGTCGAGCGTGATGTTGACCGAGCTCTGGGGCAGCCCGTTCACCGTCGAATCGCGGATGCTGCCGGTGCTGCTGGCCACACCGGGCAACAGGCCGACCAGCTCGAACGCGCCGCGTCCGGGGATCGGAATGTTCATGATCTGCTTTTCCGTGAGCGTCGTGGCGACGGCCGTCCGCTGGGTCTGCAGGACCTCGGAGGCGCCGGCGACGACGATCGTTTCTTCGAGGCCGCCGACTTCGAGCGACGCCTTGACCGAGGCCGGCACCCCGACGTTGATGATGATGTCCTTGAGGACCGCCGTCTTGAATCCCTGAAGGGAGATCGTCGCGGTGTACAGGCCGGGTGGAATAGCGGGAATCGTAAACGTGCCGTTCGTGTCGGTGACGGCGGTGTACTCCGTACCGGTCGTGTCGCTCTTCACGACCACGTTCGCCCCGGGGATGACTCCTCCGGACGCATCCATCACGACCCCCGAGAGGGTGGACGCAGCGCCGCCTTGTGCGTAGGTGGATGGGGATGCCAGTGCCAGGATCGTCGCCAGGGCCATGGCCCATCTGACAATGTCGTGCCTCATGTCAATACTCCATGAAGTGCTGAATTGGACTGAGCGGACGGCAGACGGACATCGGGCGGAAGTCGTCTATTTACGGAAATATAGACCCGCTGCCACTGTGATAGCAACCACCAATCTAGGGTCAAGGGGGGAGAAATCTGGGATCAGTTGCGGGTTGGCACTTCCACCGGCAGTTCCTCCCGGTCGCCCCATTCCTTCCAGGACCCGACGTAGGTCCGGATCCTGGGGTAGCCGAGCAGCCGGAGCGCCAGATAGGAGTGCGCGGCGCGGTAGCCGCCCTGGCAGTACGCGATCACGTCGCGATTGGGGGTGACGCCGGCGTCCTCGTACATCTTCCGCAGCTCGCGGGCCGGCTTGAAGTCTCCGTCAGGCGTCAGGTTGCGCGTCCACTCGATGTGGACGGCGCCCGGGATGGCACCGCCGCGTTTGGCGCGGACGGTCGAGCCGCAGTACTCCCCATCGCTGCGCGTGTCGAGGATCACGACGTCCTGCTTGCCGAGCGCGCAGCGGACGTCGCGCCACGTCGCCAGGGTATGGTCCTGCCGCTGTCCGGTCCATGCGCTCGTCGGAGGTGGCGCGGTGTCGCGCGTGACGTCGAAACCGCCGGCCGTCCACGCGGTGAAGCCGCCGTCGAGCAGACGGACGTTCGGATGGCCGAAGTACTCGAGAAACCAGAACGCGCGTGCCGCGCGGATCCCCGACTGCTCGTCGTACACCACGACTGGCGTGGACGCATCGACGCCGTGGACGGCCAGCACGTGTTCGATCATCCACATGAAGGCCTTCAGCGGAGCGGGATCCGTGTCGATCAGGCTGACGCCCCACAAGTCGAGGTGGATCGCACCGGGAACGTGCCCCTCCGTGTACGCCTCGGGCGGTCGAAGGTCGAGCAGGAGCGGCGGCTTCGCCGCGCTGTTGAAGAGCAGTGCCGAGAGATCGCTGGGGGTGATGAGCAGCTGCGAGTTCGCGTACCCCTTCATTCCCCGATGGTACTACCGGCGGGGGGGGGGGGGGGTTTATCCCCCGCCACTCAATGCTGAAGAAACCCATATCTCAAGGCAAAAAGCACCGCGAACAGATACACGATCCAGTGGGCATCGCGTGCGCGCCCGGTGGCGAGCTTCAGCGCGGCATACGCGATGAACCCGAAGGCGATCCCGTCGGTGATGCTCACCGCCAGCGGCATGATCACCATCGTCAGAAACGCGGGAATGCTCTCCGTCGGATCGTCCCACTTCACCGCGCGGACGCCGGGCATCATGAGCGTGCCCACGAGAATCAGCGCCGGCGCGACGACCGGATACAGCACAAGGCCGCTGCCCGCCGCGTATCCGCCCCCGATCATCTTCACGAGCGGGAACAGGAAGAGCGACAGGAGGAACAGCACGGCGGTGACGACGTTCGCAAGCCCTGTACGTCCGCCGGCCGCGACGCCGGTGGCGCTCTCGATATAGGCCGTGACGGTGGACGTGCCGAGGGTCGCCCCGACGACAGTGCCGGCGGCATCGGAGAGCAGCGCCTGCCGCGCGCGCGGAAGCGTCGAGCCGCGCATCAGCCCCGCCTGGCTGGCGACCCCCACGAGCGTCCCGACCGAGTCGAACAGGGCAAGGAAGAAGAAGACGAAGATGACCGGGATCATCGCCGGCGCCAGCGCGCCGACGACATCCAGCTTCATGAACGTCGGCGCCATCGATGGCGGGGCGCTCAGGATCCCCTGGTACTGGACGAGTCCGGTTGCGAGCCCCGCGACAGCGGAACCGAGGATCCCGATGAGCAGCGCGCCGGGGACGCGTCGCGCCATCAGAACGGCCATCAGCAGAAGGCCGAAGATGGTGAGCAGCGCGGGAGGCGACGACAGGTTGCCGAGCGTCACGAGCGTGCCCGGCGACGCCGCCACGATGCCGCCCCACTGGAGCCCGATGAGGGCGATCAGCAGGCCGATGCCGACCGCCATGGCGTGCTTGAGCGACTCGGGGATCGCGGCGATCAGGTGCTCGCGGAGGCCGAGGCCGGCGGTGAGGACGAACACCGCGCCCGCGATCGCGACCGCGCCGAGGGCAATCTCCCACGGCACCTGCATCGCGATGCAGACGGTGTAGGCGAAGAAGAAGTTGTGCCCCATGGCCGGGGCGACCGCGATCGGGTAGTTCGCGAGCAACGCCATCATCAGCGTCGCGATCGCGCTCGCCAGGCACGTGGCCGTCAGCACCGCCCCGAAGTCCATGCCGGCCGCGCTCAGCACGGTGGGCTGCACGAAGATGATGTAGGCCATCGTCAGGAACGTCGTCACGCCGGCGACGAGCTCGGTCCGTACGGTGGTGCGATGATCGGTCAGGTGGAAAAGACGCTCGAGCACGGCGCACAGCATACACGCGGGGTGCGGGGTGCGGGGTGCGCGCCCGACCTGAAGGTCGGGCCTACAGGAGGACGGCGTCGGGCGGACGTTGTTTCGTTATTCGTAGGCCCGACCTTCAGGTCGGGCGTCTGGGTCCTCTTCCCGCAGCTTCACCAGGTGCGCGCGGACGGTTTCCTCGGCGGCGGGCCGCAGCGACGGCGAGAGGTCCGGGTAGATGCGCGCGACGAGATCTTCGACGCGCGTGCAGCCATCCTTCAGCGCGTCGACGATCTGGCGCTCGCGTGCCGCGCGGTGCGCCAGGTACCTGTCGAGGAGCCCCTGCGGATCGGTGACGACGGCGCCGTGCGCGGGCAGGAGCCGGCGCGGCTGCAGCGCCCGGATCCTCTCGAGTGACGCGAGGTACTCGCGCAGGCTGCCGCCGCGGCTCGCCGGAATCACCACCGTGCCGCCGATCCGCGCGAGGTCGCCGCAGTAGACATCCCGCGTGGACTCGTCCAGGAGACAGAAATGATCCGGCGCATGTCCCGGGGTGTGAACGGCGAGGAGGCTCGTCCCGCCGGCCCGGAAGGTCTCGCCGTCCTCGAGGGGCTTCCCGACCCCGCCGCCGCGGACGAGCACCCCACGCCATCGCCTGGCAAGCGCCGGCGCACCCGCCGCATGGTCCACGTGGCCGTGCGTGATGAGGACGAGATCCAGGGCGGCGCCGTCCAGCGCCTGAGCGATCGCATCGAGATGGGCCGCATCCCCGACACCCGCATCGATCAGCACGGATGGTGGGCCAGGCAGCAGATAGGTGTTGTTACCTGTGGGCCCCGTCCACTCGGACGCGTTGTGGGCGCGTAGAGCTTTCACGGTTCACCGCGGAGCGCGCAAAGGACGCAGAGCACTTCGATGAATTATTACTCAGCGCGCTCAGCGTCCTTGGCGGTGAATCGTGAGGGCAGCTCAGAAGTAGTACCGGAGCCGCGCATAGACGAAATCGCTGTCGCTGAACCGCCCGATCGTGTCGCGGCCGTCGCCGGCGAACCACCCGCCCGATCCCTCGAACGCGACGTCGTCGCGCAGCTTCGCGCTGAAGATGCCGCGCAGAAAGGACGACTGCTCGGACGGGTTGTAGACGCTGAACGCGCGC
>JBBECO010000212.1:9213-15516 GCA_040881785.1 Vicinamibacterales bacterium
CCGCTGAAACGGTAGCTGCCGGCCTTGCGGTCCACGCCGAGGCCTGCGTCGAGCGACGACCCCTCGAACACCTCCGCCTGGTCCCCCTGGAAATTGTCGCGGACAAATGCCGCGACCTCGCCGCGGATCCCCCACTGCCCCCTGACGGTCTCGAAGTCGCCACCCAGCATCGTGAAGCGAGGGAAACGTTCCTCGATGGCCGGCTGCGGACTCGCGAACGGGGCCACGGGCGGCGTGAACCGCAGGCGGTAGAGACCGAACGGCTCGAAGCCTCGATAGGCGCTGAGGCTCCAGTCCACGGTACCGGTCGTCGCGCTGAAGCGCGCGCCCCCCTGGGCGTTACTCCACCGCGCTCCAGGTTCGACGCGCTCGACCGGGATCGCGAGCGGCGGACACCCGACGGCCTGGCATGTCACGTCCGGTGTCGTGAAGGGAGACACGATGTTGAACGGGGATGAGGGCTCGTCGAGCTGATCGAACCGTCCGCGCCGGAACCGCGGCACGTACACACCCTCGATCGAGGCGTCATCGGTGAAGTACCAGCGGCCCCGCACGAGCGTGACAGGAAGGCGCGCCTCGCTGCGGCCTTCGAAAAAGAACCGCGAGACGTCCAGCGGATTGACGACGTCGGTGGGCTGAAGCTCGTCGAGGCGTCCCCAGACGACGTGCCCGTGGCCGGCAGAGAGGTCGAATCTGCCGAGGCGGACCGACGCAGTCGCCTCGTGGACGCGCGCGATCGCGGTTTCTGATCGGCCCAGGAGTCCTTCGGCAAACCCTGAGAAAGTGAACGAGACACGCTCCGACGGATTCAGCTTCTGCTCGACGAACACGCGTGCGCGGACTTCTGTCACGCCGCCTGCGCCGTCGGCGCCCGGGAACCAGGCGTTCATCACCGAGACGTTTCCCGTGGGACGCGGGACGGTTTGCGCCTGCGCGACCGAGGCAGCGCCGAACAGCCCCAGGACCACTACCGCCGCTGCGGCTGCCGGACGGAGCCTCCGGAGCGCGTCGGCGCCGAACACCCGCGGCAGCAGCTTGATCAGCGGCGGCAGGATGAATATTTCCGCCAGGAACGCCACCGCCATCGTCAGCGCGAGCAGGCCGCCGAACCAGGCCGACGGCCGGTATTCGGAAAAGAACAGGACCGCGTAGCCCGCCGTGTTGATGACTGCCGTCGTCAGGGACGCCCGGCCCTCGTGGATCGTGGCCAGCTCGATCGCCTCGTCGGTCGTCGCCCCGGCCGACACCTCGCGGCGGTAGCGATTGATGAAGTGGATCGTGTCGTCGTCGACGACGCCGAGCGCGACGCTGGCCACCATGACGGTGGCGATATTCATCGAGATGTCGAGGTAGCCCATCACGCCGAGGACGGCGACGACGGGCAGCACGTTGGGGAGAATCGTCAGCGCGCCGAACCGCCAGGAGCGAAACACGATGAAGATGACGCCGAACACCGTGACGAAGGCGGTGCCGAAGCTGCTCAGCTGCGAGTCGACGAGATAGTGGTCGAGCGTGCTGAACAGCCGTCCCGCCCCGGTCGTGAGGACCGAGATCTCCGTTCCGGCGTACGCCTCCTTCGCCATCCGGTCGGCGTCTTCGACATGCTGCAGCACGAGTTTCGAGCTCATCGACTGCAGCTTGACGTTGATCTGGGCGCGCGAATAGTCGCTGGCGACGATCCGCTGGAGCTCGTGACGGCCGTCCCCACCGAGCGCGAAGACGAAGAGCTCCTGCGAAATCGTCGCCTGGTCGTCCGGAATCACACTGGCGTCTTCGCGTCCGTCGTTGAGCTCCTTGTTGATCCGCTTCACGTAATCGGCGACCGAGGTGACCTTGCGGACGTGCGCGAACGTGCGGAGCTCCTCCTGCAGCCGGTCCATCCGCTTGAGCGCGTCGGGCGTGTTCAGCGAGTCGGGCGGCCCTTCGAGCATCAGCTGGAAGCTGTAGACCCCGGACAGTTCGCGGTCGATCACGCGCGCCGACTGACCCAGAGGATGCGCCGCCGTGAAGAAGTTGATGTGATTGGTGTCCACCCTCAGCCGGAAGATCCCGAGCGCCGCCACGCCGCAGAGCACGAGGGCGATCGTCAGGACGCGCGCCGGCTGCGCGCACGACAGCCGGGCCACGCGCCGCAGCGGCTCGAGGAAGTACTGCTCGTGCGGCGGCGGCTCCTCGTCCGGTCTGACCGCCACGAACGTCAGGAGCGTCGGCACGAGGACGATCGAGACGACGAAGTCCATCATGATGCCGACGGCCGACCCGATCCCGAACGAGCGGACCGCGACGACATTGCTCGTCGCCAGCGACAGCATGCCGAGGGCGGTCGTGACGCTCGCGCCGAACAGGGGCGTCGTCAGGTGGGCGATGGTTTCCTTGAAGGCATGCTCGCTGTCGTGCCGGCGCCTGGCTTCGCCCCAGCGCTGCAGGATGTGGATGTCGTCGGCGATCGCGAGCACCACGACGAGCGGCACGAGCATGCTCGTGAGGACGTTGTAGCTGAAGCCCATCAGCGAGTAGAGGCCCAGCGTCCAGAAGATGCTCATCAGGATCGCGAACATCGCCACCATCGTCCTGCGCCAGGAGCGGAACGCGGCGTAGAGCGCGAAGATCGTGATGAGCAGTATCGGCGGCGTGAACTTGAACTGGTTGTCCAGCGTGACGCGGTTGTAGGTCTCGCTGATCTCGAGGCTGCCGTTGTAGAAGGCGCGGATCCCGTTTGGAAGCTGCGGGTCCACGATGTCGTGGATGCTCTGGATGACGCCGCTGCGCACCGCGTCGATGCGATCCTCGTCGAAGCCGACGACGATCGCGGTGACGGTGCCGCTTTCCGAGACGAGGTCCCCGCGGAGGATGTCGTCCGCGAGGGCGCGGCGGCGCACCTCGTCCGGCGATTGCGTCGCGGCATTCTCGATCAGGGGACGGACATCGAGGCCGCCGTCGCCGGCCACGGAGGGCTCGAGCGCCTCGACGATGGTCGCCGAGGCGAGGCTGTCCACGCGCAGCACCGTGTCCACGCGCGCGATGTCGCCGGTGACCTTCTCGAGGAACTCCAGCGTGTCGCGTGAGAAGAGGCGTTCCGGTGTGTCGGCCTGGAGCGCGACGATCAGCGTGCGGGTACCGGCGAACTCCTCGCGGAACCGCTCGTAGTCCTTGTAGACCGGATCGTCTCTGGAGAACCACGCGGTGATGTCGTTGTCGATCTTCGTAATGTTGGCGCGCGGGGACAGGACGAGCGCGCCTACGACGAGGAACATCGACAGGGGGATCCGCCAGCGCCAGATGAAATCGGCGAGCGCCTCGTTGAATCCGCGCGGCCTCATCTTTCGCCGCGCTCGAGCTCGCGCCTCGTGAAGGCCGACTCCTCGAGTCCGACGTTGTACTCCACCTTCTCGATCGTGAGCTCGGTGCGCGACTTCTCGAGGGCGTCGGTCATCTCGGCCTGCATCGCCGTCCAGATGCCCTCGACCTGCTCGAGGCGCCGCACGGTATACACCTTCTGCTTCTCGTCGCGGCGGTTGTAGATCTCCGCGGACACGACGACGTAGCTGTCCTTGAGGATGAGCGAGACCACGCGCGGGAAGCGGGCGGTTCGGTCCCTGCGGCGCGATTCGAGGCGCCAGGCCGGACGCGCGGGACCACCCGACGGCGGCGTCCACGAAGCCGTGTCGTCCTCGAGCGCGTAAGCATACTCGTCGAACTCGCGCCCGCCGATGTCTTCATAGGTGAAGTCGCTGCCGACGAAGCTTTCCTGCGCCTCCGAGCCTGCAATGCGCCGGACGCGGCCGAGCGACGGCAGGTAGAGGAAGCGCTCGTCATCGCTGCCGGGATGTTCCCAGACCAGGAAGCCGGTGCCGCGGATGTCGTTGGGATAGGTGAAGCGGATCAGCAGACGATCGTCCCGCTCCGCTCCGCTCGCGCCGCCCCGAAGCGACATCACGGTCATCACACGCTCGCGCGAGCGGTTCCGGCGGTCGAACAGCTTCATGCGCATCGTGGCCCGGGAGTCGCGGCCCGTGTCGCGGTCCTGCACGCGGCGGGCGATCGCCTCGGCGGTCAGCGGCTGCTGGCCGGCGGCCGGCGCGAGGACGAGGCAGACGAGAAGGGCGGCCAACGAAAAACGCCGCATTGGTCGTGGATCGATCGTGTGCAGCACTTCACAACCGTATCAAATGCCAGGACTCTCCCGGTCCGGCCTCTCCGCGTCCTCACCCTTCGATGCCCCGGCGTTGCGGCATACTGAGGGCATGGTGCTGATTTTTGGCAAGGAGCACTGCCCCTACACGAGCGCCGCGCTCGACGACTACGCCCGCCGCGACATCGAAGTGCAGTACATCGACGTCGAGAAGGACGGAACGGAACTGGAGCGGATGCTCGGCTATTCCAGCGGCAACCGCCGTGTGCCGGTGATCGTGGACGAAGGGAAGGTCACGATCGGCTGGGGCGGGACTTGAGGGGTGTAGCTGGAGCCGCCGGCGGCGGCTTATTTTTGATCGGCGGGGCCCCCTGCACCCCGCCTGGCGCCCTTCACTCGCTCTCGCTCCGTTCCGGGCGCACGGCAACTCCAAATTGCCAAGAGGCTACTTCCAGGTTGTCCGTTTGAGGGTTGGCAGTTCGGCCAGGTCAGTTCTCTTCCGGCATGCCGAGCCGGGCGCGCAGCTCGTCTGAGATCGGTATAATCCGGTCCACCGTGATCTCCCCCACACACGCCGAGACCTTCACGCAGGACGAACGCGCGAAGCTCGCGCCGTACTTCACCAACAGCGACAGCCACGTCTTCGCGCTGACCAACCTGCCTGAGACGGTGAAGGGGGCGCTCTTCGCGCGCTACTCGCGCTCCGCCAAATCGCTGAGGCGGCTCTTTCTCGACGAGTTCGCCGGCGAGCTGCCGCCGGCGCCGCCGCCCGGGGGCGACGTGGGCGAGACACGCGCCGAGAAACTCTACGCGCGCGTGTTCAACGACTACGGCGACGACTCGGTCGCGCAGCTCGGCGGCGCGCACATCGCCTGTGAGTACGTGAGCAACGTCCTGACCAAGGTGCTCGAGTGGGGACGGCTGATGGCGTATCTCGAGCAGTCCACGCGATACGTGCCGTATACCGACACGCTACACGGCCGCTGGCGGTACCACGTCCCCGAGGAAGTCACCGGCGCCCTCCGCGATCGCTACACCGCCACGATGGACGAGGCGTTCGCGCTCTACGCGCAGTGGATCCCGGCGATGCAGGACCACTTCGCCGAGCGCTATCCGAAGAGCCCGGCCGACAGCGAGGCCGTCCACCGAGCCGCGATTCGCGCCAAGGCCCTCGACACCCTGCGCGGCATGCTGCCGGCCGCCACACAGTCGAACGTCGGCATCTACGGCAGCGGCCAGGCGTTCGAAGCGCTGCTGCTCCGCATGCGCGCGCACCCGCTCGCCGAAGCGCACGCGTGCGCCGACGCCATGCTCGCGGAACTGCGCAAGGTGATCCCGGCCTTTCTCACGCGTGTCGACGTGGCCGACCGCGGCGGACGCTGGACCGAGTACATGGCGGCATCCCGCCGCGCCACCGCAGCCATCGCGGACTCGCTGCTCAAAGGAATCGACAGCGAGCGCCGCGACGAGGTCGTCCTGTCCGACTTCGATCCGGACGGCGAGCTGCGGATCGTCGCCGCCGCGCTATACGGCGTGTCGGCGCTGCCCGATGACCAGCTGTTGACGATCGCGCGGAACATGACGGCGGACGAGCGGGCGCAGGTGCTGCGCGCCTATATCGGCGAAAGGTCCAATCGCCGCCACCGGCCCGGACGCGCGTTCGAACGGACGACGTATCGTTTCGACGTCCTGACCGACTACGGCGCCTTCCGCGATCTGCAGCGGCATCGCATGCTCACGCTCGAGTGGCAGCCCCTGACCACGCGTCATGGATTCACCGAACCGGAGGCCATCCGGGAGGCGGGCGCCGGCGACGACTGGACCCGCGTGATGGAGGCCAGCGCCGGGCTCCACGAGGCGATGGCCGCCGCGGGTCTCGGCGCCGCCGCCCAGTACGGCGTCGCGATGGCGTATCGCGTGCGGTTCTACATGGAGATGAACGCCCGGGAAGCGATGCACACGATCGAACTGCGCACGGCGCCGCAGGGGCATCCCGCCTATCGACGGGTCTGCCAGCAGATGCACCGCCTGATCGGCGAGGTCGCGGGCCATCACGCCGTGGCCGACGCCATGACGTACGTGGATCACTCGGTCGTGGAGCTGGAGCGGCTGGGGTCCGAAAGGAACCTGGAGAAGAAGAGGCTAGGTTCCTGATCGTCGATCGTCGATTG
>JBBECO010000213.1:0-2395 GCA_040881785.1 Vicinamibacterales bacterium
ACCGCCAGCGCGGCCGTGTACGCGACCCCTCCGACGGCGTCCGGCATCGTCGGGCCGACGGCGAAGGCGAGCGGCGGGGGAGGCGTCGAGGGCGTCGTGATGCCGCCGGCGGCGTCCGCCGTGTCGACCGCCTGCGGGATCGTGACGGCCGTGACGAACGACGGCTGGAACGTGCCGTCGTGCGCGATCCGCAGCACCACGGTGGCCGAGTCGGCCGACGAGAGCGAGAACGTGGCGTTGCCTTCCTCTGCGCCGAGCGCCGTGTTCAGGAAGTTCGGGTTGCTGTAATCGACGTTGAGGAACGTCGGGTTCAGGAAGTTGGGGTTGAGCACGTCCAGCAGGAGGTCGTGCTGCTCCGAGGTCCCCAGCCCGCAGTTGTACTGGCCGGTCGCCGGGTCGAACCCGCTGCCCCATGGCGACAGGTACGTGCGATAGATCAGCAGCTGCGCCATCCAGCTCTCGGGGAACTCCATCGACGAGAGCAGCGCCAGCAGGTACGACGAGGAGGTGTTCCCCTCGGCGCTCACGTCCCAGGTGATCTCCGTCATCGTGGTGTTGAGGAACGTTGGATTCAGGAACGTCGGATTCAGGAACGTCGGATTCAGGAACGTCGGGTTGAGAAAATTCGGGTTGAGGAAGTTGGGATTCAGGAAGTTCGGGTTGAGGAACGTCGGGTTGAGGAAGTTCGGGTTCAGAAAATTGGGATTCAGAAAATTCGGATTGAGAAACGTCGGATTCAGAAACGTGGGATTGAGGAAGTTGGGGTTGAGCAGATCGTAATCGGTGATGTCCGACAGCGCGACGAACGAGTCGTGCGTCTCGTTGAAGAAGTCGCGCAGGGCCGGGTCGAGCGGCGCCGGGTTGGTCGGATCCGGGTTGATCATCGCGAAGAGCTGCTGCCCGGCCGTCGTCGTGCCGCCGGCCGTGATGATTTCGTCCACGTCGACGCGGATGGCTGAGCGGCCGCTGCCGCTCACGAATACCGTGCGCGCGATCGTCGAGAACGCCGCGATGGTTGGCGCGAAGTCCCCCGTGAGGCCCGCGAGCGGAAAGGGGAAGCGGATGTCGGCCGGATCCGGTGCGAACTGGATGAACGACGCCGTACCGCCGCCGACGGGCTGGTTCGCAATGCGCAGCTCGACGCGCTTCGGGTGCGGCGTCAGGTTCTGCACGAAGACCGAAAAGGCCCGCAGGTCGTCGCCGAGCGGACGCGCGTTGCCGAGGACGCCTGCCACCAGCCCGGTCGACAGCCGCGCGGTGTAGATGTTCTGGTTCTTGGAGCCCGCCTGTGTGCCCGGCGAACAGGGCGGGGCCGTCTGGTCGATGGGTGCCCCGGCGATGCCGGCCACGACGTCACGGTTGTCGGTCCAGATGGCATGGAAGGGAGGCGTCCCGTCCGCCGTCGTGTTGAAGACCCAGCCATTCGGTTCGGCTGCCGCCGAGCGGCTGCTGCGCCCCTTGCTGCTGCTGCTCGCACCCGGCCCGACCGACTGTGTGCTGGCGGCGCTCGCCGGCTGGAACATGGTGGCCGGCGCCACGTCGATGTAATCGCCGATGAAGGGCACCACGCCGCCGCCGAACAGCGGAAGGTTCTCGAGGCTGAACTGGAGCTGCTGTGTCGCGGGGCCGTTCCCGGCCATGTAGACGCCGAGCGGATAGCGTGTGACCGGTACGGACGGCTGGAACGCCTGGCCGGCCGTGGCGTGCGCGGCGCGCACGTCCAGCGTGCGCGTCGGGATCGTGAGCTCGCGCGTATCGAGCAGGAGCGGCGCGAAGACGGTGGTCGCAGGGGCCCCCGGCACCGCGATCGCATCGTCCCGCTGGTCGTACCAGATCAGCGTGACCTTGTCGCCCGCGCAGGCCGCCGCCGGCATGAACTGGTGGCCGTTGTAGGGGAGGCCGCCGACCAGCGGCTCCACGGGCGCCGGCGTGCTCCACGCCGTGCCGGTCGCGGAGGTCGTGTGGACGATCCGCGCCTCGCCGAGCGGCCCGAAGCCGCGCTGCGCCCAGGCGACGTACGCGGTGCCGTCACTCGCGACGCACAGCGTCGGGTAGGTGTTGGTGCGGAACAGGCGATGGGTGCTCACGTCGGCCGTCGGCAGCGTGGGCTGGTCGAAGCCCAGCGACGTGCCGTCCGCGGCCGGCTTCGAGCCGGCGACGACCGGCTTGCCGAAGGTCCGCCCCAGGTCGTTCGAGACCGCGACGAGGATCTGGTCGTCGCGCTGGCCGACCCCGAACTCGCGCCACGCCACGAACACGCGCCCCGAGTGCGGCTCGATCGCGATCGTCGGCGACTGGTTGATCTTGCCCGTGCGGCTGAGCAGCATGTGGCTGCTCCAGGTCTCGCCGCAGTCGGTCGAGCGATGGAACGTGATCTTCGTGTGCGGGTTGTCCT
>JBBECO010000214.1:0-9190 GCA_040881785.1 Vicinamibacterales bacterium
CCCCCCCCCCCCCTACCAGATACGGGGAAACATGCGCCACCGCACCTGTCGCTGGTACGACGCGTACTCGGGGCCGAACGTTTCGATGAGGCTGCGCTCCTCGAAGGGGATCGCGATCATCAAATACAGCGTACTGACGACGGCAAAGACGAGCCGGGTGACGGTCATGTCCGGCGCGCCGAACACGAGCAGCGCCCAGCCGAAATACAGTGGGTGGCGGACCAGACCGTAGAGCCCGCCGGTTTCGAGCGGCGTCTGCGGCGGAGGATTCGGCTGGACCTGCCTCACGCCCGCCAGGTCGAGCACGTCCAGCGCACGGGCGCCGAAAGCGGTCACGATCACCCCTGCTGCCTGCACGCCATAGCCCAGCCAGCGCCACGCACCGTCGAGCCGCCATGCATGTCCCGGAACCGGCAGCCACCACCAGCACACCAGGATGAACAGGACGCTCGCCACGAGCGTGTACACCGCGCGCTCGAGTGACGCCGGCACCCACGCTTTCACGCGCCGCTTGATGCCCGTCCGCGCGAAGACGCTGTGGTGCAGGGCGAAGACAGAGAACAGGAAGACGTTCCACAGGGTGCTGAGTGCTGGGTGCTGGGTGCTCAGTGCCGGGTGCTCGGGGCCGAACAGGACGAGGTAGGCGTACAGGAAAAAGCCCAGCGAAGCCACGAACACGGCGGCGGCGATCCAGGCAAAAACGGGTTGGAACAAGGCGCGGCCTATTATAGAGGCATGAGCCCGCCCTCAGCTCCGCGCGTGGCGATCACCGGCATCGGGGTGGTCTCGCCGTTCGGCGTGGGCCGCGAGCGCTTCTGGCAGCACGTGCGCAGCGGCTGCAGCGGCACGCGCGCGATCACCGACTTCGACGCCTCACCGTTTGCCTGCCGGGTCGCCGCACCCGTGCCGGCGGTGACCATCGACGACGCGCCGCTGATCGCTGAGGGCGAGGCCTCCCCATCGGGACGCCCGGATCCTCGCCGCTACTCGAAAGCCTCCCTGATCGCGGTGATCGCCGCCTCGGAAGCCTGGAACGACGCCGGCCTGAGACTCAACGAGCCGGGGGCCGGTGTGCTCGTCGGGAGCGGCGCCGGCGGCATCGACGTCGCCGAAAAGCAGTACTTCGAGTTCTTCAACGACGGCTGGAAGCGCGTGACGCCCTACGCCATCCCGGTATCGATCGTCGGCATGATCTCGAGCGAGATCTCGATCGCGCTCGGACTGCACGGGATCAGCCATGTCGTCTCGACGGGCTGTACCAGTTCCACCGACGCGATCGGCTATGCCGCGTCCTTGATCCGGAGTGGGGAAGCCGACGTGCTCGTGACAGGCGGCGCCGACGCGTGTGTCACGCCAGGGATGATCTTCGGCTTCTCGAAGATGCGGGCCGTCGCGACGAAGTACAACGACAACGCCGCCGAAGCGTCGCGGCCGTTCGAGAAGGCGCGGGACGGCTTCGTGCTGGGCGAAGGCGCCTGGATGCTCGTGCTCGAGCGCGAGGATCGCGCGCGGGCCCGCGGCGCCCACGTGTATGCCACCGTGGACGGCTACGGCTCGACCTGCGACGCGTATCACCGCGTGCAGATGGATCCGCACGGGGAACAGATCGTCCGCGCCATGCACCTGGCCGTCGAACGCTCGGGACGTGCTGTGGAGGAGATCGGCTACGTCAACTTTCACGGCACCTCGACGGTGTTGAACGACGCGGTCGAGGCCCGGTGTGTCCGCGAGTTCTTCGGACCGCTGGCCGACAGGGTCGCCGGGTCGTCCACCAAGTCGATGATCGGCCACCCCCAGGGCGCGAGCGGCGCCGCGGGGATCGTCACCGCGGCGCTCGCGATGCGCGACGGCTTCCTCCCGCCGACGATCAACCATGCCGAGCCGGATCCGCAGTGCGATATCGACGTGATCCCCAACAAGGGACGGGAGGCGGCGATCGGCGCCGCGCTCTGCAATTGCCTGGGGTTCGGATCGAAGAACAGCGCGATCGTGATCGGACATGCTCCGTGACCTCCACGCATCCCGCACCCCGGGATATCTCCGTGACCTCCCCGCATCCCGCATCCCGCACCCCACACCCCGTGTATGACGTCGTCATCGCCGGGGCCGGCCCCGCCGGCGCGGTTGCCGCACTGGTCCTGGCGCGCGCGAACGTCCGCGTGCTGCTTCTCGATCGCGCGACGTTTCCGCGATCCAAGCTCTGCGGCGACACGATCAATCCCGGCGCGCTCGCTATCCTGGCTCGGCTGGGGCTTGGCGAGACCACCCGTGGCGGCGTGCCGATTGCGGGCATGATCGTCACGGGAGAACCCGCGACGTGCGTCCGCGGGCTGTACCCGGAGGGGAC
The DNA here is from genome assembly GCA_040881785.1 of Vicinamibacterales bacterium. Taxonomy (GTDB): domain Bacteria; phylum Acidobacteriota; class Vicinamibacteria; order Vicinamibacterales; family 2-12-FULL-66-21; genus JACDCA01. Next base: position 2,348 of record JBBECO010000214.1, read on the forward strand.
GGCCGGCATCTCGTTGACACGGCGGGTGCTGGACGCCCGGCTCGTCGAGGCTGCCGCTGCCGCGGGCGCGCACATTAAGGAAGATGTACTGGTACGCGGCCCGCTGACGGATCACGCCGGTACGGTGACCGGCCTCGACGTGCTCACGCGCGGCGGCGCCGAGCCGGTGCACGGCCGGATCGTCATTGCCGCGGACGGCCGTTTTTCGCGCGTGGCACGGGCCCTCAGGTTGTCGAAGAGCGCGCCGGCCCCCCGCCGCTGGGCGCTCGGCGGATACTTCGACGGGGCGACCGGCCTGGGGAACTGCGGCGAGATGCACGTGCGTGCGGGCCGATACATCGGCGTCGCGCCGGTGCCGGGGGAGCTGGCCAATGTGTGTCTCGTCACAGCCGACCGCCGGACGCTGCGTGAGACCGGCGCGCTGCCTGCCGCCCTCGCCTCGGATCCGCTGCTGCGGGGGCGCTTCGCCCACGCCCGTCTCATCGAGCCTCCCGTGCTGCTCGGCCCGCTGGCCGTGGACGCGCGGGCCGCGGGGACGGCTGGTCTGCTGCTGGCCGGGGATGCCGCCGGGTTCGTCGATCCGATGACCGGCGACGGGTTGCGCTTTGCGTTCCGGGGCGGAGAGCTGGCCGCCCTGCACGCCCTCGAGGCGCTCGCGCACGGCTGGCGCGACGCGCACGTGCGCCTGCAGACGGCACGCGTCGCGGAGTTCGGTCCGAAGTGGCGCTTCAATCGCGCGCTGCGCACGCTCGTCGGGGCCCCGCGCGCCGTCCGCGCCGCCGGGATCGCCGCCCGCCTGTCGCCGCCGATGCTGCGGCGCGTGATCCGCTATGCTGGCGACGCGGGGCTTTCGGTAGATCGGTGGATCGGTAGATCGGTAGATCGGTAGATCGGTACTGCACCATGCTGGTAACCCTCCTTGCGACGCTCGTCTTCGTGCCGATGCTGTTCGAGCTCTGGCTGTCGCAGCGCAACGAGCGCGAGCTGCGCGCGATGGGAGCGGTGGAGCCCGAGGCGGATGTCTACCTGCTGATGCAGGTGGCGTATCCCCTGATCTTCCTGGCGATCCTGGCGGCGGCCTGGTTGCGCCCCGTGCCGGTGGACACGCTCGTCGCGGCCGGCTTTGCGATCTTCGTTGGCGCAAAGCTGCTCAAGTACTGGGCGATCCTGTCACTCGGCGTGCGCTGGACGTTCCGCGTGCTCGTTCCGCCCGGCTCGACGCCGCTCACGCTCGGCCCGTACCGCGTCCTGCGCCATCCCAATTACGCCGCCGTGATGGGCGAGATCGCCGGCGCCGCCACGATTGCGCACGCGCCCGTCGTGGGGGCCGTGGCACTGGCGGTCTTCGGCACGCTCATCCTGCTGCGGATCCGCATCGAAGAACGCGCGCTCGGATTTCGCTAGGTCTTCCGCCTTCAGGCGGAAGAGGACGCTCACTCTTGATGCAAACCCGCGGCGCCCACCCATCGTCTGAACCAGAGTGAGTCGTGACCGTGATCTATAATCGAGGTCTGATGGGCACAGGCACGCGCCGTGACCTCGCGATGCGGATGCGGCCGCTGGTCGTCGTGCTTCTTGGTGTGTGTCTCGCCGCGACGGATGGCTCGCGCACCGCCGCGCAGCAGTCCGAGAAGCAGACGTTTCCGCAGAGCGCGTGGACGGCGATCGCTCACGGCCGCCTCGCCGATGCGGAGTCGATCGCCCGAGCCCAATCGGAGGGAGACGCCGACGCAGCCGCGATCCGCGGGCACCTCGCGGCCCGGACGGGGGAGTATGACGAGGCGGTGAAGCTCCTGGAGCCCGCGGCGAAGCAGGCGCCGACGGGATCCGCTGCGCTCGAGCTGGCGCTCCTGCATATGAAGCTCGGCCGCAGTGAAGCGGCCGGTCCGATCCTCACCACGATTTTCAGACAGTCGTCGACCGCGAGTGAGCCGGCGGCGCTGGCGCGCGCGGCGCGCGCCGCGCAGGCCCTGGGCCGCGCGCAGGATGCGAACTCCCTCTTCCGATCCGCGTCGGCGGTCGCGGGAGGGGATCCGGCCATCGATACGGCGTGGGGCCAGCTGTTTCTCGAGAAGTTCAACGAAGAAGAAGCCGTCCGCTCCTTTCAAGGCGTGCTGAAGGCCGATCCCCGCTGGGCCCCTGCGCATGCCGGCCTGGCGTGGGCCACGGCCGACGTCAATCCGCCGGCCGCCGCCGCCGCCGCGATGCAGGCGCTCGAGATCGATCCGGCGCTCGATTCAGCTCACCTCCTCCTCGCGCAGCTCGATCTCGACAACACGCGTCCGGAGGATGCCCGCGAGCGGATCGAGAAGGTGCTGGCCGCCAACCCGCAGCATCTCGACGCCCGCGCGCTGCTCGCGGCGATGTCCTACGTGAAAGGGGACCGCGCGGCGTACGACGCGGAGGTCCGGCGCGTGCTGGCCATCAACCCCGGGTTCGGGGAGGTCTACCGCGCGGCCGCGGACCTCGCGGCCCGGAACTACCGCTTCGAGGAAGCCGTCGTCCTCGCGCGCGAAGCGACAACGTTGGATCCCGGATCCGCGCGCGCGTTCGCCGAACTGGGCATGCACCTGCTGCGGACCGGCGACGAGGCCGAGGCCCGCGTCGCGCTCGAGCGCTCTTTCAAGTCCGATCCCTTCAATCGCGTCACGTACAACCTGCTGATGATGCTCGACAAGCTCGACACCTTCACGGTGGTGCAGGACGGCGACGTGATCGTGAAGATGCATCCCGACGAAGCGCCGGTGTTGAAGGAATATGCCGTGCCGCTCGCGCGGGATGCGCTGAAGGTCCTGTCGGCGAAGTACCAGTTCACCCCCAAGGGCCCGATCATCATCGAGATCTTCCCGACGCACGACGACTTCGCTGTCCGCAACGTCGGTCTGCCGGGCATGATCGGCGCGCTCGGCGCGTGCTTCGGCCGCGTGATCACGATGGACTCGCCGAAGGCGCGCCCGCCCGGCGAGTTCTCCTGGCAGGCGACGCTCTGGCACGAGATGGCCCACGTCATCACGCTCCAGATGTCCCAGCAGCGTGTGCCCCGGTGGCTCACGGAAGGCATCTCGGTGCACGAGGAAGCGCTCGCGCGGCCGGAGTGGGGCCGCGACATGGAAGTGCCGTTCGCCGCGGCGCTCGAACAGGGCAAGGCGTTGAAGCTGACCGATCTCAACGCCGGCTTCACGAGTCCCGAGACGATCTCGCTCGCGTATTTCCAGGCGTCGGTTCTCGTCGAGCACATCGTCAAGGTGTACGGTGAAGAGAAGCTGCGCGCGCTGCTGCGCTCCTATGGCGAGGGGCTCGAAGGGGACGCCGCCATGACGAAGACGCTGGGGACGTCGATGGCGAATCTGCAGGCGTCGTTCGACAAGCACCTCGACGCCCGGTTCGGGGCGTTGCGCGCGGCTCTTCGCCCGGTCCCCGGAGTCAATGTGTCGGGGGATGCGGATCAACTGAAAGCGGCCGTGGCAGCTCATCCGCAGAACTACGGCGTGCAGGTCGCGTATGGCCGAGCCCTTGCTTCATCCAAGGATGTTGCGGCGTACGCGCCGCTCGAGCGGGCAGCCACGCTGGTGCCGATGGCGACCGGCGAGGAAAGTCCGCACGCGCTCATGGCCCAACTGGCGGAGCAACTGGGGGACGAGCCCCGCGCCGTGCAGGAGTATATGAAGTTGCTGGCGCATGACCATACGTCGATCGAGCCCGCGCGCCGCCTGGCGGCGCTGGCCGACAAGCTCGGCAATGCCGCGGCGTCGATGACGGCGTACGAGCGCATCGTGTCGCTCGATCCCTCGGACGCCGCGGCGCATGCGGGATTGGGACGCCTGGCGATGCAGCGGTCCGAACACGACATCGCGATCCGTGAGTTCACGGCCGCGCTGGCGCTCGGGCCAACGGACCGCGCGGCCGCGCACTGCGACCTCGGCGAAGCCTTCTTCGCCAAAGGCCGCGTGGCTGACGCGAAACGCGAAGCGATCGCCGCGCTCGAGATCGCCACGTCATACGAGCGGGCCCAGGACCTGCTGCTCAAGACCATCAAGTCAGGCCAGGGGCCTCGGCCATGACGCGCCGGGGCGCGGGTGCGATTCCGCTCGCCGGAGCGGCGGGCCTGACGCTCTGGCTGCTCTCCGGTGCGGCCCCCCCGCGTGCCGATGCGCAGGTTGCGCCCATCGCCGACGATCGTTTCGCGGGGCTGACCTGGACGTTCGCGCGCATCCGCTATGACGCCAACCTGCCGGCGGCCCGCGGCCGGTCCATGAGTGTCGAAGACGAACCCTGGTTCATCGACGCGCCGGCGGCCGAACAGAACCTCTCCCGCCGGCTCAGGACGGTCACCTCGATCCATGTCAACGATCCTGTCGTGCTGCGGCTCGAGGATCCGAATCTCTGGAACTACCCCTGGCTCTACCTCGTGGAGCCGGGCAACCTGCGGTTGCGCGAGACCGAGGTGCCGATCCTGCGCGAGTTCCTGCTGCGCGGCGGGACGCTCACGTTCGACGACTTCCACGGGCCGGCCGAGTGGGCGATCATGGAGGAGGAGATGCGGCGGGTCTTCCCCGACCGCAAGATCGTGGACCTGCCGCTCACCCATCCCGTCTACAACTGCTTTTACCAGCTCGATGGCTTTCCGCAGACCCCCGGCCTCGGCTCCTTCCTGATGGGGCGCACCTGGGAGAAAGGGGGCTTCGAAGGCACGCTCCGCGCAATCTTGGACGACCAGGGCCGCGCGATGGTGCTGATCAACTGGAACACCGACATGGGCGACGGATGGGAGTGGTCCAACGCCGCCGACTATCCGGGATACGTCCGGTTCACCGCGCAGGCATATCGGATGCAGATCAACGAGATCATTTATTCGTTGACGCATTGACGGCAGCCCATAAAGGGCTGCGCTACACCCTTGGACGGGGCACGATGACTCCCATCACGGCAATGACGACGGCCGACATCGCGGCGGTGGCCGAGCGCGTGGCGCTCGGGCGCGAGCGCATCCTCGGCGAGATCCGCAAGGTGATCGTCGGGCAGGACGAGGTCATCGACCAGGTGTTGATGGCGCTCTTCACCGGCGGGCACTGCCTGATCACGGGCGTGCCGGGGCTCGCCAAGACGCTGCTGATCAAGACCGTGGCGCAGATCCTGGACCTGTCGTTCAAGCGGATCCAGTTCACGCCCGACCTGATGCCGGCCGACATCACCGGCACCGAAGTCCTCGACGAAGACGCCGGGCACCGCTCGCTGCGCTTCGTGAAGGGGCCGATCTTCGCGCAGATCATCCTCGCCGACGAGATCAACCGCACGCCGCCGAAGACGCAGGCGGCGCTGCTCGAGGCGATGCAGGAGTACCACGTCACGGCGGCCGGCCGGACCTATCCGCTCGACCGTCCGTTCTTCGTGCTCGCGACGCAGAACCCGATCGAGCTCGAGGGGACGTATCCGCTCCCCGAGGCGCAGCTCGATCGGTTCATGTTCAACATCGTGATGACCTACTTGTCGGAAGACGAAGAGGTCCGCGTCGTCACGAACACGACCGGTGTGGCGACCGAGCCTCCGTCGCGGGTCTTCAGCGGCGAAGACATCCTCGAGGTCCAGCAGCTCGTGCGGCAGGTCGTGGTGGCCGAAGAGGTCGCGCGCTACGCCGTGCGGCTGGTGGACGCGTCGCGGCCGGGGCGGCAGAGCGACCACTCCTTCATTCGCGAATGGGTGAAGTGGGGGGCGGGGCTTCGCGCGTCGCAGTCCCTGATCCTGGCCGGCAAGGCGCGCGCGCTGCTGAACAACCGCTACCACGTGTCGGTCGGCGACATCCAGGCGCTGGCGCGCCCCGTGCTGCGCCACCGCATCATCCCGAACTTCTACGCCGAGTCCGAACGCATTACGCCCGACAACCTGGTCGAGCGGCTGCTCGAGGCCGTCCCGGCGCCGCGCAGCGGAATGTAGCCATGCCTGCCGTCCCCGCCACCCGCGATCTGCGGTTCCTCGATCCCGGCGTCATCGCCAGGCTCGGCACGATGGAACTGAAGGCGCGCACGGTGGTGGAGGGATTTCTCTCCGGTCTCCACCGCAGCCCGTACAAAGGCTTCAGCGTCGAGTTCGCGGAATACCGACAGTACCTGCCGGGCGATGACCTGAACACGCTCGACTGGAAGGTGTACGCCCGCACGGATCGACACTACGTCAAGAAGTTCGAGGAGGAGACGAACCTCGAATGCCACCTGTTGCTCGACCAGAGCGCGTCGATGGCGTATCGCGGCGCGGCGCCGATGAGCAAGCTGGAATACGGGTCGGTGCTGGCCGCCTCGCTCGCGTTCCTGATGAACCGCCAGCGCGACGCGACCGGGTTGATCGCCTTCGACGAGCAGATCCGGTTCCGGCTGCCGGCCGCCGGCCGTCCCGGTCACCTGCATGCGCTGCTCCTCGCGCTCGAACGCATTCAGCCCGGGCTGCGGTCCAACGTCGGCCGTCCGCTGCACCAGCTCGCCGAAGCGCTGCTGAAGCGAAGCCTGGTGGTGCTCATCTCGGACCTGCTGGATGACCCGGAACCGGTGATCAAGGGCCTGCGCCATCTGAAGTTCCGCGGGACCGACGTCGTGGTATTCCAGGTGCTCGATCCCAACGAGCTGACCTTCCCCTTCAAGGGCGCGGCGAAGTTCAAGGACATCGAAACCGACGAGGAGGTCGTCGCCGACCCGGCGCGGGCGCGGCGCGACTACCTTCGCGAGCTGGCGGGCCTGACGCTCCGCTACGACCGGGAGCTGCGCGGCGCCGGCATCGACTACGTCCAGCTCGATACGTCGCAGCCGCTGGACTTTGCGTTGTTGACGTACTTGTCCGCGAGGGCGAGAAGGAAGT
>JBBECO010000214.1:9290-14055 GCA_040881785.1 Vicinamibacterales bacterium
TGAAGAAGTCGCCGGTTGAACGCTCGCGCCGGCGCCGGCTGCGCGACATGCTCCTGCTCGCGGCCCGGGTGGCGGCGCTGCTCCTGCTCGCCACGGCGTTCGCCCGCCCCTTCGCGCCCGCGTCCGCCTCCGCCATGCAGCCGCTCCGCATCGTGGCGATCGACACGTCTTTCAGCATGAGCGCGCCCGGGCGCTTCGACCGCGCGGTCGAGCTCGCGGGAGCGGCGATCGACGAGGCCGGGTTCGGCGAGCGCGTCGCGCTCCTGGCATTCGATGAGCGCGCCACCGTCCTGTCGCAGCCCGGGGCCGCTGCCGACGCCCGCGCCGCCTTGCGCGCGGTCAGGCCCGGCAGCGGCGCGACGAGGTTCGCCTCCGCGATCGCGAAAGCCTCCGAGTTGGCGACGGGTGGCGATGCGCGGCTGGTCCTGATCTCGGACCTGCAGCGCGCGGGCTGGGAAGGCCAGTCTCGCATCGCCATCCCGGCATCGCTGACCGTGGAAGCCCGCGACGCCGGCGCACCGCTGGCCAATGCCGCGATTGTCGGCGCACGTGTGGACGCGCAGGGCGTGGTCGCCTCGGTGCGAAACGCCTCCGGCGCCGAACGCCACGGCACCGTGGTCCTGACCCGGGACGGCGCTGAGCTCGCGCGCGCCACGTACGTGGCAGCCGCGCACACGACCGTAGACGTCTCGGTGTTCTGGACGCCTGTCCCCGGCGGCGTCACGCTGTCGATCCTCGACGATGACGGGTTTGCCGCCGACGACACGCGCCACCTGATCGTCGGCGCGCCCGCCTCGGCCGCGGTGCTGGTCGTCACGTCCCCGGACGCGCCGGGCTTCTATCTCCAGCGCGCGCTGGAGGCGGCGCAGGATGACGGGACGGCCCTCCAGCCGCGGCTCGTCACCGCCGCCCAGATCGCGGGCGGCCGCGCGCAGGTCATCGCCGCGCATCGCGCGGTCGTCCTCCTCTCGACGCGGACCCTCGATCGGCCCGCCCGCGAAGCGATTACCGCCTTCGTCCGCGAGGGCGGCGGCTTGCTCATTGCCGCGGCCCCTGACGTGGAACCCGCCGTCGTGGCGGGCATGTTCGGCTGGAATGCGTCCAGGTTTGCCGCCGACACCGGTCCCCGCGACGCGTCGCTGACCGCCACCGACTCGCGCCATCCGATCTTCCGTCCTTTCGGCGGCCTCGCCGCCAACCTCGGCCAGGTGCGCTTCACCCGCGCGTGGCGGGTCGCCCCCGAGGGCTGGCACGTCGCGGCCCATTTCGACGACGGGAGCCCGGCGGTGCTCGAGCGGCCGGAAGGGCAGGGCCGGGTCGTCCTGTTCGCGTCGGACCTCGACCGGCGCTGGAACGACTTCCCGCTGCACCCGTCGTTCGTGCCCTTTGTTGTCGAGTCGATGCGGCACGTCGCGGCGCGCCGGACAGAGACCAATCACTTTGTCGTCGGCCGTGTGCCGGCCGGCGTCGCGGCCTCGCCGGGGATTCAGCGTCTGGCGTCTGGCCGGCTCGTCGCCGTCAACGTCGATCCGCGCGAATCGGCGACCGGCGGCATGACGCCCGATGAGTTCACGGCGATGCTCGAACCGGTGCAGCAAGTCTCGCCGCAGCAAACCGCGCGCGAGGAACAGACGGAGTCGCGCCAGAACCTGTGGCAGATCGGACTGTTGCTGATGCTGGTGACGCTTGTTGCCGAGTCGTTCGTAGGGAGGGCTTAAGCGCCTGCGGCCCGAGCGAGGCGCTGGAAGGGAGTCCGCCGAAGGCGGACCGCCGAGCGAGCGCGAGCGGGGGTGGGGCCCCGCGAGCACTGATTAATGATGACTGAGACGAATCGACTTAGCTCGTTGCTCATCTCTGTCCGCCGACGATGGTTCCTCACCGTCGCGCTGCGGACCGTCGGCTCCGCCATGTCGGTGGCTGCGGTCCCCGTGATTGCGGCGGCGCTCGCGTACTGGCTGTTTGCGCCGAGTGGCGCGGGGCTGCTGATCCTGGCGGGTGCCGCGGCGCTGCTGTCGCTGGCCGGTGTGGCGGTCGTCCTCGCGCGCATCGAGCGCCGTCCCGACGATCTCCGTGTGGCGCGGTTCATCGAAGAACGGGCCCAGGCGCTCCCCGGTCATGCGTCCATGGACGACTGTGTCGTCAGCGCGGTCCAGGCGTCAGCGACCTCGGCCCCCGGCGAGGCGCGGCCTCCCTTCACCGCGCTCGTCGTGGGATCCGCACTGCGCCGGCTCAAGGGCATCGAGGCCGCGACGTTGATCCCGCCGCCGCGTGTGCGGCGGGCCGCGGCGATGGCGGCCGGCGGCGCGATTCTGCTCATCGTCGCGCTGACGGCAGGCCTGCCGGGTCTGTCGCACGCGTATGAAACGGCGCGGCTGCGGCTGTTCCCCGGTTCGATTTCCGTCGAAGTGCAGCCGGGCGATCTGCGGATCGTCGCGGGCCGTCCGCTCACGATTCACGCGCGGGTGCAGGCGGACGGCGCCGCGTTCGGTCGGTCGAGTCCGAAGCTCACCGTGACCGCGGGCGACCAGTCCCGCATCGTCGAGATGGCGGCAGCCGGCGACGGCTTCGAGTTCCGCTTCGAGTCCGTGGACCGGACGTTCGACTACGCGGTGTCGGCCGGCGCCGTCGCGTCCCCGACCTACACGGTGACCGCGCTCTTCCCGCCGCAGGTTCAGCGCATCGACATCCAGTATCAGTATCCAGCGTTCAGCGGGCTCTCTCCGCGGACGGAGGAGGACGGCGGTGATATCTACGCGCCCGCTGGAACGCGCGTTCGCCTCGCGATCCACACCGACAAGCCGATCGCCGCGGGCCAGCTGGCCATGTCGGGCGGCGCCTCGATGCTGAAGAGCGCCGGGGACCAGGTGCTGCAGGCGGAGCTGGTGCTGTCGAAGGACGACTCGTACCGCGTGCGCCTGACCGACCGCGACGGTCTGGCCAGCGACGACGACAGCGAGTACTTCATCCGGCTGATGGACGACCGTCCGCCTGACGTGCGGATCCTGCGTCCGACGGCGGACCAGGGGATCACGCCGCTCGAGGAGGTGGCGATCGAGGCGCGCGCGGAGGACGACTACGGCATCGCGTCGCTCGATCTCGTGTATGCCGTGAGCGGCGGTCCGGAGCACACCGTGCCGTTCCGGCAGATCGTCGGCAGCGACACGCAGCGCACGGGTTCGTACCTGCTCGCCGCGGAAGACCTGAAAGTGCAGCCGGGGGACGTCATCACGTACTACGCGAAAGCGCGTGACGTCGGTCGCGGCAAACGTCCGACCGAAACACGGAGCGACATCTTCTTCCTGGAGGTGCGGCCGTTCAACGAGGAATTCGTGGCGGCCCAGAGCCAGGCCGGCGCCCGCGGAGGCGGCGATCAGCAGCTCGATTCGCTCATCGCGGCGCAGAAGGAAATCATCAGCGCGACCTGGAACATCGAACGCCGCGCGGCCGGCGGCCGGTCGGCGGCCGACATCAAGGCGATCGCCCAGGCGCAGGCCGAGCTCAAGGCACGGGCCGAACGCGCGCTCGGCGGCGGACGTCCTCCGGTCAGAGACTTCGCGCCGCAGCAGGTGGGGAGGCGGCCGCAGGCGCCGGCCCGCAACAACGGCGTCGCCGCGGCCGTTGAGGCGATGACGAAAGCCATCGAGCAGCTGGCGTCGGAGAAGACGCGGGAAGCCATCTCGCACGAGATGGCCGCGTTGAACGGCCTGCTGCAGGCCCAGGCGGAGGTCCGGCGCCGTGAGATCCAGCAACAGGCCAACAGCAATGCCGGCGGGCGTGGCAGCAACCGCCAGTCGCAGGATCTCTCCGCGCTCTTCGACAAGGAGCTGCAGCGCCAGCAGCGGACGAACTACGAGCAGCGGTCGCAGATCGAGGAGCGGCCGGAGCAGGCGCAGACCAACCAGGACGCGCTCGATCGCATCCGCGATCTTGCCAGACGCCAGGAAGCGCTGAATCAGCGGCAACAGGAGTTGGAGCGGCTGGCCGAAGAGGAGCGCAAGCGGGAACTGGCGAAACTGACACGCGACCAGCAGGAACTCCAGCGCCAGGCCGAGGACCTGTCGAGGCAGATGGGACAGCAGTCGCAGCCGCAGGGCCAGAAGGGTCAGCAGGGCCAGCAACGAGGGCCACAGGGGCAGTCGTCAGAGGGGCAGGGCCGCTCCGGCATGCGCAGTGCCGCCGAGCAGATGCGGCAGGCGGCGGGCGACCTGCAGCGCAACGACGGACAGTCGGCGGCGCAAAGCGGCGAGCGCGCCGCCGGCCAGTTGCGGCGGCTGGAAGAGCAGATGCGCGGCAACAGCGCCGACGCCCGGCAGCGTGCGGCGGCGGACCTGCAGGCCGAGGCGCAGCAGATCGCGCAGGAACAGCGCCGCATCGCCGCCGAAGCCGGGCGCCTCGAAAAGGCGACCGGCGCCGACACGAAGGACGCGCAGCGCCGGCTGGCCGCCGACAAGGACCGCCTCGCCGACCGTGTCGAGGGCCTCGAACGTCAGGCCGGGCAGCTCGGTCAGCAGGGCAAGGGCGAGGAACAGAACCGCGCCCGAGAGGCAGCCAGTCAGCTCGAACGTGGACGCGTCGGTGAGACGATGCGCGAAGGGGCGCAGCAGATGCGCGAAGGGGCGAAGCCCCCCTCGGGTCAGGCCGAGCAGCAGCTGGCAAAGGCGCTCGAGCAGGTCGTGGAAAAACTGGGCGGCGGCGCCTCGAACGACACCCGCCAGATGGCGGAGCAGCTCGATCGGTCCCGCGAAATGCGCGAGAAGCTGGATCA
>JBBECO010000214.1:14155-15439 GCA_040881785.1 Vicinamibacterales bacterium
ACCATCCGTGAGCTTCGCGCATCCGCTCCCGTGGTGGCTGCTGGCGCTGATCGTCGTGGCTGCCGGCGCGCTGGCCTGGCATGCGTACCGGCGTTTCTCGGCCTGGCCGCGCCGCCGCAACGCGCTCGCGGCGCTGCGGTTCGTGACACTGCTGGCGCTGGTGCTGGTGCTGATGCGCCCCGTGTCGCATCACACGGCCGTCGATGCCCGCGATCTCCTCGTCCCGATCCTCGTGGATTCGTCGCGCAGCATGGCGATCGAGGACGCCGACGGCCGCCGGCGGATCGACCGTGCCCGCGCGTTCGTGGTGTCGGAGCTCCTTCCGGCACTGGACGGCCGGTTCCAGGTCGAGCTGCTCTCGTTCGGCGAGGCGGTCGTGCCGGCGACGGCAGACGCGCTGCATGCGACCGCCCGGCGCAGCGACATTGGTGGGGCGCTGGCGGCCGCGCAGGAGCGCTATCGCGGCCGTCCGGTCGCCGGCTATGTGATCGTCACGGATGGCGCGGACACGGGCGGAGGGCCGGATGCCGCCGCCTTCGACGGCGCGCTGCCACCGGTGTTCGCGTTCGGTGTCGGATCCGTCGACGTCGGCGGTGACCGCGAGGTCTTGAGCGTCACCGTCGCGGAGGCCGTGCTCGACGGCTCCAGGGTGGACCTCGAGGTCTCGGCGCTGGCCGGCGGACGCGGCGGCGCGGCCGTCGAGCTGCGGCTGCTCGAGAACGGCCGGCCCCGCGAGGTGCGGCACGTGCGCCCGACGGCCGACGGCGGCCCGATCCGCGAGGTCTTCCACGTCTCTCCCTCGTCCAGCGCCGCGACCGTCTACACCGTCGAGATACCGCCCGCACCCGGCGAGCTGGTGCCGGAGAACAACGTCCGCAGTGTGCTCGTGCAGCCCCCCTCGCGAGCGAGGCGGATACTCCTGGTCGAAGGGGCCCCCGGGTTCGAGCACAGCTTCCTCAAACGGGCACTGTCGGGCGATCGCGGGCTCGAGATCGATTCGGTCGTGCGCAAGGGGAAGAACGAGCAGGGCGCCGATACCTATTACATCCAGGCGACGCGCGGACGCGGCGCGGCGCTCGCGACCGGCTATCCGACGGACGCCGCCAGTCTCTTCGCCTACGACGCCATCGTCTTTGCGAATGTCGCCGGGGATCAGTTGACGACCGCACAACTGGATGCGACGCGGGACTTCGTCGCGCGGCGCGGCGGCGGCCTGATCGTCCTCGGGGCGCAATCGTTCCTGAATCGGGGGCTCGACGGCACCGCGGTCGAAGACGTCCTGCC
>JBBECO010000215.1:0-15422 GCA_040881785.1 Vicinamibacterales bacterium
AAGGTCCGCCGGCGCTCGTGGTCGAGATTCTCTCCCCGTCGACGGCGGTTCGCGACCGCTCCGTGAAGGCCCGGCGATACGCGGCGGCTGGCGTCCCCCATTACTGGCTGGTCGATATCGAGAACCAGCACATCGAATGTCTACGGCTGGCGCCGGAGGGCTACCGACGCGCCGCTGCCGCGCGGGGGACCGACCCACTCATCCACCCGGACTGGCCGGGGCTCCAGATCGACCTGACGGACCTCTGGCGCTGACCTTAACCCCGTCAGATGGTGTCGGGGGCCACTCTCATCCAGGAAGGCGTCGGATCGGGAGTACCGGAAGTGGCTCGACAGGGCCCGATGTCCGGCGCCGCACGCCCCGCGAGGCGGTCCGCGCTGAACGGCCTCCCGCGAGCAGCCTCAGCGCGACCGCGGCGAAGGACGTGACACATGAATCGTGAAGCGGCAGAGCACTGCACGATCCTTCGGGGATTGGTCGGCTCGACCGTCCATGGCATCAACGTGAACGACGGAATCGAGGACCGGGACGAGATGGGCATCTGCGTCGAACCAATGCAGGACGCAATGGCGCTCTGGTCACCGTTCGAGCAATTCATTTACCGCTCGGCTGCCGAGCGAGAGGGGCGCGACAACGCTCGAAGTACCGCGGGCGATCTCGACCTGACGATCTACAGTCTGCGGAAATGGATGCGTCTCGCGCTCAAGGGGAATCCCACGATTCTTCTCCTGCTGTTCACGCCGGAGGACCAACTCGTTCACTGCGACTCGCTCGGCTCCGAATTGCGTGCGCTGACGCCGGCGATGATCTCCCGGCGAGTCCAGGGCCCATTTCTCGGGTACCTCCAGGCCCAGAAGCAGCGCCTGACCGGCGAGCGCGGCCAGAAACGAATACACCGGCCGGAACTCGAAGAGATGTACGGCTTTGACACCAAGTACGCGATGCACATGCTGCGGCTTGGATTCCAGGGTGTCGAACTGCTCACGACCGGCCGCCTGAGCCTTCCAATGCGAGAGCCAGAGCGTTCCTTCTTGTTGAACGTGCGCCGGGGGGAGGTCAGCGAGCAGGAGTGCCTCACGCGAGCCGGCGAGCTGGAGCAGGAGCTCACCGACCTCGCCACCAGAAGCCCCTTGCCTGAGGAACCGGAGGAGGCGCGCGTCGAGGAATGGATGCTTGACGCGTATCGTCGCCGCTGGGGCGAATAGCGCGCATGGACTGGCGAGCAAGGTAGACCTGGCCGAACGCCGGGGACTATCGCGAGTTCACCGAGCGTACTTGAGAGATGTACAGCGCGCTCGCGGGTGGCCGCGAACGGGGCCGCCCCGCTTTGCGCGGAGCCCACCTCCGTGACAAGCGCCTTTAGGGCGAGCACAAAGTGGGGCTGTTCGCGGACAGGACCCGCCGACGGCGCTTACATCTCGCCAAAACGCTCCACGTAGTGACGGGTGCAGGAGCGACGACCCGATCCTCCTGTCTTCTGTCTTCTGTCTCCTGATAAGCTAACCCCGCCGCATGTCCGAGTACTTTTCGGGGCTGCTCCGCTACCGGCCGACGATCGGCTGGTGGGACGTCCTCGACATCCTCATCGTTTCGATCCTGATCTACGAGTTCCTCAAGCTGATCAGGGGCACCCGCGCCGTGCAGATGGCGGTCGGGTCGATGCTGATCGTCCTGCTGTTCTACGTCTCGCGGCTCGCGCCGCTCCAGACGGTGAACTGGATGATCCGCAACATGCTCGTCTACATCGCTTTCGCGGCGATCGTGATCTTCCAGTCCGACATCCGCCGCGCGCTCGCGCACTTCGGCCAGGCGCCGTTCTTCCGGTACTTCAACCGGCAGGTGGCGGCCAACGAAACGGTCGAAGAGGTCGTCGTCGCCTCGACGATGCTGGCCGCGCAGAAGGTCGGTGGCATCATTGCGATCGAACGCGAGATCGGGCTGCGCAATTACATCGAAAGCGGCATCCCGCTGGATGCGACGCTGACTTACGACCTGCTGGTCACGATCTTCCAGCCCCGCTCGCCGCTGCATGACGGCGCCGTGATCCTGCAGGAAGGCCGCGTCGCGGCGGCCGCCTGCTTTCTGCCGCTGACGGTGAATCCGCGCGTGGGCCGCGAGCTCGGCACGCGCCATCGGGCCGCGATCGGGCTGACCGAGGAATGCGACGCGGTCGCGGTCGTCGTCTCGGAGGAAACAGGTCTGATCTCGCTGGCCCTGGACGGCCGGATCGAGCGCGGGCTCTCCGGCGATCAGCTTCGCGAGCGGCTGCGCACACTCGTGCTGCTGCGGCGCGCGGGCCGGCGCCATCTCGGCGCACGGTCCTACGACGTGTAATGGCGTACCATCCCTTCCGCAATCCGGGACTGAAGGTCATGGCGGTGCTGCTCGCCGCGGCGCTGTGGTTCACCGTGGCCGGCGAGCACGAGGTCGAGCGGACGATGCGCGTGCCGCTCGATTTCGGCAACAAGCCGCCGTTGATGGAGATCCTCGGAGAGCCGCCGACGACCGTGGACGTGCGCGTGCTTGGCTCGTCGGCGGTGCTCAGCCGGATGGAGCCGGGGGAAGTCGTGGCCGTGCTGGACCTCTCGACAGCGCGTCCGGGGTCGAGACTGTTCAATCTGCGCGCCGAACATGTCCGGACGCCGTACGGGGTCAACGTCCTGCAGGTGACGCCGTCCACGATCTCGCTGGAGCTCGAACGGTCCGCGAGGCGGATGCTGAAAGTGGTGCCCGCCGTGGAAGGCGAGCCGGCGCCGGGCTTCGTGATCGGCCCCGTGACAACAGATCCCGGGCAGGTCGAAGTCATCGGGCCCGAGAGCCACATCAAGGACCTGACGTCGGCGACAACGGAGCCGGTCCTCGTCTCGGGTGCGCGCGAGGCCGTCGAGGATGTCGTCACCGTCGGTGTCTCCGACTCCACGGTTCGCCTCATCACGGCGCAGGACGCCACGGTGAAGGTCGAGATCCTGCCGGCGCCGGTCGAGCGCGAGCTCTCGGGCGTGCCGATCCGGTGGCGGAACCTCGGGCAGGGCCTCACGGCGCGGGTCCAGCCGTCCTGGGCGGACGTCGTCGTTCGCGGGCGGCCCGATGCCGTGGAGGCGATGCGGGCCGAATCCGTCAGCGCATTCGTGGACCTTGCCGGCCTGGGACCCGGCCAGTACAATCTCCGGGTCCAGTTCGATCCCACGCAGAGCTTCGGCGTCAGCACCGCGGAGCCCGCCGTCGTCCAGGTCACGATCAAATAGACCCATGTCCAGACTTTTCGGAACCGACGGTGTTCGCGGCAAGGCCGGCGAGTACCCGCTCGAGCAGGAAACCGTCGCGCGGCTCGGCGCCGCCCTCGTCCGCGCGCTCGCTCACCACCGTCCGGCTGGAGAGGTGCGATTCATTGTCGGACGCGACACGCGGGAATCGGGGGAGTGGATCGAGCGCGAGCTGGCGCGCGGGATCAGTTCCGCGGGCGGGCATCTCACGAGCGGCGGGGTGATTCCCACGCCGGCTGTAGCGTATGTCGCCCGAGAGATGGACTTCGACGCCGGCATCGTGATTTCGGCGTCGCACAATCCGTTCGAAGACAACGGCATCAAGGTGTTCTCGGGGCGCGGCGAGAAGTTCACCGAGGCGTTCGAGCGTGAAGTCGAAGGGATCGTGGGCGATCAGCGCTGGAGCGTCAACGGCGATGCGGCGCCCGCTCCAGGCCGCGCCGACGTGGTGGATGCGTACCTCGCGCACGTGAGACTCGCGCTGCCAGATCCGCATCGGCTCGGCGGCATGAAGATCGCCATCGACGCGGCCAACGGCGGCACCACGACCGTCGCACCCAGACTGTTTCGGGATCTCGGCTTCGACGTCACGGTGATCGGCGCCTCGCCGGACGGCCGCAACATCAATCTCGACTGCGGGTCCACGCACCCGGAGATGCTGGCCGCCACCGTCCGCGAGAAGGGCTGCCGCCTCGGCGTGGCCTTCGACGGCGACGGCGACCGTGCGATCTTCGTGGACGCCGCCGGCCGCGTGGTGGACGGCGATGCGGTGCTCCTGATGTGCGCGCGGCTGATGAAGGCGCAGGGACGGCTGAAGGGCAACGCGCTGGTCGCGACCGTCATGAGCAATATCGGTCTCGAGCTGGCGCTGCGGGAGAGCGGGATCGAGCTGGTCCGAACGGCCGTGGGCGACAAGTACGTCATGGAAGAGATGCTCCGGCGCGACCTGTCGATCGGCGGTGAACAGTCCGGGCACATCATCTTCTCCGACCACCTGTTCACCGGCGACGGCATCGCGACGGCGCTCAACGTCCTGCGCGTGATGGCCGACACCGGTCGCGAGCTGGCCGACCTGGCCTCCGAGCTGGTGGCGTATCCGCAGACGCTCGTGAACGTCCGGGTCCGCGAGCGGAAGGACCTGTCGAGCGTGCCGGCCGTCGCCGACGCGATGCAGCGCGTCGAGGCACGCATCGCGGGGCAGGGACGCCTCCTGATCCGCTACTCCGGCACGGAACCGCTCCTGCGGATCATGATCGAAGGGCGCGACCAGCAGGAGATCCAGCACTGGGCCGGAGAGATCGCCGCGGTCGTCAAGCAGGAGCTGGGATAGATGCGATTAGCCGTCAACATCGATCACATCGCCACGCTGCGCGAGGCGCGCAAGGGACACGAGCCCGAGCCGGTGGCTGCGGCCGTCATCGCCGAGATGGCCGGCGCGCAGGGGATCACCATCCACCTGCGGAGCGACCGCCGTCACATCCAGGACCGCGATCTCGAGCTGCTGCGGAAGACGGTTGCCACGAAGCTGAACGTGGAGATGGCGGTGACCGACGAGATGGCGCGGATCGCGCTGGCGGTCAAGCCGGACCAGGTCACACTCGTTCCCGAGCGCCCGCAGGAACTGACGACGGAAGGGGGCCTGGACGTCGTCGCCAACGCACCCGCGATCGAAGCGTTCATTGCGCGGATGCGGGAAGCCGACATCCTGGTCAGCATCTTTCTCGATGCCGAAACGGCGCAGGTGCAGAAAGCGAAGGCCGTCGGCGCCGATGCCATCGAGATCAACACCGGCCGCTATGTCGAAGCGACGGGCGCCGCCGCCGGCGAAGAGCTGCAGCGCATCAAGGACGCCGCTCGTGCGGGCGCGGCTGCGGGCCTCGAGGTACTCGCCGGGCACGGCCTCAATTACGTCAACGTGATCCCGATCGTGGCCATTGCCGAGATCGTCGAGCTGAACATCGGTCATAGCATCGTGTCCAGGGCGTCGCTCGCGGGTATGGACCGGGCCGTCCGCGACATGGTGGCGCTGCTCGGGCGCTGACGGAATGCGACTGAGGCTGGCGCTGGCGGCGGCCATGCTGGCCATGCTCTGCATCTCGCTCGAGGCGCGCACGCAGCGCGTGTCGTTCCGCACGGTGGACGGCGTGACGATCAGCGCGACGTGGCACGAGCCCTTCTTCCGGCCCGGGCCAGCGGTCATCCTCGTGCACATGCTGGGGCGGTCCCGCCGCGACTGGGACGGGCTGGCGTCGCGCCTGTCCGGCGCCGGCATCGGCGCGCTGGCGCTCGACCTTCGCGGGCACGGCAGCTCGGAGTGGAACGGCCCGACGGGAGACACCCGCAACCATTCGACGCTGGTGCGCGATGTCGAGGCGGCGCGCCGCTTCCTGTCGGCGCGCGGTGACGTCCAGCCCGGCCGCATCGGCCTGGCCGGCGCATCCATGGGCGCGAACCTCGCCGCGCTGGCGGCCGCCGACGACCCCACGATCGTGAGCCTCGCCCTGCTGTCGCCCTCGCTCGATTACCGCGGGCTGCGTATTGAAGCGGCCGTCCGGAAGTACGGAAGTCGTCCCGTCCTGCTGGTGGCCAGCGACGATGATCCCTATGCCACGCGGTCGGTCCTCGATCTGCAGAAGGCCGGTGGCGGCATCCGGGAGCTGCTCACGCTGACGGCAGCCGGGCACGGCACGAACATGCTGGGCCGTGCCCCGGAGCTTGGGCCGGCCCTGGTGGCGTGGTTCCAGCGAACGCTACAATAGAGAAGGTCCGAAGGGTCCGAAGGGTCCGGAAAGTCATCCAATGCACAAAGAATCGTTCGTGATGGGTATCGCCGGGGTGTTGCTGGGCCTCATCGGTGGGTGGATCATCGGCACCCAGCAGGGGGTCTCCTCGGCGCCGGCGGCGGCGCCGGCCGCGCAGGCGTCGGCGGCGGACGCGCAGCAGCCGGCCGCGCCCGCGCTCGACGAGAAACGCGCCGCGGAACTGCAGACGCTCGCGAACAACGAGCCACGGAACCCCGAACCGCGCGTGCAGCTCGGCAATCTGTACTTCGACAGCGAGCGGTTCGACGATGCGATCCGCTGGTATACGGCGGCGCTCGAGCTCGACGCGAAGAACGTCAACGTCAGCACCGATCTCGGGATCGCCTACTACTACACGAATCAGCCCGATCGCGCGCTCGAGCAGTTCGATCGGTCGCTCGCGATCGATCCGTCGCACTCGAAGACGCTGCTCAACGTGGGCGTGGTGCGGGCCTGGGGCAAGCAGGATCTCGAAGGCGCGGCGAAGGCCTGGCAGCGTGTCATCGAGGTCGCGCCGAACAGCGAAGAGGCCGCGCGGGCGAAACAGGGGCTCGACGGGATCCGCGCCGCCCATCCTGACGCCAGCGGCGGCGGGACGACGGCGAAGCCGCCGGGGTCCTCGAACTGACGGCATGGTTCGCTGGCTGCTCTTTCTCGTCCTGGCGTACGTGCTCTGGCGGCTGCTGTGGAGCGCGCTGAAGGGCCTGTTCGTCGGGATGGGCTATCAGCCGCCCGGTAGCCGCGGTCAGAGCGTCGGGCTCGTGCGCGACCCGGTCTGCGGTACCTTCGTGCTGCCGTCGAAGGCGCTGACGTCCGGCAGCGGCTCCAATACGCGGTACTTCTGCTCGGAGAAGTGCCGCCAGGACTACGGCGGACGATAAGGGATGGCTACCGAAGCGCAGCTGCGGGCCGACATCGTCGAAGTCGGGCGTCGTATGTACGCGCGCGGATATACGGCGTCGAACGACGGCAACATCAGCGTGCGCCTCGATCCTGGCCGCCTGCTCATGACGCCGCGGAGCGTCTGCAAGGGCTTCATGGAGCCGTCCATGATGTGCATCACCGACCTCGAGGGAACGAAGCTCGCCGGCGAGCGGGATCCTTCGTCGGAGATGCAGATGCATCTCGAGGTGTACCGGCAGCGGCCCGACGTCAACGCCGTCGTCCATGCGCATCCGCCCGTGGCCACCGCGTTTGCGGTCGCGGGCATTCCCCTGGACCGCGCGGTGTTGGCGGAGGTGGTGACGACACTGGGGAGCGTGCCGATTGCGGAGTACGCGACACCGTCCACGAAGGCGCTGCCGGAGGCGGTCCGGAAGTACGTGAAGGCGCACGACGGGATGCTGCTCGCGAACCACGGCGCGCTGACGCTCGGCGCGGACCTGTTCTCCGCGTACTACAAGATGGAGACGATCGAGCACTTCGCCAACATCAGCTTCGTGGCGCGGATGCTCGGCGGCGAGCGGCTGCTGTCGCGCGATGAGGTGGTGCGCCTGCAGGGGCTGCGCGGCATGTACGGCATTGCGTCGCCGGCGCCGATCTGCACGGATCCGGAACAGGAGCCACAGGGGCAGGTCGAATGCCAGACGGTGTTTGCGCCGCCGTCGGGCAGTCGTCCCGTGCCCGGCGGACGGCCGGCGGGTGCGGACGAAGAAATTCGGCTAACATACGGCGAACTCACGGCGTTGATCGAGGAAGCCATAAAAAATTTGCGGTAGGCCCGACCTTCAGGTCGGGCGTGTCAGGAGGCTGTAAATGGGTGAGGCATTAGGCATGATCGAGACCAAGGGTCTGGTCGCGATGATCGAAGCGGCCGACGCCATGGTCAAGGCCGCCAAGGTCACGCTGGTCGGCTGGGAGAAGATCGGGGCCGGCTACGTGACGGCGATCGTCCGCGGGGACGTCGCCGCGGTGAAGGCCGCGACCGATGCCGGGGCCGCCGCCGCGCGGCGCGTGGGCGAACTCGTGTCGGTGCACGTCATTCCGCGCCCGCACGCCGAGCTCGAGAACGCGCTGCCGATCGGCAAGGCCACGACGAACACAAAGTGACGACGACGACCGAGCTGCGCGAGGGAGCCACGCGAGTGGAGCGGGCAGCGAAGCGGGTGCCCGCGAATGAGCGTGTAGGGGGGACCGGCGGGGCGAAGCCCCCCGGTGTGAAATGATCCTGGCCAAGATCGTGGGGACCGTCGTTGCGACGCGCAAGGACGAGCGGCTCGTGAGCAACAAGCTGCTGATCGCGCGACCGATGGATCCCCATGGCAAAGCCGAAGGCAGCTACCTGGTCGCGGTGGACACGGTGGACGCCGGTTTCGGCGAGACGGTCCTGATCGTCAGCGGCAGCTCGGCGCGGATGGCGTCGGGCCTGAAGGACTGTCCGGTCGATGCGGCGGTGGTCGGCATCGTGGACACCGTGCAGGTCAAGGACTAGCCCGTGCAGCTCGCCCGCGTGATCGGCGAAGTCGTCGCCTCCGTCAAGGATCCTCACCTGCACGGCATCCCTCTCCTCGTCCTCCAGCCGATCGACACGTCGGGCCGCGATGCGGGCCGCACGCTCGTGGCGCTCGATTCGGTCGGCGCGGGTGTCGGCGAGGACGTCTTCTACGTCCGCGGACGCGAAGCGGCCTTTCCCTTCTATCCCGGTGAACCGCCTGCCGATGCCACCATCGTGGGGATCGTGGACGAGCGGCACGTGCCGGGAGCTGCTCCGGAACCGGGAACCTGACATGCAGATCGGCCGCGTGGTCGGCACGATCGTCGCGACCCAGAAGAACCGGAAGCTCGAAGGGGCGAAGCTGCTGCTGGTGCAGCCGATGACGCTCGAGGGCACGGCGCGCGGCGCGGCCGTGCTCGCCATCGACTCGGTCGGCGCGGGTATCGGCGAGCGCGTGCTCCTGGTGATCGAAGGCAAGGCGGCGGGGGACGCGCTCGGGAAGAAGGGAGCCGCGGTTGACGCGGCCATCATCGGAATCGTGGACGAAGTGGACTACAGGGACGAGTGATGAACGAAGAGGCGCTGCGCGCGTTGATCCGGGAATCCGTGGCGAGACATCTGGGCGCCCAGCCGCCGCGGCCGGCGCCGCCGTTCACGTCCCCGGCGTCGTTTCTCGCGCCGCATCCCAGCCAGTACCGCTATCAGCTTCCGGAATCCGACGGCCCGTGCCTGATCGAGCCGTGTGTCACGTGCAACCATTGCGGATTTTGCCAGTCCCACGGCCACTGAAGATCCCCGTTCAGCCGATCGTGCCGCGCGGACGCGTTGCGGTCGTGATGCGGCGGCTCGCGAAGGCCATCGACGGCCTCGACGAACCGGCGGTCGAGAAGATCGCGCAGGACCAGGAGGAAGATCCATTCCAGGTCCTGATCGCCACCCTGCTGTCGGCTCAGACGAAGGACGCCGTCACGGCGGCCGCCTCGGACCGCCTCTTCACGGTGGCGCGCACGCCCCGTACGATGCTGAAACTCACGGTGAAGCAGATCGAGACGCTGATCTACCCCGTGAGTTTCTATCGGACCAAGGCGGTGCACGTGAAACGGACGTGCGAGCAGATCGTGAACCGGTTCGGCGGACGCGTCCCCTCCACGATGGAGGAGCTGCTGACGCTGCCGGGCGTCGGCCGAAAAACCGCCAACCTGGTCCTGATCCTCGCGCACCGGAGCCAGGACAACATCTGCGTGGATACGCATGTCCACCGGATTTCGAACCGGCTGGGATGGGCGAAGACCCGCACGCCTGACGAGACGGAGCGCGCGCTCTACGCGGCGGCCCACCGGAAGTGGTGGCCCCTCATCAACCTGTATCTCGTCACGTGGGGTCAGAACGTCTGCCGGCCGGTTTATCCTCTGTGTAACGAGTGCGTGCTCGCGGACGTGTGCCCGAAACTCGGTGTGGTGAAAGTGGGGAAGAAGCGATGAAGGTGCTGAAAGTGCTGGGTGCCGGGTGCTTGGTGCTGAGTGCCGCGTGCTGGGTGCTGGCTGCCGGAATGTTCGCCGCCGACACGTCGGCGCAGGAGAAATCTCCCGGCGCCGGACCGATCATCGTCCTGGAGACGGTGAAGGGGACCATCGAGTTCGAGACCTATCCGGAGGAGGCTCCGAAGACGGTGGCGCGGATCCTCGAGCTCGTGAAAAAGAATTTCTATACCGGCCTGCGGTTTCACCGGGCGGAGCCGAAGTTCCTGATCCAGATCGGCGATCCCCAGACACGCAACATGCAGCTGAAGGACTGGTGGGGACGCTCCGGGTCCGGCACGCCGATCGGCGCGTCGGAAATCACGAAGAAGCGCCGGCACGTGCGGGGGGCCGTCGCGATGGCGTATGCGGGCAACGATCCGCGCGCAGCCGACAGCCAGTTCTACATCATGCTGCGCAACGACCCGGGTCTCGATGCCAAGTACACTGTCTTCGGCCGCGTGATCAGCGGCATCGGTATTGCCGACCGCATCGAGCGGGGCGACATTCTCAAGAAGGCGACGGTGAAGGAGTAGCGGGGGGGGGCTAATCTCTAATCGCTAATCGCTGATCCCTCTAATCTCTAATCGCTGATCCCGGATCACGGATCACACGGATCGCTGATCAGGGATCCGGGATCCGAGATCGGGATTCGGGATTCGGGATTAGCGATCAGCGATTAGGGATTAGCGATCTTCACGAGCCCCCTCAGGTCCGAATAGCGCTCGACCATCTCCTCCGGATACTCGCCCGGCAGATCCTGCCCCAGTTGATGCTTCAGGATCGCGGCGTTGGCCACCGACTTCGCCGAGAAGTGGTTGTTCGCATACAGGTAGGCCTTCTTCACCTCGCGCCGGGTGGCTTCCTCCACCGCGTCCGCAAACGGCTCGAGCTCGCTCGCCGAATAGAGGTAGTTGTAGCGATCCTCTGACTTCTCGTGCGACCACCACTGCGCGGCGTTCCGGCCATGCAGGCGCAGGTAATAGAACGTCTTCACGTTCGGCAGCAGGTTCTGGCGGATCGAGAACCGGAACTTGGGCTCGTCGATCTGCGTCCACGCCGCGCCGAACTCCGCCAGCACGGTCATCGTCTCTTCGGGCCGGTCGCTCCAGCTCCGGTGCCGCAGTTCCACGGCGACCTCGTATTCGCGGAACTGCTGGAGCAGCCACTCGAGATAGCCACGTGTATCCGGTTCGCTCGTGAAGCTCGCGGGGAACTGCGCCAGCAGCGGTCCGAGCTTGCCAGCCGACGCCAGCGGGTCGATCGCCGCGCGAAATTCGTCCACGTCCTTCCGGCCGAGGTCGAGCGGATCGGCGCCGGTCGCCTTGTGGAACATCTCCGGGTGCGTGAACTTCTGAAACAGCTTCAGCGCGAACTCGAAGTCCGGCGGCGTCCGCTTCGCCCAGCTCGCCGCCGTGGCGGGCGACGGGACGCGGTAGAAGGTGGAGTTCACCTCCACCGTGTCGAAATGCTCGGCGTAGAACCGCAGCTCGTCGAACCTGCCCCGGCCGCGCGGCCGCTGCCCGGCGCGCGGGTAGAAGATGCCGTTCCACGTGCCCTCGCCGGTGGGATAGCTCCAGCCCGACGTCCCGATCCTGATGGACGGGCCTGACGGCTCAGGCCTGCTCGTATTGCTGTTTGTCAAAGCCGAAAATCGCTTTCGATCCGCGCACCAGCACCGGACGTCGGATGAGGTTCGGCTGCTGCACCATCAGGTCGATCGCTTGCTTCTTCGACGTCGGCAGCGGACGGGTCTTGAAGACGGGGCTGCGGCGGCTCACGAAATCGAGGAAGTGCTCCGCGTCCACGTGCCGTTCCAGGAAGGCCCGGTCCGGCGGGTTCTTGTTGATGTCGCGCTCGTCGACGTCGATGCCCTGCTGCTCCAGAAAACTTCTGGCGTTGCGGCAGGTCGTTCACGTCGGTTTCCAGAAGAAGGTGGGCTTGGCCATAGCCTGATTCTACGCTGCCGTACAATTGAAACGGCCGTGCTCACGATCAACGAGATCTTCCATTCGATCCAGGGGGAGTCGACCCAGGCGGGCCGGCGCTGCGTGTTCGTCCGGCTGACGGCCTGCGACCTCCGCTGTTCGTGGTGCGACACGCCCTATGCGTTCGCGGAAGGCCGGAAGATGTCGCTCGACGACATCGTGGCCCAGGTGAAGGCCTTCGCGTGCCCCGTGGTCGAGATCACCGGCGGCGAGCCCCTGCTGCAGAAGAACGTGTACCCCCTCATGCAGCGGTTTCTGGACGAGGGGTTGACGGTGATGCTCGAAACGGGCGGACACCTGAGTATCGAGCAGGTTCCCGCGGGCGTGATTCGCGTCATGGACGTCAAATGCCCCGGGAGCGGCGAGTCCCACCGCAACGACTGGACGAACATGGATCGCCTGGTCGCGACCGACGAAGTGAAATTCGTCATCAAGGACCGGGACGATTACGACTTCGCCAGAGAGGTCGTCGCGAAGCACGGATTGATCGGCCGAGTCGCCGCCGTGCACTTTTCTCCCGTTCACGGCGTGCTCGAGCCGAAGCGGCTCGCCGAATGGATCCTCGAGGATCGCCTCGGCGTGCGGCTGCAACTCCAGGTCCACAAGTACGTCTGGGATCCCGAGACGCGCGGCGTATGAAGGCGGTGGTACTGCTCAGCGGCGGGCTCGACTCCTACACGGCGGCTGCCGTGGCGAAACGGGACGGCTACGAGCTGTTCGCGCTCACCGTCAGCTACGGACAGACGCACGCACGCGAGATCGAGTCGGCGCGCGCCGTCGCGAAGGCTGTGGGCGTCTCGCGGCACATCGAACTGGACGTCGATCTTGCCGCATTCGGCGGATCCTCGCTGGTGGGCGAAGGAGCCGTCCCGAAAGACCGCCCCGCACTCGACGGCGAGACGCACACCGATGCCGGTGAGATCCCGTCCACCTACGTGCCGGCGAGAAATACGATCTTCCTCTCGCTCGCACTGGCCTGGGCTGAAGTCACCGGAAGCGAAGCGATCGTCATCGGCGTCAACGCCCTCGACTATTCCGGCTATCCCGATTGCCGTCCCGAGTATCTCGATGCGTTCGCGCGGCTGGCTTCGCTGGCGACGCGCGCCGGCGTCGAAGGGCGGCCCTTCCGCGTGCTCGCGCCGCTGCTGCATCTCTCCAAGGCCGAGATCATCAGGCTCGGCGGGGAGCTTGGTCTCGACTACGGCTTGACCCATAGTTGCTACGCACCGACGACAGAGGGACGCCCGTGCGGGCACTGCGACAGCTGCCGGCTGCGGGCGAAAGGCTTTGCCGAAGCCGGCCTTCACGATCCGATCATGAAATGACAGAGCGGCTTTACTACGAGGATCCAGCCCTCGCCCAGTTCGAGGCGCGCGTGACGCATGTCGACATCGTCGACGGGCGTCAGAACGTTCGCCTCGATCGCACCGCCTTCTATCCAACCTCGGGCGGACAGCCCTTCGACACCGGCACGCTCGGCGGCGCGCGGGTGATCGATGTCGTTGACGACGAGGACGGCGATGTTCGCCACGTCGTCGAGGGAACGCTGACGGAGGGCGCATCGGTGGAGGGGCGGGTTGACTGGACCCGCCGCTTCGATCACATGCAGCAGCACACCGGGCAGCACGTGCTGTCGGCGGCCTTCGAGACGCTGCTGCACGCGCGAACGGAGAGCTTTCACCTTGGCGCGGATGGCGCGACGATCGACCTCGCGCGCGAGGTCACGCCACAGGAGATCGCCAGGGCGGAAGAGGATGCCAACCGGATCGTATGGGAAGACCGTCCTGTGACGATCCGCTTCGTCGACGCAACCGAGGCGGCGGCGCTGCCGTTGCGCAAGCCGCCCGCCCGCGAAGGCACGCTGCGGCTGATCGACGTCGAGGGCTACGATCTTTCCGGATGCGGCGGCACCCATGTCGCGCGCACGGGCGCCATCGGCATCATTGCCGTGGCTGGATGGGAGCGGTTCAAAGGCGGCATGCGCGTCGGCTTCGTGTGCGGCGGGCGTGCCCTCCGCGCGCACCGGCGCCTGCGCGACGTGGTGACGGACGGTGCGAGGCTGCTGTCCGTGATGCAGGACGAGATCCCGGCCGGCATCGAGCGCCTTCAGGTTGAGGCGAAAGAGGAACGGCGGCAGGTCAAGGACCTGCAGTTGAAACTCGCCGGTCACGAGGGGGCTGCCCTGGCAGCCTCCGCGATCGACGGCGTCGTCGTCGCCGCGCTGGACGGCTGGGATCAGAACGGCTTGAAGGGCATCGCGACCGCCATCGCGGCGCGTCCTGGCCTGGTCGCCGCCCTCCTCGGTGGTCCGCCACCGTTCGCCGTCGTCCTCGCGCGGAGCGCGGATCGGACGACGGATTGCGGCGCCGTCCTGAAGCAGCTCACGGCGACGTTCGGCGGCAAGGGGGGTGGACGTCCCGAGCTCGCGCAGGGCGGCGGCCTCCAGGGAGATCCAAAGGCGATCGCCGACCACCTGCGCGTCTTGCTGCGCGGTTAGACGGGGTCTGACCCAAGTCTGACCCGAGTCTCGAGAACCACATCGCAAGCGCATAGGCCCCATCATCCGGCCTACGGTTTAGCCCAATCCGTTTTTCAGTCACCGGCGCGGCGAGGCCACCTCGTCCCCACATGCAGCACTTGCGCGCCGCGCCGCCAACCGAAAAACGCTCTGGATTAGGGCGGTGTCGCGGTTAGCATAACGCCCGTTCTCAGAACCCGCGGTCCGTCATCCCCTTGAGCGTGCCGCCCCCAACAGTCGTAATACGCGGCTTTACATGAGCGGCAACACCCTCGCCGAGCACCTGTGGGGCGTTATCGGCGCGACGGTGCTACCCTCTGGGACCGTATACCCGTAACACGCTCGTTACTGGCGGGCGTTCGGGGACGTGAAATCGGCCTGAATTTGGCGCAACAGGGTGAACACGGACCTGCCGCACACCCGCGCGGCGTGTTACGGCCCCAAAGGTTGACCCGAAAGCACTCCTGTCCTGAACTGCACTAGACACGGCGCGCGTCTAGTAAGCTTTTCAGGGCATCGTTTATCACTGCGCAGTTGGCACTCCAGCCAAACCAGCGCACAAATCCAAGCGAAAGGAGTACAACATTTATCGTTAGGCGGATTGGAAGAGGCCCTCCAAACACAATGGCCGAAGATCACGATGCCAGCGACCGTCCATCAATCGGGCGGTTCACCAGACGACA
Source organism: Vicinamibacterales bacterium (assembly GCA_040881785.1). Taxonomy (GTDB): domain Bacteria; phylum Acidobacteriota; class Vicinamibacteria; order Vicinamibacterales; family 2-12-FULL-66-21; genus JACDCA01. The sequence goes on from JBBECO010000215.1 coordinate 15,205, forward strand.
TGGCGCCGGCGTTATTGCCAGCCTTGTGGCGAGCTTTCTGTTTCTGTACTTGCTCAACCCGCTTCTCGCGTTCTTCGGCCGATCGCTTCTGTATGTCGCTGCTCTTTTGAACCAGGCATACCTGAACCGGATTTACGCCCAAGCTGCGCACCTTGAAACACAGGATTTTTCATTTTGGCTAATCTCCGTGGTTGCCGGCACATTTAGCCTCTTGCCGC
>JBBECO010000216.1:0-2372 GCA_040881785.1 Vicinamibacterales bacterium
GCAGGATGATCGCGGCGACCGCGCGCGACGAACGGCGAAGCCAAGCCAAGCTCATCGAAGTGTCAGAGTAGCACACGAGGACAGGGACATTTCCATCTCGCGTTGAGACGCCTCAGCGGAGTTGACACCCCGGGTTGAGCAGGCGTAGTGTGGGCGTTGCCTAGTTCTCGCGTCATGCGCGAGGAGCGGGGGACCCAACAGAAGGCCTGAGCCTTCCGGGGCGTATTGGCGATCGACGCCATAGGACACTTCCGAGTCCGAGCCCGTCAGCTAACCCCGCCGGCGTAACGGAAGCGCACCTCTGGCAGTTGCAGCCACAGACGCCGTGCGCGCTGTGGCTGTTTGTCTTTCGGGCCGTCCAGAGCGAGCGACTTCGAGGCCTCGATCATGGCGGTCGTTGCAGCGGTTCAGGCACCGTCCCCGCGCGGGCGCTACCTGGCCACGCTCTCCCTCGTTGCTCTCGGTGTCGTGTATGGCGACATCGGCACCAGCCCGCTCTACGCCATCCGCGAATGCTTCCATGGCCCCCACGCGGTCGCGCCGACGCATGACCACGTGCTCGGCGTGCTCTCGCTGATCTTCTGGGCACTCATCGTCGTCATCTCGATCAAATACCTCGTCTTCGTGCTCCGTGCCGACAACCAGGGCGAGGGGGGCATTCTCGCGCTCACCGCGCTGGCGACCCCCATCAAGCCCTCGGGCAGACAGGAGCGCTCGTTTCTGATCCTGATCGGCATTTTCGGCGCGGCGCTGCTGTATGGCGACGGGATCATCACGCCGGCCATCTCCGTCCTTGGCGCGATGGAAGGCCTGAGCGTGGCGACACCCGTGCTGCAGCCCTTCGTTGTCCCGATCACGATCGTCATCATCATCGCCCTGTTCCTGTTTCAGCGCCGCGGAACCGCCGGCGTCGGCAAAGTGTTCGGACCGGTGACGCTCCTGTGGTTCGCCGTGCTCGCGCTGCTGGGTCTGATGCAGATCCTGCGATACCCGTCGGTGCTGGCCGCGATCAACCCGGTGTACGGGATCCGGTTCTTTCTGGACACGGGCTGGCACGGGTACCTGGTCCTGGGATCGGTGTTTCTCGTGGTGACGGGCGGCGAAGCGATGTATGCGGACATGGGGCACTTCGGCACGCGTCCGCTGCGGATCGACTGGTTCCTGATCGTGCTGCCCTCGCTGCTGCTCAACTACTTCGGGCAGGGGGCCCTGCTGCTGGAGGACCCCTCGGCGGCGGAAAACCCGTTCTATCGGCTCGCGCCGGCGTGGGCCATCTACCCGATGATCGTGCTCGCGGTGGCCGCGGCGGTCATTGCCTCCCAGGCCGTGATCTCGGGCGCCTACTCGCTCACGATGCAGGCCGTTCAACTCGGCTTCAGTCCACGGATCAAGATCGAGCACACGTCGACCCGCGAGTACGGCCAGATCTACATCGGCGGCATCAACTGGGCCCTGATGGTCGGCTGCATCCTGATCGTGCTGGGCTTCCGGACGTCGAGCAATCTGGCGGCTGCCTACGGCGTGGCCGTGACGTCCACCATGGTGATCACGACGTTACTGCTCTACGTCGTCGCGCGGGAGCGTTGGGGTTGGAGTGCGATGGCGGCGGGGACCGTCGCGGCCGCGTTCCTGATCGTGGATCTGGCGTTTTTCGGCGCCAACATCATCAAGGTGGCGCATGGGGGCTGGCTGCCCTTGCTGCTGGCCGGTCTGATTTACGCCGTCATGACCACGTGGAAAGGGGGCCGGCGAGTGCTCGCCGAACGCATCCAGAAAGAGGCCAGGCCTCTCGAGGATTTCCTGCGGGAGGTCACGGGCAGCGTGACGCGGGTCGCGGGAACGGCGATTTTCATGAATGGCACCGCCTCGCGGACGCCGACTGCGCTGCGGCACAACATCGAGCACAACAAGGTGCTCCACGAGCGGGTCATCTTCGTGACCGTCAAGACGCAGCAGGTGCCCCACGTTCCGGAGGATCAGCGCATCGACGTCGAGGTGCTGGGCCACGGGCTCTACCGCGTCAAGTTGTACTACGGCTTCATGGAGGAGCCGAACGTCCCGCAGGCGCTCGAAGGCGGGATCGAGCGTGGCATTGCGCCTGTCGATCCGAAAGAGACGACGTACTTCCTGGGGCGCGAGACGATCATCGCCACCAGCCGTCCGGGCATGGCCCCGTGGCGCGAGCGGCTGTTCGCGATCATTTCGCGCAACGCCACCACCGCCACGGCCTACTTCGGGATCCCGCCGGACCGCGTCGTGGAGCTGGGGGAGCAGGTCGAAATTTAGGGAAGCAGCCGCGGCAGTACCATAGAGCGGCATGTTTCCCCTGAGCGACGTCATTCCGTCGCGCACGCGTCCTGTCGTCACCGTCA
>JBBECO010000217.1:0-12736 GCA_040881785.1 Vicinamibacterales bacterium
TTCTCTATGCCGTCCCGAGCGGGATCTCCGCGAGCCAGTTCACGCGCTGGCACCTGGACCACCACGCGGAGCTGGGATCGGACGAGGACGATCCCAAGCGGGCGCACCTGTCTCCCAAGAAGAACAAGCGGTGGTACAAGCTGCTCTACTGCACGCCGGCGCTGTTCCCGATCTACTTCCGGGCCGCGCGGATCGAGTCGGCCACCTATCCGGTTGAGCTGCAGCAGCGGATCGCATTCGAGCGCACGCTGTCGATCGCCTTCCACCTGGGCGCCCTGGCAGCGCTGTGGTATTTATTCGGCTTCTACCCGGCGCTGCGCACGAGCATCATCCCGGTCTTTTTCGTCTTCCCGGTCGCCTTCACGCTGAACCGCCTCGGCCAGCATTACGACATCGATCCTGCCGATCCGGCGAAGTGGGGCACGCTGATGCGCGGGAGCTGGTTCTGGGACTTCGTGTTCCTCAATTCCAACTATCACCTCGAGCACCACTACTTTCCGGGGGTGCCGTTCTACCGGCTGCCGGAGCTTCAGCAGGCTTTGCGGCCGTTTTACGCCCGTAGGGAAATGCGGTGGCGGACGTACGGCGAGCTGGTCTACGGGTGGCTTGTCGAGAACCAGAAACCGCACACCAACTGGGCCGCCAACTCAGCCGCTCCCGCGGCCCCCGCCCCGTCCGTCCTTCAAAACCGCCCGTAACCGTCGGCGCGGCGGCTGGCCCCTGTTTTGCGGCACAATTCCCCTTGATGCTGGCGAAGATCCTCGACCCGACACAGGACGAGCTGCTGAAGGAAGAGCGGCAGATCCTTTCCCGGCTGCAGCGCGCGCTGGTCAAGTTCGACGCGGCGCCTGACCATCAGTCGGCGCTCGAGCGCTCGATCGCCCAGCTCGACGAGCTGTTCCTGCTCGTCATCGTCGGCGAGTTCAATGCCGGCAAGAGCGCGTTCATCAACGCCCTGGTGGGCAGTCCGGTCGCCCTGGAAGGTGTGACCCCGACGACGGCGCAGATCAACGTTCTGCAGTACGGCGAAACGGCCAGCCGCCATGTGAAGGACGCCGCGCTGCACGTCATCACCGCGCCCGCAGAGATCCTCCGCGATATCCACATCGTCGATACGCCAGGCACCAATGCGATCATCCGCGAGCACGAGGCGATCACCTCGGAGTTCGTGCCTCGGTCCGACATGGTGCTCTTCGTCACGTCCGCCGACCGTCCGTTCACCGAGACCGAGCGCGCGTTCCTCGAGCTGGTGCGCGGCTGGGGCAAGAAGGTCGTGATCGTCATCAACAAGGTCGATATCCTGGCGAACGAAAAGGAGGTCGAAGAGGTCCGGAGCTTCGTCGCCGACAGCGCGAAGTCGCTGCTCGGGTTCAGTCCGGAAATCTTCCCGGTGAGCGCGCGGCTCGCGCTGAAGGCGAAGCAGGGGGACCCGTCGCTGTGGACGGCGAGCGGCTTCCAGGCCCTCGAGGCTTACATCGCGTCCTCCCTGGACGCCCCGGGCCGGGTGCACCTCAAGCTCCTCAACCCGCTGGGCGTCGGGAGTGCGATCACCGAACGTCACGCGGTCATCGTCACCGAGCGCCTGGGGCTGCTGACGGATGACTTCGCCACGCTGGAGGAAGTCGACCGCCAGCTCTCGGTGTACCAGCAGGACCTGATGCGCGACTTCGAGTTCCGGATGGCCGACATCGACAAGATCCTGCTGGAGATGGAGCGGCGGGGCCAGGACTACTTCGACGAGACGATCCGCATCGGCCGGGTCTTGGACCTCCTCAACCGGAGCCGCGTGCAGCAGGGTTTCGAGCAGCAGGTCGTCGCCGACACCCCGCAGCAGATCGAGCGCAAGGTGGGGGAGCTCGTGGACTGGCTGGTCGCGGCCGACCTGCGACAGTGGCAGGGGGTCACCTCGCATCTCGCCGAGCGGCGGCGTCAGTATCGCGACCGGATCGTCGGCGAAGACGCCGGTCAGTTTCACTACGACCGGACGCGCATGATCGACTCCGTCAGCCGCGAGACGCAGCGCGTGGTGGACTCGTACGATCGCAAGCGCGAGGCGCAGCAGCTGGCCGACAACGCACGCAATGCGGTGGCGGCGGCCGCTGCCGCCGGAGCCACGGCCCTGGGTCTCGGCACGATCATCACCATCGCCGCCACGACGGCCGCCGCCGACGTGACGGGGATCATCCTGGCCTCCGTCGTCGCGGCGATTGGATTCTTCATCCTTCCCGCCAAGCGCCAGAAGGCCAAGACCGAAATGCGCGCGAAGATCGCCGATGTGCGCAAGCGTCTGTCGGAGGCGCTCCGGACGCAGTTCTCGACCGAGATCCAGCGGAGCGGCGATCGTATCCGTGAAGGGATCGCGCCCTACAGCCGATTCGTCCGCGCCGAGGGGGACAAGCTGAGGGCCATCGACGAGGAGCTGCGCGAGATCACGGCGGCGATCGCGTCGCTGAGAGCGCGGATCGAGCGTCCGGCCGCCTGAGGCCACGGTTCAACACGGGCGGGCTGCCACGGTTCACCGCAGAGAGGACGCCAGGAACGCAGAGTAATCGAATGTCTCTGCGCTCTTTGCGCGCTTTGCGGTGACTCCGTGACTGCGCTGACTAATCGAGCTTGGGCGGCGCGACCACCGCTGCGACCACGGGCGGTGCGGCCGATGCGGTCGCGGCCGTCACGGCTGCCGGGTTGATCCCCAGTTGCTGCAGGACCGTGGGGACGTCCAGGCCGAGCGCTTGCAGTTGCTGGAGCAGGTTGAACACGATCGCGGGGCTCGTCTGCGCCAGGCGTCCGAGACTCGTGCCGCCGTTCTCCCCGCTCCCCCCGCCCTGATCGATCATCACGAGCTTGTCGATGTTCCCCATCGGCGCGGCGATGGCGGCGAACACGCCGGTGGACGCTTCGATGATCGCCGGGAGCTTCTCGAGGATCGTCTGCAGGCGCGCGGCGTCGTTGAACTCTTTCCACGCCTCCGCTTTCCGCAGGATCGCCGCGGCTTCCGCGGTTCCCTGGGCCTCGATGGCCTTGGCCTGCGCGAGGCCGATCGCCTCGATCTTCGCGGCCTCGGCGCGGCCCTCCGCCTCGACGGCCGCTGCGCGCCCGGCACCTTCCTTCTTCAGCTTCTCCTGCTCCGCCTCCGCCATCGCGATCATGGCCGACCGGCGCCCTTCGGCTTCGAGGATCGCCGACTGCTTCGCGGCTTCCGCGCGAACGACCGCCGCCTGGCGGTCCGCTTCCGCGGGCTTGATCACCGTCGCGTCGAGCTCCTTCTGCCGGCGAAGGACCTCCTGCTCCTGTACCGAGATCAGCTCCTGCGTCCGCGTCCGCTCGACTTTGACCTCCTCGGCGACGACCCCCTGCCGCGCGGTGGCCTCCGAGAGCGGCCCCGCCTGCGCGGCGCGCGCCTTCTGCGTCTCGATCTCGGCCTGATACTGCGCCTGCCGGATCATGAAGTCCCTCGACGAGAGCGCGATTTCCGCCTCCGCCTGGAACTTCGCCTTTTCCCCTTCCTGCAGCGCCTGTGACGACTTGATCTTGGCATCGCGGTGCGCTTCGGCCTCGCCGATCGTCGCGTCGCGCTTGACCTCCGCCGTCCGCCGCTTGCCGAGCGCGTCGAGGTACCCCTCGTCGTCGCTGATCTCCTGGATCGTGAGCACGTCGACGCCGATGCCCATCTTCTCGAGATCGACGGCCGCTTCGGTCGTCAGCTTCTGCGCGAAGCTCTGGCGGTCGCTGTTCACTTCTTCGACCGTCAGCGTGCCGAGGATCGAGCGGAGGTGGCCTTCCAGTGTCTGGAAGATGACCTTCTGCACTTCGACATGGGTCATGCCGAGGAAGCGCTCGGCCGACGCCTGCAGCGACGAGTCGTCGCCGCGGATCTTCACGTTGGCCACCGCCTTGACCGACACCGGCACGCCCTTGAGCGTGTAGGCCCGCCGGATCTCGAGCGGGATGGTCATCACGTTCAGGTGGAGATACTCGACTTTCTCGAGCAGCGGGATCCGCAGCGCGGCACCGCCGCGCACCATCCGGTAGCCGACCGTCCGGCCGTCTGGCAGCTTGCGCTTGCGGCCGCTGAGCACCGCCACCGCGTTGGGCGAGACCTTGATGTAGTTCCTGCTGAACAGGTAGGCTGCGGCGAAAAACGATAGAACGACGCCGAGAATGGCGAGGATCAGCGATGCGAGCTGGATATTGTCGGTCATGGGGGCCCCTGGACTTTCACTGTTGCGTGACGATGACCGTCTCGCCGAGGACTTCATCCACCTTGACGGCGGTGTTTTCCGCGATGGCGGCGCCGTCGCGTGTCCGCGCGATCTTGTCCATCAGCTCTTCGCCGAGGCGGACGCGGATCTGCCCGACGCCGCCCGGCGGAATCGCGATGACGACGCGGCCGACCGCGCCCACGAGGTCGCTCGAGCGGACCTCGGTGGTGGCTTGCTGCTGATAGAGCACCCGAGCCAGCGCGAAGATGGCGCCGCCGAACACGAGTCCGGTCACAAACCCGACGAGCGACGCCGGCATCGGCGACAGTCCGTAGTAGGTCGCCACGGCACCGGCGCCGCCGAACGTCGTGACGAAGACCGCCATCACGCGGGTGCTGAAGAATCCAGGACCGCCGGCATCGAAATCGTGGTCGGCTTCGAAGAAGTCGAACAGCCCCCCGAAGATCAGCGCCACCATGAGGAAGAGGAAGCCGGTGGCGCAGATCGCGAGAAAGACGGTGAACGCCGAGACGTCTGGCAGCAGGTTCATGGCCGTTCTGGGGTTATCGGGACGACGCCACTGTAGGTAACGGCCCCCCGAAAGTCAAACTCCTGTCATCCCGGGTAGGTATACGGCGCCTGCAGGCCCAGCGGCAGGCCGAGCGCCCAGTAGCCCAGAAGGAACAGCGTCCACAAAACGATGAAGGTCACCGAGTACGGCAGCATCATCGACGCCACCGTGCCGATGCCGGCGCCGCGGACATAACGCTGGCAAAAGACGACGACCAGCGGGAAGTACGGCATCAGGGGGGTAATGATGTTGGTCGTCGAGTCGCCGACGCGGTACGCCGCCTGCGTGAGCTCCGGCGAGATTCCCACCTGCATCAGCATCGGCACGAAGATCGGCGCGAGGAGCGCCCACTTGGCCGACGCCGATCCAATCAGCAGGTTCACCGTGGCGGTGACCAGGATGATGCCGACAATCGTGACCTGCCCGGGCATCGCCATCGCCTGCAGGAACGTCGCCCCCTTCAACGCGACCAGCGCGCCAAGGTTCGACCGGCCGAACTCGGAGGTGAACAGCGCCGCGAAGAAGGCCATGACGATGTAGTAGCCCATGAGGCTCATGGCCTTCGTCATGCCTTTGATGATGTCGCGATGGCCCTTCACCGTGCCGGCCGCGTAGCCGTACGCGATGGACGGCAGCAGGAACAGCAGGAAGATCAGCGGCACGATCGATCGCATGATCGGCGCCGTGAACTCGGTCAGTTTCCCGTCCGGCGACCGCAGCGGGGAGGTCGCCGGATAGGCCGCGGCCACCAGCGCCGCGAGCAGCAGCAGCATGACGCTGCCGCCGACCGCGAGTCCGCGCCGCTCTGCGGCGGTGAGCGGCTCGAGCTTCGGCATGTCGGCCGTGTCGCCGTCGACGGCGGTACCGGCCATCCGCGGCTCGATGACCTTGTCGGTCAGGAACCATCCGAGCCCCACGACGAGCAGCGTCGACGCGCTCATGAAGAACCAGTTGCTGAGCGGGTTGACGAGCCGGGTGGGATCGATCAGCTGCGCGCCCGATTGCGTGAATCCCTGGAGCAGCGGGTCGATACCCGAGGGGATGAAGTTGGCGCTGAACCCGCCGGAGACGCCCGCGAACGCCGCCGCGATCCCGGCCAGCGGATGACGGCCGGCCGTGTAGAAGATGACGCCGCCGAGCGGGATCACCAGCACGTAGCCGGCGTCGGTCGCCGTGTGGCTCAGACACGCGACGAGGATCAGCATCGGCGTCAGCAATGCGCGCGGCGTCAGGTTGAGCATCCACTTGAGGCCTGCGTTCAGAAATCCGACCGATTCGGCGACGCCCACGCCCAGCATCGCGACCAGCACGACGCCCAGCGGTGCGAAGTTCACGAACACGTTCACCATCGTCGCCAGGAAGGTGGCGAGCGCGGGGCCGGTGAGCAGGTTGATGACGCGAATGGGTTGCTGGTTGCGGGGATCGATCTCGGTGAACTGCACCGACGCCAGCAGCGCGCTGAAGATCCACACGAGCAGCATCGCGATCAGGAACAGGACCGCCGGATCGGGCAGCGTGTTGCCGGCTTTTTCGACGATGTTGAGGAAACGGTCGAGCGGACCAGGACGGCGTGCGGTCTCGGAGTTGGGTTGCGCGCTCACGGGCACCTCGCTCGCCAGGCCGATGTCAATGACGGCCTGGCGATGGAAAATGGTAGATGGTAAATGAAAAATGCCGGTTACGGCCCCTGTCCGTATCTGACAGCGGCCCGGGCCTTCGCCTTCCGCGCTTCTTCCTCGCGGTCCCGCGGCGGCGCGCTCGTCTTGAGCGAGACGATCAGCCGATGGGCGGCTGTCGTGACCTCATCGACCGCCCGGTCGAAGGCCTCCTCGTTGGCTTTCGAGGGGCGCGCGGTTCCGCTCAGCTTCCGCACGAACTGCAGGGCCGAGGCCCGGATCTCCTCGTCGGTGGCCGGCGGGGCAAAGTTCGCGAGGGTTTTGATGTTGCGGCACATGGTCCAATTATCGCGCAGGCCGCCGCGCAAGCAGCAAGTAGAGAAGCGCCGACACACCGAACCCGACGAACCACGCATAGTCGTACAAAATCCTCAGTGACGGCACGACAAGGCCGATGAGGGCGAGGCCAATGCCGGCCGCGAGCGCGATCATGGCCGGCCAGTGGACGAGGGGGTACTCGCCACCCTCCACGTAGAGATCGTGGACGTTCAGGGTCCGCCGGCGGATCACCCAGTAGTCGACGATCAGGATGCCGGCGACCGGCCCGAGCAGGCCTGAATAGCCCACCAGCCATCCGAAGATGTAGGCCTGGAAATCCGAGAGCAGCTTCCACGGCATCATGGCGATCCCGATGAGGCCGGTGATGATGCCGCCGGTCGTGAACGAGATGCCGCGCGGCCACAGGTTGGCGAAGGCGTTGGCCGGCGGCACCACGTTCGCGGCGATGTTCGTGGTGAGCGTCGCGACCGCCAGCGCGAAGACCGACAGCAGGATGACGAAGGGGCTGTCGAACCGTGAGAGCAGCGCGACCGGATCCCAGATGGCTTCGCCGAAGATCAACACGCTCGCCGAGGCCACCGCCACCCCGATGAACGAAAACAACGCCATCGTCGGAGGCAATCCGATGGCCTGGCCGACGACCTGCGCGCGCTGCGACGTGGCGTAGCGTGTGAAGTCCGGAATGCTGATCGACAGCGTCGCCCAGTAGCCGACCATCCCGGTGAGACTCGGGACGAAGAAGGCGAAGAACTCCGCGTTGGTCTGGAATCGGGAGGGCTGCGTGAAGATCGGACCGAGGCCTCCGACCTGCGAAATGGCCCACCCGAGCAGCGCGACGCCCATCAGCAGGAGGACGGGGGCGGCCCAGGCCTCGAAGACGCGGATTGACTCGGTGCCCTTCACGATGAAGTAGATGTTCATCGACCAGAAGAGAGCGAAACTGACCCAGATGTGCGCGGGCAGCGCGCTCCAGAAGGGGAGCGCGATGCCGAGCAGCGTGTCGAGTGCCGCGCCGCCGATCCAGGTCTGAATACCGAACCATCCGCAGGCCACGCCGGCCCTGAGGAGCGCCGGCACGTGGGATCCGCTCAGACCGAAGGCCGCCCGTGCGAGCACCGGGAACGGGATGCCGTATTTCGTCCCGGCATGCCCGGTGAGCATCATCGGCACCAGCACGATGGCGTTGCCGAGGGTGATGGTCGCGACGGCCTGCCACCAGTTCATGCCGCCGGCCACGAGACCCGCGGCCAGCATGTAGGTGGGAATGCACACGGCCATGCCGACCCACAGGGCGGCGATCTCGTAGGTGCCCCACGTGCGTCCGCCTGGCGGCACCGGTGCGAGATCGGCGTTGTAGCGGGTGCTGTCGCTGATGTCGGCGGCCAGACCCACCGTCTCGGGAGTCGTCATGGCGCGCATTGTATAATCGACCCCCTCCCTGAAGATTTTCCGCGGCCAGGTTATTGGAGGCGTCATGCGTTTTCGTCCCCGTTTTCAGTTGATGTTCGCTGGCGCAGCCCTGCTGGCCGGTCTCAGTGCCGCGTGGGCGGGCCCGCAGGCGGCGCCGGCCGCTCCGGCCACCATCGCGCTCGACCAGCAGCTTCCGCTCGATCCGGCGATCACGACGGGCCGGTTCGAGAACGGCCTGCGGTACTTCATCCGCACGACGAAGAAGCCGGAGAAGCGCGCGGAGCTGCGGCTCGTGGTGGATGTCGGGTCGATCGTGGAAGAGGCCGACCAGCTCGGTCTCGCGCACTTCGTCGAGCACATGGCCTTCAACGGCACGAAGCACTTCCCCAAGCAGGAGACCGTGACGTTCCTCGAATCGCTCGGCATGCGATTCGGGCCGAGCGTCAACGCCTCGACGAGCTTCGACGAGACGATCTACATGCTGCAGGTCCCCACCGACAAACCGGACGTGCTCGATCGCTCGTTTCTGATCCTCGAGGACTGGGCCCACGGGCAAGCCTTCGATCCGGCGGAGATCGACAAGGAACGGGGCGTCATCCGGGAAGAGTGGCGGCTGCGCCGCGGCGCCGGCGCGCGCATGCAGGACAAGCAGCTCCCGGTGATGCTCAAGGGGTCCCGGTACGCCGAGCGGATCCCGATCGGCACGATGGAGGTGATCGACACGTTCGCGCACGACCGGCTGATCCAGTTCTACAAGGACTGGTATCGCCCGGACCTGATGACCGTGATCGCGGTCGGTGACTTCGATCCGGCCGCCGTCGAGAAGATGATCCGGGCCCATTTCGAGAAAATCCCCGCGCGCACCGCACCGAAGACGCGGGCATCGTTTCCGGTGCCGGACCACCCGGGCACGCTCTTCGCCGTGGCGACCGACAAGGAAGCGCCGTCGGCCTCGATCTCGGTCTACAGCAAGATCGACGTCCGCGACCCGCGCACGGCCGGCGCCTATCGCGGCCAGATCGTCGAGCGGCTGTTCAGCAACATGCTGGGTGCCCGGTTCGCGGAGCTGGCCCAGAAACCGGATGCGCCGTTCCTTGGCGCCGGCGGCGGCCGCGGGCTGTTCGTCCGCACCAAGTCGGTCTCGACGTTGAGCGCGGCCGTGAAGGGGGATGCCATCGAGAAGACGCTCGACGTCCTCTTCACGGAGGTCGATCGCGTGGCCCGGTTCGGGTTCACGCCCGGCGAGCTCGATCGCACGAAGCAGAACGTCATGGTCGGCCTCGAACGCGCGATGAAGGAAAAGGACAACACGCCGGCCGCCTCGATTGCCGGCGAGCTCGTGCGGCACGTCACCGACCGCGAGACCGTTCCGGGCATCGCCTACGAGTTCGCGCTCTATCAGCGCTTCGTGCCCGAGATCACGCTGGCGGAGGTCAACGCCCTGGCGAAGAACTGGGTGCCCGACAGCAGCCGTGTGATCACGGTGAGCGCGCCTGAAAAGGAGGGGTTTGCGGTTCCCGACGAGAAGGCCCTCACCACGGTGCTGGCCTCGGTCGCCGGCAAGACCATCACGGCCTACGTTGACACGGTTGATGAGGCGCCGCTGCTCGATACCGTTCCCTCACCGGGCGCCGTCGTCAAGACCGAGGCGAAACCCGCCTTCGGCATTACGGAATGGCAGCTGGCCAATGGCGTGAAGGTCGTCCTGAAGCCGACGGATTTCAAGGAAGACGAGATCGTGTTCCGCGCGAGCAGCGATGGCGGATCGTCACTGGCGCCTGACGCCGACTACCTGCCGGCCAGCAGCGCGTCGGGGGTCGTGAGCGCGGGCGGTCTCGGGCGCTTCAGCCAGGTCGAGCTTCGCAAGAAGATGACCGGCAAGTCGGCGATGGCCTCGGCCTTCATCGGCGATTATGAAGAGGGCCTGAGCGGTTCCGCCTCGAAGAAAGACCTCGAGACGATGTTCCAGTTGATCCACCTGCGGTTCACGCAGCCGCGGGCCGACGCGACGGCGTTCAGCGTGCTGCAGGGGACGCTGAAGTCCAGTATCCCGCTGCAGCGGGCCAACCCCGGGTTCCTGTTCAGCGAGGCGCTCACGACCCTGCTCACCGGCGACCATCCGCGGCGCCAGATGCCGAGCCTCGAGATGGTGGAAGGGATGAACCTGGAGAAATCGATCGCCTTCTACAAGAACCGTTTCGCCGACGCGGGAGACTTCACGTTCGTGTTCGTCGGGAACTTCGATCCGGCCGACATGAAGCCGCTCGTGGAGCGTTACCTCGGGTCGCTGCCGTCGTCGGGCCGCAAGGAGTCCTGGAAGGACGTCGGCATCCGCTTTGCGCGCGGAGTGGCCGAGCGCCGGGTCGAGAAGGGGGTCGAGCCGAAGAGCCAGGCCGCGATCGTCTTCACCGGTGATTTCCAGTACACGCAGGACGAGCGCATTGCCATCAGCGCGCTCGGCGAAGTGCTCCAGACGCGGCTGCACGAGACGCTCCGGGAAGACCTCGGCGGCACCTACGGCGTCAGCGCCAGGCCCAACTACCTGCGCATCCCCGCGCCGGAGTACACCATGAGCATCAGCTTCAGCTGCGCGCCCGAACGGACCGACGAGCTCGTGAAGGCGGTCTTCGCGCAGGTGGAGTTGCTGAAGGCCGAGGGCCCGACGGAGAAACAGGTCAACGACACCCGGGAAAAGCTGCTGCGGGATTACGAGACGAATCAAAAGCAGAACGGCTACTGGGTGTCGCAGCTGATCGGCCGCTACCAGTCCGGCGAGCCGGTTGATTCACTCTTCGCGTTGACGGAGTACTACAAGAAGCTGACGCCCGCGCTGATCCAGGACGCCGCGAAGCGGTATCTCAATCCGGCCAACCACGTGAAGGTGACGCTGTTCCCTGAGAAGAAGTCGTAGAACAGAGGCAGCCCTTTTAGGGCTGCCTAACCTCACGGGTTCACCGCAGAGGTCGCAAAGAGCGCAAAGGCTCTTTTGGAAAAACCCTTAAAGGTTCTCTGCGGCCTTAGCGTCCTTTGCGGTGATCTCTTTATTCGGCTCGACAGCCCGATACGTGTAGCTCAGCCCTTTTAGGGCTGCCTACAGTCCCGCCGGCGCTTGGGAAGGCCCTCGAGACAGAAACCGCCCCGCGCCCTTCTTCCCCACGAACCTGTCGCCGTCGATCACGACCTGGCCGTTGCTGATCACCGTGGACGGAGACCCCTGCACGGTACGTCCCTCGTACGGGTTGTAGTCCACGTTCATGTGCAGCGTTTTCACGCTGAGCGTGGCCGTGCGCGTCGGGTCGAACACCACGAGGTCGGCGTCGCTGCCGATGGCGATCGTCCCCTTCCTGGGGAACAGGCCGAACATTTTCGCCGGGGTCGTCGAACACAGCTCCACGAACCGGTTCATCGTGATCCGGCCGGGCCGGACCCCGCCGTCGTGGACGAGCGTCAGCCGCGTCTCGATCCCGGGTGCGCCGTTGGGGATCTTGCTGAAGTCATCTTTCCCGAGGGCCTTCTCCGACATGCAGAACGGACAATGGTCGGTCGAGATGACCTGCAGGTCGTTCTTCGCGAGCCCCTTCCACAGGACGTCCTGGTGCCACTTCTCGCGCAGCGGCGGCGACATCACGTACTTGGATCCCTCGAAGCCCGGCTCCTCGTAGTTGTCATACGAGAGGAACAGGTACTGCGGACAGGTTTCCGCATACGCCGGCAGCCCCATGTCGCGCGCCTGCTTCACTTTCTCCAGCGCGTGGGCGGCCGACAGATGGACGATGTAGATGGGGACGCCCGCCATCTCCGAGAGCGCGATGGCGCGCCCCGTCGCCTCGCCTTCCGCCGTGGGCGGACGCGTCAGCGCGTGGTACTTCGGCGCCGTCTCTCCCTTGCGCAGCGCCTCCTTCACGAGCTCGTCGATCACGCCGCCGTTCTCGGCGTGCATGCAGACGAGCCCGCCGTTGCCGCCGGTGCGCCGCAGCGCGCGGAAGATCGTCGCGTCATCCACCATGAACACGCCGGGGTAGGCCATGAACAACTTGAAGCTCGTGATGCCTTCGTCGCGGACCATGCGGTCCATCTCACTCAGGCCGGCGTCTTCCAGCTCGGTGATGATCATGTGGAAGCCGTAGTCGATCACCGCCATGCCGTCCGCGCGCTTCCGCCAGTCGTCCAGTGCATGGCGCATGGTCTGGCCGCGGTACTGGATCGCGAAATCCACGATCGAGGTCGTGCCGCCGAAGGCCGCCGCGATCGTGCCGGTCTCGAAATCGTCGGCGGAGGTGGCCCCGCCGAACGGCATGTTCAGGTGCGTATGGACGTCGATGCCGCCGGGGATGACGTACTGTCCCTTCGCATCGATCGTCCGGTCCGCCTGGAAGCGGTGAGACGGGAGGTTCCTGCCGATCGCCGTGACCGTGCCGTTCTCACAGTAGACGTCGGCGATGTAGTCGTCCGACGCGGTGACGATGCGCCCGTTCTTGACGAGTAAGGACATAGACACTCGTAGGCCCGACCTTCAGGTCGGGCGTGCAATCAGTACAGGTTTCCGCTGCGTTTGCCGCCGGTGTAATCGACGTAGACGACCTTCAATTCGGTGTAGA
>JBBECO010000217.1:12836-15275 GCA_040881785.1 Vicinamibacterales bacterium
CCGCTGCGTTTGCCGCCGGTGTAATCGACGTAGACGACCTTCAATTCGGTGTAGAAGTCGATCGCCACACTCCCCATTTCGCGCAGGCCGACACCCGTGGCCTTCATCCCGCCGAACGGAATGTGCGCTTCGCCGCCGACGGTGGGGGAGTTCACGTGGATGATGCCGGCCTCGAGCTGATCGACGAACCGGAACATCGCCGCCACGTCGCTGGTGTAGACGGATGCCGACAGGCCGAACCGCACGCCGTTGGCGACCTTCAGCGCCGATTTTGCGTCCGGCGCGCGGATCACCGACAGCACCGGACCGAAGATCTCCTCCTGGGCGATTCGCATGTCCGGCTGGACGTTGTCGAAGATCGCAGGTTCGACGAAGAATCCGCGCTCGCGCCCGCTGTCCTGCAGGCGGGCGCCGCCGCGCACGAGTGTGGCCCCCTCCGATGTGCCGATCCCGACGTACTCGAGGACGGTGCCGAGCTGCGAGTCGTCCACGGATGGCCCAACGTGGGTCTTCGGATCGAGACCGTTGCCGACGACCAGCTTCGCGGCCCGCGCGTGGAGCCGCTCGACGAACTCGTTCGCGATCGAATCGTCGACCACCGCGCGGCTCGTGGCGGTGCAGCGTTGCCCGGTCGAGCCGAACGCTCCCTGGACGGTACTTTCCACCGCCAGATCGAGATCGGCGTCCGCGAGGACCACGATGGGATTCTTGCCGCCCATCTCGCACTGGCACTTGATGCCGCGCGCGGCCGCGGCCGAATAGAGCCCCACGCCGACGTCGTTCGAACCCGTGAACGACACCGCCTGGATGGCAGGGTGTTTGACGACGGTGTCGCCGACCTCGCGGCCGCCGCCATAGATCAGGTTGAGGACACCCGGCGGGAGGTCGCACTGCTCGAAAATCTCGGTGATGATCGTGGCGGTGAGCGGCGTGAGACTCGCGGGCTTGAAGACCACCGTGTTGCCCGAGACGAGCGCTGGGGCCATCTTCCAGATGGGGATCGCCACCGGAAAATTCCACGGCGTGATGATCGCGACCGGCCCGACCGGCTGCTTCACGGTGTAGCAGAAGTTGTGCGGCAGCTCGGAGGGAATGGTGTCACCGGTGATCCGGCGGGCTTCGCCGGCGAAGAACTCGATGACGTTGATGGCGCGCTGCACCTCGCCGCGCGATTCGCCGATGGTCTTCCCCTCCTCGCGCGTCAATGCTTCGGCGAGCTCCTGCCGCCGCTCTTCCATGCGCCGCTGGACGCGGTAGAGCAGCTGGCCGCGCACCGGCGCGGGCGTATTCCGCCAGCCGTCGAAGGCGCGCACGGCCGCTTCACACGCGGCGGCGGCCTCCGCCGCCGTTGAGCCCGGCGCCTCCGCGATGACGTCCGAGGTGTCGGCCGGGTTGAGGTCCGGGACCCGCCGTCCACTGGACGAGTCCGTCCATTTCCCGTCGATGAAGTTCTTGAGTGTGCGCATGCAGGAAGCTCACGTTAGTCCGCACCGGGCCCCCCGTCAAGGCGTGCAGGTGTTAAGATTCGCGTTTCACCCGTTCAGGGGGCAATCCATGGCTGCCGACTTATCGGTATCGTTCACGGGGCTGCGTTTCAAGAACCCGTTCCTGCTCTCGTCGGCGCCGCCGACCGAGTCCGACAGCAACATCATGCGCGCGTTCGAAGCCGGCTGGGGCGGCGTGGTCACCAAGACGATCGGCCTGCACCCGGTGACCAACGTCGCCGGGCCGAAGACGAAATTCCTCCGCACCGATCCGGCCACCTCGCGCCTGTCGATGCAGAAGCGCCCGGGCAGCGCGCTGCATTCCTCCTGGAACTGGGAGCTCATCTCCGACAAGACGATCGACTGGTGGCTGCCCCGGATCGCCGGCATCAAGAAGGCGTTCCCCGAGCACATCCTCGTGGCGTCGATCATGGCCGGCTCCGGCAGTGACAAGGAACTGCGTCACTGGCAGGAACTGGCCAGCGGATGCCAGGACGCCGGTGCGGACGCCTTCGAGCTCAACCTCTCGTGTCCGCACATGGACCGGCAGGACATGGGATCCAACGTGGGCAAGGACGCCGGTCTCATCTCCACGGTGGCCAAAGCGGTCAAGGAAGTCGCCCGGGTGCCGGTCTGGTGCAAGCTCACGCCCTCCACGACCGACATCGTGGCCGAGGCGAGGGCGTCGTTCAACGCGGGCGCGGATGCCATCGTGTCGTCCAACACCTTCCCGTCGCTGCCACCCATCGATCCCGAGACGCTCGAATTCGAGATGAACGTGGACGGCTACGTCTCGAGCGGCGGCCTGGGCGGACCTGCCATCCTGCCGCAGTCGCTGGCGAAGATGGCCCAGATGACGCAGGCGTTTCCAGACAAGGCGTTCTCGGGCATCGGCGGCATCGCCGATTTCTCGCACGCGCTCAACTACTTCCTGCTCGGCTGCGGCACGGTGCAG
>JBBECO010000218.1:0-2331 GCA_040881785.1 Vicinamibacterales bacterium
ACGGTGTCGCCGCCGAGCGTCGTTTCGAAGGCGTGATGCCGATATTCCGCGATCGCCTCGTCCAGCCGCCGCAGGCTTTCCTTCCAGGCCGCGGCGTTGGCGTCTTCCTGAATGCAGCCGGTTCGAGCCACGAGCTCGCGGGCGAACGTGTCCGGGTTGAACCAGACGGCCCCGTGATGCGGTCGCCGCGACAACTTCCGCATGTGAACACGGCCATCGGCCCCGAGACGTTGCCGAAGTCTTCGAGGACAAACCCCGATCGATTCCGGTCAGGTGGTGTAAGCTGAATCTCAACCTCGCGACAATCCACTACGAATCACAGCGTCTGCGCCCTCGGTGTGCGCGGGGCGCGAGATGAGGTCTTGATGAACCGATCCGACCAATACGTTGCCGAGATCGCGATCTGGCGGGCGCGTGCTTCGCGCTCGCGGCGGCCGATCACCCTGGGCGTTGCCGCGGTGCTCCTCCTGCTGGTGCTCGCGAATTCGCTGTATCAGGTACAGCCGGAGGAGGTCGGCGTCGTCCTCCGTCTTGGCCGGTACGTGCGGACGACCGAGCCCGGACTCGCGGGCAAGATTCCCTTCGTCGAGGAGGTCCTCAAGGTCCCGGTGCAGCGGCAGCTCAAGGAGGAGTTCGGCTTCCGCACCGGCACCCCCGGCGTGCGCACCCAGTACAGCGCGGCCAACTTCATGCCCGAAGCGGTCATGCTCACGGGCGATCTCAATGTCGCCGTCGTGGAATGGATCGTCCAGTACCGTGTGTCGGACCCGTACAAATATCTGTTCAAGGTGCGGAACCTGACCGAGACGTTCCGGGCGATGAACGAATCGGTGATGCGCGAGGTGGTCGGCGATCGCACGGTCACCGAAGTGCTGACGGTCGGACGCCAGGGCATCGAGTCGCGCGCGGAGGAGCGCCTTCGGGCGCTCACCCAGCAGTACGAGATGGGCATCACCATCGAGCAGGTCGTCCTCCAGGACGTGAACCCGCCCGATCCGGTGAAGCCGTCATGGGACGAAGTCAATCAGGCCCAGCAGCAGCGGGATCGGATGATCAATGACGCCCGGGCCGAGTACAACAAGGTGATTCCCCGCGCGCGAGGCGAGGCGCAGCAGACCGTGCTCGAGGCCGAGGGGTACGCGCTCAACCGCGTGAACCGGGCCCAGGGCGAGAGCGCGCGCTTCCGGTCCGTGCACGAGGCCTATCGAAAGGCGCCCGACGTGACCCGGCGCCGTCTCTATCTGGAAACGATGGAGAAGGTCATTCCGGCGACCGGCAGCCGGCTGTTCCTGGATCAGAACGCCAAGGGCATCGTTCCCCTGCTGCCGCTCGAGGGCTTCAGGGCGATCACCGATCCCAAGACGCCGGTCAAACCGGTCCCGGGCGCCGCGGGAGGTGGACGATGACGACGAAACAGATCACAGGGCTCGTCGTGCTGCTCGTCGCGGTCGTCGGCCTGTCGAGCGCGACGTACCGGGTGAGCGAGATCGACCAGGCGATCATCACGCAGTTCGGCGACCCGGTGGGCGATCCGGTGACGGAGCCCGGCCTGCACTTCAAGGTCCCGTTCATCCAGGAGGCCAACTATTTCGAGAAGCGCTTCCTCGAATGGGACGGCAGCCCCAACCAGGTGCCCACCAAGGACAAGCGCTTCATCTGGGTGGACACGTACGCGCGCTGGCGGATCGTCGATCCCCTGCTGTTCTTCCAGCGCCTGCGCGACGAGCGCGGCGCCCAGTCCAGGCTGGACGACATTCTCGACGGCGAGACGAGAAACGCCGTCGCCCGCCACGACCTCATCGAGCTCGTGCGCAGCACGAATCGCGATCCCGACGACGTCCTGGTGGAGTCGGAGGAGGAGCGCGGGATCCTCGACATCATCGAAAAGGGGCGCGACCAGATCTCGCGTGAAGTGCTGGAGCGCGCGTCGCTGCGGACGGCCGATCTCGGGATCGAGCTCCTCGACCTGCGGATCAAGCGCATCAGCTACGTCGACGAGGTCCAGCAGGACGTGTTCGCGCGCATGATCGCCGAGCGCCGGCGGATCGCCGAGCTGTTCCGCTCCGAGGGGGAGGGCGAGGCGGCGCGCATCCAGGGAGAGCGCGAGCGGGATCTCCAGCGGATCCAGTCCGAGGCGTTCAAGGCCGCCGAGGAGCTGCGCGGCAAGGCGGACGCCGAGGCAACCGACGTCTATGCGGCGGCCTACAGCCGCGATCCGGATTTCTACTCCTTCACCAGGTCCCTCGAGAGCTATGAGAAGGTGATGGACTCGAAGACGATGTTCATCCTCGGCACGGAGAGCGAGTTCCTGAAGTATCTGAATAGAGCGAA
>JBBECO010000219.1:0-8633 GCA_040881785.1 Vicinamibacterales bacterium
CCGTCGCCATCGAACCCGCCAGTGCCATCAGGGTCGAGTAGCGGTCGCAAGGCCGGGTAGTGGGTCAGTTTGACGATTGAGCCCGATCCTGCGCGCTCGGCTTTTAACGCGCTTGCGGTTCTGGCGTAGAGCCTTGGAGGTTGCCACAAGATGCGCCGCCAGTTCGCGGGCCTGTTTTAGGGTTAGTCTTGCTGTGGGGGCTGCCTTATCCCTGAGTTGGCCGAACCGGAGTTGAACACTCGGCTCAGTTGCGATTGCCTTTGGTTTCATTTCAGCCGTCCAGCCTTCTATCGGAACAACATGAACGGCGGGCTTTGAATCGGCAACCGTAAGCGTTTTGAGACTGGCTTTTGCCGGCATGGTTCACTCCAGGAGACCAACGATTTCCTCAATCGACCAGACGTGAGCGGCAACGCCCGCTTCCATTGCTGGCGTCACGCGGAGGGTCTGATGCACCCGCCCGAAGTTGTAATACATGAAGTATAGGGCGATGGCTGCCGCGTGGTTCTCGACCTTTTTGCTAAAGGCGTTCGTGAGCCGCGTGAATCGGCGCATCGACATCCGCATGGACAGGTTCTGGCGCTCCACGTAGGACGTGGAAATGTGCTGCGCGTTCGGCGTGCCGGTGATCTCTTCTACTTTCGTCCCGATGCACACGGCGGGGCTGTAGCGCGTCTCTGAGCCTGGTTCCGCGCCATAGAGCTTCTGGAGCATCGCGTAGTCGATGTCCGCGCCGAACGCCGCTTCCACGGCCTCCAGATACGGCTTGTGGCCATCCGTCGTCAGTTGCACGCGGTTGCGGAGGCGAGCGGCCACGTCCTGCATGACCTCGTAGGCCACGCCCGCATCGCGCCCGCCAATCCGCCACGTCGGGATCAGTTTCGTATCGGCACAGATCACCGTCCACGTCCAGATTGAGCCGAGCCCGTTTCCCTTCTGCTCGTCGGTCAGGTTCTTATCCTTGCTTCCGACGAACGACCAGATCTCATCGGCCTGGAGCCGCTTGCAGGGCAGGTCGCGCAGCGTAGCGTCCTGATACCGCGTGCAGGCCGCACCGAGTTCCGCGAGCAGCTTGACGATGGTGTTCTTCGCCACGCCGGTCAGACGGACGGTGGAACGGATCGAGCAGCCCTCTACCAACGCCTTGACCACCGCTACCCGCTTCGCCATCGGCAACCGATTCATACTGACCATTATGCTTGCCCGCGCCTGATGTGTCAATACAAATATATTACTTCAAACAATATATGTAGACTGATACAATTGGCGACATGGCGAGAGTCCCAATCACGGTTATGGGCTGCCGGTGTGGCCGCTGTGGCTACGAATGGATCCCCCGCAACCTGAAGACTGACCCGACAGTGTGTCCGGACTGCCACAGTCCCTATTGGAACCAGCCACGCCGTAAGGGCAAGGAGCCGATGTCCACGTACGAGCAGTTCAGAGATTCGATCGTGGCGGCTCTGAAGGTGTCAGGGCAGCTGACGTGGACCGAGATCCGTACAACGCAGAAGATGCCGCAGGCGTTTCCCAACAATCAGTGGGTCCGTCGCCTAGAGGCCGAAGTCGGTCTCAGGCGTGAGAAAGACCACCACGGAATCATCCACTGGAAGTTGGGTTAATCTTGCTGCACATGGCACAAGCGAATCGGCTGACGCTGCCCTCGGCGTCCGTGAAGGCCCAGCTTCAAGGGCGAGAGAGTTGGAACGAATCGAGGTCGGAGCACACCGCGGACTTCTTCACGTTCGGCTATAGCGGACGCAAGACCGATGTCATCCTGGCGGAGTTGGAACGCGCTGGCGTGAGGACGGTTGTTGACATCAGGCAGCACGCGGTCAGCATGTACCGGCCAGAGCTTACGAAGAGCAATTTCGACAAACTGCTTGCTGCGCGAGGTATCGCCTACGTCCACGTGCCAGATCTTGGGGTTCCCAGGGACATCCGAGCGAAGGCCATCGCGACAGGCTCTCGCGACGTGATTTGGGATTGGTATGACGAGTACGTGGCCACTCCAGCAGTCGGCCGAAATCTACATTGGTTCCTCAACAGTTTTGAGGTTCCAGCCGCATTGATGTGTACAGAGATCGACCCGCACGAGTGCCACCGGCATCGACTCTCGGTCTCCCTTGAGTCGCAAGGATTAAAGGGCTTCGACCTGTAGCTTCGATGGGTCAGAAAGAAACGGCCCTTATCGTCGTCAGAACGTATCCCGTTCCTGCTAAGAAGGGTGTCGAGGTTTCATGTACCGCGGCCATAACGCAGGACGGACGCTGGCTTCGGCTTTTCCCGGTGCCATATCGCAGGCTCTCGCCAGAGCAGAAGTTTCACAAGTACGACTGGATTGAAGTGGAAGTCGAGAGGGCCGCTGATCCTCGTCCGGAAAGTCACCGCATCTTAGCGCCATCAATCCGCATCCTGAATCGGATTGGAACAGAGCATGAATGGCAGCTCCGAAAGGATGTAATCTTCCCACTCAAGTCTACGAGCCTCTGCGCGATTCAGCAGAAGCGGAACGAGGTTCTGAGCCCAACACTCGGAATCTTCAGGCCTAAAATTACAAGGCTTTTGATAGAACCATCTGACTCTCCCAGCTGGACCGAAGCCGAGAGACAAATCCTCAGTCAGGGCGACCTCTTCCAAGATGAATCTGTGGAGGCGCTGGAAAAGATCCCGTTCGACTTCCGTTACGAGTTCACCTGCGAGACCGACGGCTGTCGTGGCCACAGTCTTAAATGCACCGACTGGGAGATGGGCGAGTCGTGGCGTAGATGGCAGCCGGTCTACGGTGAGCAGGGATGGGAGGCGGCATTCCGCCAGAAGTACGAGCACGAGATGATGAATCGATTCGACACGCACTTCTACGTCGGCACGCTCCATCAATTTCCGAATGCATGGATCATCGTCGGGCTGTTTTATCCTCCCAAGTCAACGTTGTCGCTCTTCCCTGACTAATCCGACCCCCATCGAGCCCTGGCCGCCTTCTTGGCGATAGCGACGCGACGCTCTTTGGGGAGCGCCTTCGCGCGAGCCTTCCCGCCCTTCGTCGCCCCCAGCTTGCTCAGCGCCACGGCAGCCGGATTCCGGGTATCCGGTTCCGGCTCCGGTAGTGGCGATCCGTCCAGGCGTTCACCGATGGCGTCTTCGACGATACGGCGGGCCACCGCCATAAAGTCGCGCCCTTCGCCCTTCGGCTTCTTGCTCTTGCTTGCTCGGGAAGGCATGCCCCCATTGTGCCACGCGGGGCCGAGCGCTTCAGCGGGGGCCGGCTTTCAAACTGACCCACTACCCAAGGCCGCCCCGAACGGTTTCTGGACCGGATCCCTGCGGCAGGCGCGGCAGGACGACACGCGCGCTCGAGATCGATCCCGGCTAGGCCTGTGCCAACGTACGAGCCATGCGCGCCCCCCCCCGAGATCCTGTAGGATGCACGGGTCTGGAGGCGCAGGTGAACGATCCGCGCGGGCGGCCAGTCGACACGAGGCCTGATGCAGGCGAACGGCCCGCGGCCGACCGCGCGCCGCTCTCGCCGTTCGACGAGACCGCCACCAGCCCGGGACCCGGTCGCCCCGCGACGACGTCTCTGCAGAACGGGACCGAGTTCGGCGTGTACCGAATCGAGGCGCCGCTTGGCGCGGGCGGCATGGGCGAGGTGTACCGCGCCCACGATCGGCGCCTCGGCCGGCGAGTGGCGATCAAGACACTGCCGGCGGGACTTCGGAGCGATCCGGAGCTGCTCAAGCGCGTCCTGCACGAGGCGCGGATGCTCGCTGCGGTGAACCATCCCAACATCGCCGCCCTGTACGGGCTCGAGGAATCCGCGGGACACAGCTTCCTGGTGCTCGAACTGGTCGAGGGCATGACGCTCGCCGCGTGCGTGGAGCGCAACGGGCGGCTACCGCTCGTCGAGTCGCTGCGGATCGCCGTCCAGGTGGCCGACGCGCTCGAAGCGGCGCACGCGCAGGGTATCATCCACCGCGACATCAAGCCCGCCAACATCAAGGTGACGTCGGGAGGTCTGGTCAAGGTTCTCGACTTCGGGCTGGCGCGTTCGGCCTGGGTCCGTGCGGTCGATGACACGCCGCTGCACGCGACCGGGGGCGGAACCGAAGCGGGCGTGCTGCTCGGTACGCCTCCCTACATGAGCCCGGAACAGGTGCACGGCAGGCCCGCGGACCACCGCAGCGATCTCTGGGCGTGCGGGTGCGTGCTGTACGAGCTGCTGACCGGCGCGCGGGCGTTCCGCGGCGCGAGCCTCAAGGCGACGTTGGCCGCCATCCTCGATCGCGATCCCGACTGGCACACGCTGCCGGCTGGCACACCGCCGGCCGTCCGGACCATCATCCGCCGCTGTCTCGAGAAGGATCCGGCCCGCCGTTATCCTGCGGCCGCGGATCTGCGGCGCGACCTTGCCGCCTCATACGCCGGCATCGTCTCGCCAGGTATCCGTGGCCTGCTGCGCCGGCCGCGCGTTGCGGTGCCGGCCGTGCTCGTGTTGCTGGCCGCGTTCGGGGCCGCCGGCTGGTTCACGTGGCAGGCCCAGCGCCGCGCCTGGGCGCGCGATGTGGCGGTGCCCGAGATCGCACGGCTCCTGGAACAGGCGAACACCGATGCCGCGTTTCGCCTGGGGCGCGAAGCCGAACGCTACCTCCCGAACGATCCACGGCTCCTGGACCTGCAGCGCGACTACGCCACGCAGCTTTCGATCGGCTCCACTCCGGAGGGCGCCGACGTCTACGCCAGGGGTTTCCTGAACGTCGATGACGAATGGCTGCACGTGGGGCGTACGCCCATCGACGCGGCGCGGCTGCCGCCGGGCTACCTGCGATGGCGCGTCACCAAGGAGGGGTTCGTTCCGATCGAACGTGCAGCGTACGCGCTGAGCGGACCGTTGCAGTTCACGCTCCGTCCGCCTGCCGATGCCCCGGCAGGGATGGTTCCGGTCCCGGGCGGCCCATACCGGTTTCGCGAGATCCCCGCCGTCACGCTGGATGACTTCTGGCTGGACACGTTCGAGGTGACGAACCAGCGGTTCCAGAAGTTCGTCGCCGCGGGCGGCTACGCCCGCCGCGACTACTGGACGGAGCCGTTCGTTCGGGAAGGACGGATCATCGCGTGGGAGGAGGCGATCGCCGCCTTCCGGGACAGCACCGGCCGGCCCGGGCCCTCCACGTGGGTCCGTGGCACCTATCCGGACGGCCAGGAGCAGTTCCCCGTGAGCGGGGTCAGCTGGTACGAGGCCGCGGCGTACGCGCAGTTCGCCGGCCGCCGCCTGCCGACCGTCCATCAGTGGCTCCGCGCCCATGCGACGCCGCAGACCTCCGAGATCCTGCAGTTGAGCAACTTCAGCGGCGATGGCCCGACCGCCGCCGGCCACCATACGGGCCTGAGCCCGTTCGGCAGCTACGACATGGCCGGCAACGTGCGCGAGTGGTGCTGGAATGCCGTGGCGCCAGTCCCAGGCGGCGCGCGCTACATCCTGGGCGCGTCGTGGAACGAGGCGCCCTACCGTTTCTCCGGGCTGAACACCGCGGATCCCTGGGATCGATCCCCGGTCAACGGATTCCGCACCGCCATCTCCACGCCGGCGGATGACGGGACGATCGAAGCGCCGATTGCCCGCGTGTTCCGCGACCCGGGCCGCGACACGCCCGTGAGCGACGAGGTGTTCGAGGTCTACCGGAGCTTCTACTCCTATGAGCGCGCCGATCTGGCGCCTGTGGTCGAAGCCGTTGACGACAGCGCGTTGTACTGGCGTGAAGAGCGCGTCACGTTCAACGCCGCGTATGGCGGCGAGCGTGTCATCGCGTACCTGTTCCTCCCCCGCAATGCGGAGCCGCCGTATCAGACCATCGTCTATTTCGCGAGCGGCGTCGCCCGCCAGTCGAAATCGCGCGCGGAGATGGGATCGGAGCTGCACTTCGTCGACTTCCTGCCGCGGATCGGCCGCGCGGTGTTGTTCCTCGTCTACAAGGGGACCTACGAGCGCCATCTGGGCCACCCCGCAACGGGGCAGTACTGGACGCGGGATCTCATCATCGCGTGGTCGCGGGACTTCAGCCGGGCGATCGATTACCTGGAGACGCGCGACGACGTCGACCACGGCAGCCTGGGTTATTTCAGCTTCAGCAACCCCGTCATGCCCGTGCTGAGCTCGATGGACGGCCGCATCAAGGCGGGGGCGCACATTGGCACCGGCCTGCCCGGGCTGGACTTTCCCGACGAGTTCAACCCGATCCACTTCGCGCCGCGCGTGAAGGAGCCGACGCTGCTCATCGGGGGCCGCTACGACTTCCTCGCGCCGCTCGAAGCCTCGCAGCTCCCGCTGCTCCGCCTCCTCGGCGCGCCCGAGGCCGACAAGCGGATCGCGCTCTTCGAGAGCGGACACGTCGTGTACCCCAGTCCGGAGATGATCAAGGAGGTGCTCGACTGGTTCGACCGGTATCTGGGACCCGTGCGGCTGAAGCCGGGCGAGCGCGCCCGAACGAGCCGCTGATGGCGGCCGGGGGCTCCCGGGGCGACCCGGAGCGGCGCCCTGCGGAGGGCCGCTGGCAGACGCGCATTCCGCGGCGCGAGGGCGTAGCCGTGCGGCGGGCCGTCGGCCAGGCGGGAGCCGGGATCGCGGGCGGCGGATCAGCCCTTCGGCACCAGCGACCAGTGCGCATGGATGATGCGCCGTCACATGATCGAAATACGTCGCCCCTTCCGCGAGCGTCGCGGCATAGCCGGCCGTATCGCCCCTCGCCCAGCAGTCGAGGGCGGCGCGCTCCAGGGTCAGGACGCCCGGGCGACATGATCCATTCGGTCTACGAGCTGATCGAGTACACCTCCTCGATCATCACGCTCTTCCCGGGTGACGTCCTCAACAACGGGACGTCGGGCGGCGTCGGCATGGGCTCGGCCGTCCGCGGCGCGCCGCGATACCTGAAACCGGGCGACGAGGTCGTCGCCAGCATCGAGGGCATCGGCACGCTGACGCTCCCGGTCGTGGCGGGCCCCGAGCCACCGCCCGGCACGGGCGCCTACCTGCCGCCGGTCAGCAGCTATCGGAAGCAGGCGCCGGACGCGCGGAGGTAGGGCGGCCTGGGGAAACGAATCACGTTTCGCTGCCGTACGAGATCTGCATGCGCCGGACGGCGCGGCCGGCGATGCACAGGACGAACGCCGTCAGGAGCGGCGGGCGCGGCGGCGGCCTACAGGCGATACGCGCGGGAACTTCGCCGATCCAATCGGGCGTCCAGCCGTCATCGAACGCGGCGCGGCGGCGCCGGTCGGCGGCTAAGCGATCCTTCTCAGGATGAAGCACTTCAAGTAGAAGGTCTCCGGCACGGTCAGCAGGACCGGATGATCGCGTCCCTGCATGCGCTTCTCGACGACGGTGACGTCCGCGCGGGCATCGGCGGCGGCTGAGGCAAGGACGTCCGCGAACGCCGACTCGCCGACGTTGTACGAGCAACTGCAGGTCACCAGATATCCACCCGGCTTCAGCAGCTTCAGCCCCCGCAGGTTGATCTCCTTGTATCCGGACAGCGCCTTCGGCACGGACGCCTTGTTCTTCGCGAAGGCCGGGGGATCCAGGACGATCGTGTCGAAGCGTTCGCCGCGGCGCTCCAGCTCGCGCAGCTCGTCGAAGACGTTCATCGCGCGCGCCTGCACGTTCGCCAGGCCGTTCCGCTCGGCGTTCAACCGGATCCGCGCGACGGCATCCTCCGAAATATCGACGGCGTGGACCTCGTCGCACTGCGGCGCGAGCGCCAGGGCAAAACCGCCGTGGTAGCTGAACGTGTCGAGCAGCCGTCCGGAGGCGTAGCGCGCGGCCGCGATGCGATTCTCCCGCTGGTCCAGGAACAGCCCCGTCTTCTGGCCGTGGAACGGATCCACGACGTACTGGACATGCCCTTCGGTCACCTCGATCGCCGGCGGGACCTCTCCGTGGAGAACCTCGACGTTCTGCTCGAGCCCTTCGAGCTGCCGCACTTTCGGGTCGTTGCGCGCGAGGATCCCCTTCGGGTTCACCAGTTGCACGAGGAGCGCGACGATCCGCGGCGTGAGCGCGTCCATGCCCTGGGAGAGCGCCTGCAGGACCAGGTAGTCGCCGTAGCGATCGACCACCAGCGACGGCAGCAGATCCGCTTCACCGTGGACCAGGCGATACGCCGTCCCTTCGATCTTGAGCGATTCTCTGAAGCTGATCGCCTGCTCGAGCCGCTTTCGCAGCAGCGCGTCATCCGCGCGTGTGTCGCCGCGCGTGAGCATGCGCAGGGTGATCTGCGACTGGTCGCTGAACAGCGCCTCGCCGAGCACCCGGTTCCGCGGTCCGCTGACGCGGACGATGTCGCCTGCCGCGGCGCGCACCTCGGCAATGTCGGAGCGGTACACCCACGGATGCCCCGATTCGATGCGATCCTCTCCGCGCTTGCTGACGACGACTGTTGGCATCATTTATTGATTGCGGTGGGGCCCTGGCCTGAGCGAGCTCCTCGTCCGCGCGAGTCGAAGGCCCCACCCCCACCGCCTGCCAGCGCTCGCTCATCGCTCGCGCCGATTATTCGCGCCCCCTGCCAGCGCTCGCTCAATCGCTCGCGCCGACGCTCCTCACTTGTAACGCTATAATTCCACAGATGCGAATTGCGATC
>JBBECO010000219.1:8733-14966 GCA_040881785.1 Vicinamibacterales bacterium
CGCGCCGACGCTCCTCACTTGTAACGCTATAATTCCACAGATGCGAATTGCGATCGGCGCCGATCATGCGGGCTTCCCGCTGAAGCAGCACCTCGTCACGGTCCTGCAGGCGCTCGGGCATGCGGTCGACGACCGCGGGACGCATACCGAGGCATCGGTCGACTACCCTGGCATCTGCGCCGACGTCGGACGCGAAGTCGTCGCCGGCCGGGCCGACCGCGGCATCGTCCTCGGCGGCAGCGGCCAGGGAGAACAGATTTCCGCGAACAAGGTGCGCGGCGTGCGCGCGGCGCTGTGCAACGACCTGTACACGGCGCGGATGTCGCGCGAGCACAACGACGCCAACGTCCTCGCCATGGGCGGGCGCATCGTCGCGCCGGGGCTTGCGGACGAGATCGTGAAGGTGTGGCTGGACACCGCATTCGAAGGCGGCCGTCACCAGCGACGGGTCGATCAGATTTCAGCAATTGAAGAAGGGCAGCCCTAAAAGGGCTGCGCTACACGCGGGTCATTCGAAGGTGGGCGGCACCAGCGACGGGTGGACCAGATTTCCGCCATCGAGCGAGAGTGATTGGAACAGATGCCCAAAACGACTGATACACCGTCCCGCTGGCGCGCGCTCGCGCAGACCGATCCCGACATCGCCCGGGTCCTGACCGACGAACGGCGCCGGCAGAACCGCGGCCTCGAGCTGATCGCCTCGGAGAACTTCGTGTCGCAGGCCGTCATGGAGGCGCAGGGATCGGTCCTCACGAACAAGTACGCCGAAGGGTATCCGGGCAAACGCTACTACGGCGGCTGCGAAGTCGTGGACGTGGCCGAGTCGCTGGCCATCAGCCGCGCGAAGGAGCTGTTCGGCGCCGAACACGCCAACGTCCAGCCGCACTCGGGCGCCCAGGCGAACATGGCGGTGTACTTCACGCTGCTGAAGCCGGGTGACACCGTCCTCGGGATGAACCTCGCCCACGGCGGACACCTCACACACGGCCATCCGCTCAATTTCTCGGGCAAGCTCTACACGATCATCCCCTACGGCGTGCGCAAAGACGACGAGCGGATCGACTACGAAGAGCTCGAAAAACTCGCGCACGAGCACAAGCCGAAGATGATCATGGTCGGCGCAAGCGCCTATCCGCGCGTGATCGACTTCGAGCGCATCGGTATCGTCGGGCGCGCGATCGGCGCGCCGGTGGTGACCGACATGGCGCACATTGCGGGGCTGGTCGCCGCGAAGATCCATCCGAGCCCGGTGCCGCACTCCGACTTCGTCACCACGACCACGCACAAGACGCTGCGCGGGCCGCGCGGCGGGCTCGTGCTCTGCACGTCCCGGTACGCCAAGGACCTGGATCGGACCGTCTTCCCCGGCATGCAGGGCGGTCCACTGATGCACGTAATCGCCGCGAAGGCCGTCTGCCTGAAGGAAGCGCTCGAGCCGAACTTCACCGAGTACCAGAAGCAGGTCGTCGCGAACGCACAGCGCCTGGCGACGAACCTGTCCTCGGCCGGCTTCCGCCTCGTGAGCGGCGGCACCGACAATCACCTGATGCTCGTGGACGTCTTCTCGAAAGGCCTGACCGGCAAGGTCGCCGAAGCGGCGCTCGGCAAGGCCGGCATCACCGTCAACAAGAACGCGATTCCCTTCGACCAGAACCCGCCCATGGTGGCGAGCGGCATCCGCATCGGCACGCCGGCCGTCACCAGCCGCGGCATGCGCGAGCCCGAGATGGACACGATGGCCGACCTCATCGCGCGCACGCTGGGCGCACCGGACGACGAGGCGGCGCTGGCGGCTGTGCGCGGCGAAGTCGAGGCCCTGTGTCAGAGATTCCCGCTGTACCCGGAGGGGTAGCGGCCGGTCGCGCGGCCGCCGCGGGAACCGGCCTGCGCGGCGCCGTGTCGGAGATCTTCGCGCCGGAAGGCCCGATCGCCAGGGCGCTGCCAGGGTTCGAGGCGCGCGACGGTCAGTTGCAGATGGCCGCGGCCGTGGCGTCGATCTTCGAGGACGGGGGTGTGCTGCTGGCCGAAGCGGGCACCGGCACCGGCAAGACCCTGGCGTATCTGGTCCCAGCCATCCTCAGCCGGCAGCGCGTGCTCATCTCGACCGGCACCAAGAACCTCCAGGAACAGATCTTCTTCAAAGACATCCCGCTGCTGCGCGACACCCTCGACGTGAAGTTCACCGCGACCTACATGAAAGGACGCGGAAACTACCTCTGCCTGCACCGGTTCGACGAGTTCCGCGACACGGGCTTCCACTCGCAGGACGACACGCACCACGTCCGGCTGCTCGACGAGTGGAAACGCACGACCGAGACCGGCGACCGTTCGGAGATCGAGGACCTCCCCGAAGACCTGCCCTTCTGGAACGACATCTCCGCGAGCGCCGAGAACTGCATCGGCGCCGAGTGCCCGCAGTACCAGGATTGCTACGTCACGAAGATGCGCCAGCGCGCCGCCGAATCCGACGTCGTCGTCGTGAACCACCACCTGCTCTGTGCGGACGCCGCCGTCCGTCAGAGCTCGTTCGGCGAGGTGATCCCCTCGTGCAACTACGCCATCGTGGACGAGGCGCACCAGCTCGAGGATGTCGCAACGCAGTATTTCGGGATCGCGGTCAGCAACTACCGGCTGGACGATCTCGCGAGGGACGCCGAGAAGGCGGTGGCCGCGCGGCTGATCAGCGACGTCGATCGGGAACATGCGATCCGCGAGGACGTCGAGCGCCTGCGCGACCGATCGAGAAACTTCTTCGGCGCGCTGCAGATGCTTCGTTTCGTTCCGCCTTCGCCTGGCGGCTTCGGCGAGACAGGGTCTGGGCGCTCGCTCGGCGGCACGGAGTCCCGCATCCGCGTCCGCCCCGAGCAGCTCGCGAACGTCTACGACGACGGCAGTTCCCTGGCGGGGGCACTCGAGGCGCTGGAATCCGACCTCGCGCTCGCGCCGGATGCGTCCGAAGACGTCCTGGCGCTGGCCCGCCGCGCCTCGGAAGTCCGGGTGCAGATCAACTTCCTCCTGCGCGCAGACGATCCGACGTACGTCTACTATCTCGAGGCGCGCGGGCGCGGCACGTTCCTCCGCGCCGCCCCGATCGACGTCTCCGACATCGTCCGCGAGCTGCTGCTCGACCGGATGACGGCGACGGTCCTGACATCGGCGACGCTGGCGGTGGACAACTCGTTCGACTACGTCAAGGGACGGCTCGGCATCCGCACGGCGCAGGAAGTGCGGCTCGCCTCCGAGTTCGATTACTCGACACAGACGATCCTCTACCTGCCGCCGCGCATGCCGGATCCGCGCTCCCGCGAGTTCGCCCAGGCGGCGGCGCGCGAGGTCGTCGAGATCGTCCGGCGGACGCGGGGGCGGGCGTTCGTCCTGTTCACCAGCTACGCGAACCTGCGGGAAGTGCAGACGGTCGCCGCGGCCGAACTGTCGTACCCGATCCTCGTGCAGGGAGAAGCGCCACGCTCTGCGCTGTTGCGCGAGTTCAAGGCCACGCCCAATGCCGTCCTGCTCGCCACCTCCAGCTTCTGGCAGGGGGTGGACGTGGTCGGCGAAGCGCTGAGCTGCGTGATCATCGACAAGATCCCGTTCGCCTCACCGGGCGATCCGATCACCGCGGCGCGCATCGAGGCGATCAACGCCGAGGGTGGGTCGGCATTCGGCGAGTATCAGATCCCGCTGGCGATCCTCACGCTTCAGCAGGGGCTCGGGCGGCTCATCCGCCACCGGCAGGACCGCGGGGTCCTCGCGATCCTCGATCCGCGGCTGCGCACCATGGGCTACGGACGACGGGTGCTGGCGTCGCTGCCGGCGGCGCCGGTGACGCACCGGCTGGCCGACATCGAGAGTTTCTTCGTGTAAACTGGAGTATCGCTATCCGTCGTATTTGGTAATACTTAGCGGATTTCCGCGGATGGAGGATTCCATGGAATTTTTACGCCTCGGCCGCGCCGGACTGATCGGCGCGCTGGTGTTGTCGCTGGGCGCGCTGGCGGCGCCGGCGTTCGCTCAGACCGGCCAGCTCAAGGGCAAAGTTGTGGATGCCCAGAACACGCCGCTGCGCGGCGCGGTGATCATCATCATCGCGAAGGCCACGAATCGGCGGCTCGAGACGAAGACCGACGCGATGGGCCAGTGGCGGCAGATCGGCCTGCCTCCCGGCGAGTACGCGATCACGGCCCAGAAAGACAAGCTCGCACAGAGCTTCGACGTCAAGCTGGGCGTCGAGACCAAGGAGGTCAACTTCTCGCTGGAACCCGGCGGCGGCAAGCCATCCGCGGAGGCCGCCAAGAAGGAAGAGGCGCGGATCGCGGGGATCAAGGCCGCCTTTGCCGAGGGGGCGGAACTGACCAACGCCGGAAAGTTCGACGAAGCCCTTGCGAAGTTCAACGAGGTCCTGAAGGACGTGCCCAAGTGCGCCGAGTGCTACACGAACATTGGCGCCATCCATACCCGCCAGAAGGACTGGCCGCAGGCGGAAGAGGCCTATAAGAAAGCCATCGAGGCCAATCCCGATCTGGTCGACCCCTATAACGGGTTGGCCAACGTGTACAACGCGCAGAAAAAGTTCAACGAAGCCCAGGCGATGAGCGCCGAGGCGACCAAACGCGCGGCGGCGGGCGGCGCCGGCGCCGGCAACGCCGACGCGCTCTACAACGCAGGGGTCATCGCCTGGAACGCCAACGATTTCCCGAAGGCGCAGGAGCTGTTCGCCTCGGCGGTCAAGGCCAACGACAAGCACGCCGAAGCGCATTTCATGCTGGGCCAGGCGTATCTGAACACGGGCAAGCTGCCTGAAGCAGCGAAGGAGTTCGAGACGTACGCCCAGATCGCCCCGAACGGGCCGAACGCCGAAAAGGCGAAGGCCAACTTCGAGATGCTCAAGCAGTACATCAAGTAGCGCCGCCCGCCTTGGCGCTCGAGCACATCGCGGAGAACCTCGAGACCGTCCGGGCGCGGATGGCCGCGGCCGCCGGCCGCGCCGGCCGTGCCCCGGACGAGGTCGCGCTGATTGCGGTCTCGAAGACCTTCGGCGCCGATCACGTGCGGGCCGCCTGGGCCGCCGGCCAGCGCGAGTTCGGCGAAAACAAGGTCCAGGAGGCGCTGCAGAAGATCGAGGAAACGGCCGACATTCCGGTGAGGTGGCATCTGATCGGCCACCTGCAGTCGAACAAGGCACGCAAGGCGGCGGCGCCGTTCGCCTGTATCCAGTCCGTGGATTCGGTGGACCTGCTGCAGCGGCTCGATGCCGCGGCCGCGGCGGCCGGCGCCACACCGGAGATCCTGGTGCAGGTGGACCTCGCCGGGGAGACCACCAAATTCGGCGCACCGAGCGACGCCGCGCGACAGATCGTCGATGCGGCACTCGGCTGCCGGGCGCTCAGGCTTCGCGGGCTGATGCTGCTGCCGCCGTGGAGCGATGATCCCGAGCAGGCGCGCCCCTGGTTCCGCCAGTTGCGCGAACTGCGGCAACACTGGCTGGCCGGCGGGGTGCCGCGCGACGCGCTGCACCATCTGTCGATGGGCATGAGTCACGATTTCGAGGCCGCCATCGAAGAGGGGGCGACGATGGTCCGGGTAGGGACCGCCATCTTCGGCAAGCGGCCACCAGCGACTGCGTAATCTTTGAAAGGCATCTCATGTTCGATCCGAAAAACGCTCCCCCAACGCCCCTTCCCGGAAGCACCGCCGCCGGCGACGCCGGCTCGGCGCCTCCCGGCCGCGTCATGCGGATCGCGCCGCTCGACCTCCGGCAGCAGCGCTTCAAACCCGCCTTCCGCGGTTTCGACAAGACAGAGGTCGTGGCGTTCCTGACGGAGGCCGCCGACGACTACGAGCACGCGCTGCGCGAGATCGACCGGCTGCGACAGGACCTGACGCGCATGGAGGCGCTGCTCAGCGAGCACCGCGAGCGTGAAACCAACCTCCGCAGCACGCTGATGACCGCGCAGCGGCTCTCGGACGAGCTCAAGGACGCCGCGCAGGCCGAGGCGAAGATGATCGTGCGCGAGGCCCAGGGCCGCGGTGACCTGCTCCTCCAGAAGGCACAGGCGCGGCTCGAAGACGTCGAGCGCGACATCACGGAACTGCGGCTCCGCCGGCGTGGCGTCGAGGGTTCGCTCGAGGCGTCGATCCAGACGCTCTATCACGCGCTCGAGTTCATCCGCGAGCGGGATCAGCAGCCCGAAGGCGAGGTCCACCTGCACGTCCCGCGGCAGAGCGACGGCAAG
>JBBECO010000220.1:0-8734 GCA_040881785.1 Vicinamibacterales bacterium
CGTGCGAGACGTCGGCGGCCCGCTCGATGTCATCGCCCCGATGCGCGACCAGGTTCGGGCCGGAGACGCGGTCGGGCCTGAGATCTTCTTCTCGGGTCCGCTGGCCGCCACGCGGCCATCTTCGGCACCCGCCCGCTACCAGATGGCGGATCGGAGTCTTCGAGGTCTCCGATGGAGCGCAAGCCACCGCCTCGTTCGTATCTCCCTCCCGTTCCAGGGCGCTTCGAGTTCGCCACGACCCACTGGAGCGTCGTTGTCGCAGCCGGCGATCCCGCGGGCGCGGGGGCCTCGGAGGCGCTCGAGCCGGTGCAGGGGCTCGTCGTGCTGGGGCCCCACTCCTGGCGCGGTCCGCGAGCCTGCAACGCATCCCTTCGCCCGCCATCTGGTACTCGGCGCTGGTCGCGGGCCCGTCGTTCTTCGAGGATCGGCGGGCGCGTCTTTCGACGAGAGGTGCGCGCGCCGGCGCCCTGCCCTGGTCGCGTGCCGCGACACCGGGGACAGACTGGCGGCTCATGGTCGCCGAGGCCAGAGGTTCCGGCGCGCAGGGCATCAAGCTGTACGCAGCGCTGTCAGCCGATGTGCTGCAGCCGATCACGGAAGAAGTCCCGGTCGGCACTCGAACCCAACTCACTGACCAGCGGCCGGGCACCAGGCGAACAACCCGATCGCGTGGTGCTCATTCTTCCAGAGGATTCCACACGCGGCTGATGCCGAATCCCTGGAAGTCGTTCACATTGGCGGTGGCGAACTCCGTCACACCCTGCCGGCGAAGCGAAAGTGCGAGTCGGGCATCGTAGATGCGGCGCCGGGCGAACGCCTTGGCGGCGGCAAGAGACCAGAGTTCATCGTGCAAGCCGACGCTGTCTGGATCGGAACCCAACACCATCCAATGCGGATGGCGGCGGTAACTCTCCACGACCTCGACGGCCTCCGCCGGCCCGAGCGGTTCGACGAGCACCGCCGGATTCCTGAGCAGCGTGTAAAACTCCGCCAGGACGAACTCAGAGACCGCGACATCGCTGCGGGGCGCCAGGGCCTCGACGAACTCTCGTGCCCTCCGATGGAACGGGCTCGCCTGGCTGTAGGTGTACAGGAGCAGGTTGCTGTCCAACGAGGTCATGAGCGCTGGGATTTTCGCCGGCTCGCCGTGGCGACACCGCCGATTCGAGGCGGAGCGTCGTTACCGTCCACGTCATCGAGCGCAAGTTCGTGCACCTGTTCGTGCGTCAGCCCTCGCCAGCCAACTTTCGCGGAGACTGGCGGTTTCCAGACGGAGGTCCTGGGAGGACATGCGGAATGGCGGGCGAGGAATTGCTCCGCGGCGCGCCGTAGAGTTTCAGCCAGAGACCATTCTTTCCTCGCCGCCAGCCGCTTGAGGTCCCGGTACAGGCTGTCCGGCAGTTGAATCTGCGTCTTCACCACACGGCAATTTTATAGCTCCATCAAAATGATGTCAAAATATGCTGTGCTCGTCGTCTGGACATCCGTCCGCACCCTGGCCCGCGCCCCGCTGGTCATCGCCTGCGCGGCCGTGGCACTACGCGATGGCCTCGCCGCGGTCATCACCAGGCGGCCCAGGTCGAATCCGTTGGCGCGCGCGGCCTCCCTGGCCGCTGCGAGCCGGGCCGCGTCGAGGTCGCGCGTGCGCGACAGGATCCACAGGTACTTGCGATCGGGCGAGCCGATCGTCGCCCACGAGTAGTCGTCGGCCAGGCCGATGATCCAGTAATCGCCCCACACCATCGGCAGCCACGAGAGCCACGCCGGCGCGAAACGCACCTTCAGCTTCGCGTTCGTGGCCGCATCGACGACGCGCGCGACGCCGGCCGCCTCCTCCACGGTGCCATCGGTCAGCCGGCAGCGATTGACGACGTCGATCCGTCCGTCGTCGCGGCGGGCGTAGGTCGCGACGACATCCCCGGCGCACTGATCCTGGAAGCGGTTCGGGAAGCGCGCGACCTCGTGCCACTCGCCAAGATAGCGATCCAGGTCCACGCGGCCGACCGTGCGTACGTCCTGCGCGTAGGCGGATGACGACATCAGCAGCATTCCGGCGAGGAGGGCATGTAGCATGAGCAACCATTTATGCAACCGCGGGTGTCTCGCCGCGGCGGGCGATGCGATCGAGCATGCCCTGGAAGAGCAGGCCGTGCACGGGCGCGAGTGAGTACCAGTAGGCGCGACCGAGCAGGCCGCGGGGATCGAAGCTCGCGGTCTGCCGGATCGACGACCGGGTCCCTCCGTCGAGGGGAGTGACTTCGAACTCCAGCCAGGCGCGTCCGGGCAGCTTCCAGTCCGACGACAGGCGCAGCACGCGATCCGGCTCGAAACGCTCGACGGTCCAGCCGTCGATGATGTCGCCGACGGCGCAGGCATCCTGGTTGCGGCGTCCGCGAGACATGCCCACGCCGCCGGCCAGGCGATCCAGCGCGCCGCGAATCTTCCAGAGGAGATTGAGGAAATACCAGCCGGACGTGCCCCCGATGCGCCGAATTGGCAGGAACGCGCGTCCGGGCGGCGCGGCGACCTCGATCACCCGTGAATCGACGCGCATGCGGGCTCCCGCGCTCTCGGCGATCGCGACGCGCAGTGCCGTGTCGAGCGGAACGGGATCGATCGTGAACGCCTGGCGCGCGGCCGTCGACCGGACGATCGTCGAGTTCCGCAACCCTTCGACGAGCGCGCGCCCGATACGCGCCTGCGCGGGGGTCACCAGCGCGAGCCAGAGCCCTGAGAGATGCGGCGTCAGCAGCGGCACCGGCAGCAGCAGCCGCCGCAGGCCGCGCAGCCGCGCGTACTGCCGCATCATGTCGCCGTACGACACCGTCGAAGGGCCGCCGATTTCGAACGTGCGGCTGCCATCCTCCGGCAGATCGAGCGCCGCCACGAGGTACGCGACGACGTCCTCGATGGCGATGGGCTGGGTCTCGGTCGCCACCCAGCGCGGGCAGATCATGACGGGGAGCCGCTCGACGAGCGCCTGAATCATCTGGAACGACAGGCTGCCCGCGCCGACGATGATCGACGCGCGAAACTCGATGACGGGCACGCCGCTCGCGCGCAGCACCTCGCCGGTTTCCGCGCGGCTTCGCAGATGGGCGGAGTGCGCGCCGTCCTCGTCGCTGAGACCGCCCAGATAGATGATGCGCCGGACGCCTGCACGCGCGGCGGCGCGGCCGAAGTTGGCGGCGGCGCGTCGATCGACGTCCGCGAAGTCCGCTCCAGCCGCCATTGAATGCACGAGGTAGTACGCCGTATGCACGCCGGCCAGCGCACGGTCGAGTGAGTCCTCGTCGAGGCAGTCACCCCTGACCGCTTCCGTGCCTGGCCCGCGTGTGCCCAGCCGGGCCGGCTCACGCGCCAGGCATCGCACGGCGTGCCCGCCTTCTTCGAGTCGTCGAAGAAGGCGGCCGCCGACGTAGCCCGTGGCGCCGGTGAGCAGAATGCCCGCGCTCATCACGCTACGTTACAGCCCTTTGGGCAGCAGGACCGTGTCGATGACGTGAATGACGCCGTTCGACGTGCCGATGTCGGTCTTGACGACCCGCGCGTTGTCGACGGTCACGCCGCCGTTGCCCGTCTTGACCGTCAGGGTGTCGCCGCTGACCGCCTTCGCGCTCTTGAGCTTCACGACGTCGGCCGCCATGATCTTCCCGGACACGACGTGGTAGGTCAGGATGCGCTGCAGCTTCGCCTTGTTCCCGGGCTCGAGCAGCGACTCGACGGTGCCGGCGGGCAGCTTCGCGAACGCCTCGTCGGTGGGCGCGAACACGGTGAACGGCCCCGCGCCTTTCAGGGTCTCCACCAGGCCGGCCGCGTCGAGGGCCTTCGCCAGTGTTTTGAACGACCCTGCGGCCACGGCCGTGTCGACGATGTCCGGCGTCTGGGCCCGCACCGCGCTCCGGGTGGCGGCGACGAACGTGGTGGCGAAAACTGCCAGGGTTCCGATTGCGAGAATTTTCAACATTGATAAATGTCCCGATTGACTGCACCCGGCCATTTCCGGCGTGCACCATTTGAATATAATGCAAATAAAAATGAACACAAGTAAAATTCAGTTGTGAGTAAAAGTCGTGTGAACCGTGGGATAAAAGTGGCGCGGGATGTGACTGTCAGGAAAAGAATGGAGGGGCGATGCTGTCTGCGACCTTGAAAACCGGCCTGGAGGAATACGACATCGGCGGCAAGATCCGCGTGCTGCGTCTCAGGAAGAAGATGGGGCTCGTCGAGCTGGGTCAGCATACCGGGCTCTCCCCGGCGCTGCTGTCGAAGATCGAGCGGGGCCGGCTCTTCCCGACGCTGCCGACACTGCTGCGCATCGCGCTCGTCTTCAGCGTGGGCCTCGACTTCTTCTTTGCCGGCGCGCGCGAGAAACCGCTCGTCGCCGTCGTCCGGAAAGCCGAGCGCGTCCGGCTGCCTGAGCGCCCGGACGTCCGGCAGGCCGCGTACCGTTTCGAATCGCTCGACTACCCGGCGACCGAACGCAAGTTCAATTCGTACTACGCCGAGTTCTTCCCCGCGCCGCCGGAGGGCCTGCGGCCCCATGCGCACCCCGGCGTCGAGTTCATCTACACGCTGGCAGGCACGCTGAGCGTGCACATGAATGGCGACGAGCACGCACTCGACGCGGGCGATTCCATGTATTTCGATTCGAGCGTGCCCCACGCCTACAGGCGCAGCGGGGGGAGGACGTGCGGCGCCCTTGTGGTCACGTCGCCGTAGCAGGCCACGTCGCCGTCAGGAAACACCTACTTGATCGTCATCAGCCAGACGTCAGCCTCGGCCACCATCACTGTGAAGTAGATGGTCTTCTCGTCAGTGGACAGCCCCACGACGCCGAGCGTCGGTTGCGGCAGTGACAGCACCTCATGGTGTTTGCCGGAGGCGGTGTCGAGCAGGGAGAGCTTGCCCTGGTGCGAGAAGAGCAGCCGCCGGCTGTCACGCAGCCACACCGGCCACTCACCGAAATCGGTCGCCCACTGAATGTCCTTCGACCCGATCTCGTGGATGCCGATGCCCGCGTGCGACAGATCGGTCAGGTGCTTCTGGCCGGCCAGCCGCCTGCCGTCGAGCGACCACGACCAGATCTCGAACGTCTGCGTGGTGTCCGCGATCGTGGGGAGGGGCGTCGGCGTCTGCTGGTCCCAGGGCTTGCCGGGCTCGAAGATGAACGCGCCGTTCGGCGAGTGCGTCGAGTACGCCATCCGGAGGCCGTCGGGCGACCACACGGGGTAATGGGCGCCCGGACTCCGCGTGAGCTGCTGCCGTCCGCTCCCGTCCCGGTTGATCGTCCAGATCTCGTTCTGACCCGTCCGGTCCGAATAGAACGCGATGCGGCTGCCGTTGGGCGGCGACCAGCGCGGCCCGCGATCCTTGAACGCGTCGTCGGTCAGCAGCTGCTCCGCGGTTCCATCCGCGTTGCCGACCACGATGTCCTGCCTGGTGCCGGCGGTACTGAAGACCAGGCGCAGGCCGTCCGGTGAGGGCTCCGGTTCCACCACGGCGCGGGAGCCGCGGATGATCCACTCGGGCGACCCCTTCGTCGCGCCGGTCGCCGGATCGAAAGCCACGCGCTGCATGTTCATCGTTTCGACGCGCGAGACGTACGCGATGCGCTTGCCGTCGTTCGAGATCGACAGGTGCTGGTTCGACGTGCCTCCGCTCGTCGTCACGGCCTGCGGCCGCCCGCGCGGTCTGCCCGTGGCTTCGTCGATCCCGATGCGCCAGAGGTTCATGCTGCCGCCGCGGTTGCTCGCGAAGTACAGGTACCGGCCATCGCCCGACCAGACGGGATTCCAGTCGAGGGCGGCGTCGGTCGTGACCGCGACTGGGGATGCGCCCCCCTGGGCCGGGATCGTGAAGATGTCGCCGGCCCCCCCTTCGCCCGTGCGAGCCCAGAACGCGATCCGATGGCCGTTCGGGGACCAGTGCGGCTGCGCGGCGTCCCCCTCGCTGAGCAGCCGTCGCTCGCCGGTCGCGAGCGTGATCACCCAGATCTGGCTGGTGGTGAACCTCGACGCCGGATCTGTGACGCTCTGGGTCATGCAGACGATCTGCTGACCGTCCGGCGACCACGCCGGGTGGTAGCCGAAATTGGCGACGAGCCGCGGCGATTCACCCGTCGCGCCCATGACGAAGATCCCGCCGCCGCCGCGCTCCGACCGGAACGCCACGCGCTCGCCGTCGGGCGAGAAGGCCGGCTGGGAATCGTCCGCTCGTGAGTCGCGCGTCAGGTTGATGGGGTTCTCACCGCCCACACGCTGCGAGTAGATGTCCAGTTTGCCTTGAGCGGCGCTCACGTAGACGATGACCCGTCCGTCCGGCGAGAGGCTCGGGAACAGCTCTTCGCCCGACAGGTGCGTCAACTGGTCGAACGACGTTTCGCCGAGGGCTTCGGGGCCGGTGGCCTCCTGGTTTCGACCGAGCAGCCAGTACGCGCCGCCGGCCGCCACCGCCAGTACCGCGACGGCCGCGGCCACCACCCACGGGTTCAGTGACCGCCCGGGGCTCGCGCTGACGCGTGCCGCCGCCGCATCGCGGATGCCTGACCGGACGTCTTCCTCCAGCTCGCTCAGGTCGTTCCGGAGATCGACCGCGCTCTGGTACCGGCGGGACGGCGCCTTCTCGAGGCACCGCTGGATGATGCGCCCCAGCCGGGTGGGCAGCTCGGGATTGATCTCGGTGACCGGCGGCGGCACGTCCCTGAGGATCGAGGACACGATCGACGCGTGGCTGTCGCCGTCGAACGGGCGCCGTCCGGTGATCATTTCGTGCAGGAGGATTCCGAGCGAAAAGATGTCCGAGCGGTGATCGAGGACCTTGCCCTCCGCCTGCTCCGGCGACATGTAGGCGATCGTCCCGATGATCTGTCCCTGCTGCGTCTTGCCCTTCGCCGAGATCGCCGCCGTCTCCGCCGCGCCGTCGATGAATCCCGGCCTCATCTTCGCCAGCCCGAAGTCCAGCACCTTCACGCGCCCATCGTCGCCGACCATCACGTTTTCCGGCTTCAGATCGCGGTGGGTGACGCCGCGCTCGTGCGCGGCACCGATGGCGTCGGCCAGCGGCAGCGCGAGCGCGAAGAACTGTTTCAGCGGGAGGCCGTCCCGGGGAATGACGGCCGAGAGCGCTTTGCCGTCCACGAGCTCCATCGTGATGAAGTGCACCTCGCCGGCGTGCTCGATGGAATGGACGGTGACGATGTTCGGGTGGCTGAGGGCGGCGACGGCGCGCGCCTCACGCTCGAGGCGTGCGCGCCGATCCGGATCGGCGGCCACATCGGCGAGCAGGACCTTGAGCGCGACCTGGCGTCCGAGACGGGTGTCCTGGGCGAGGTATACCTCGCCCATCCCGCCGCTCCCGAGTTTCCGGAGGATGGTGTAGTGAGCGAGGCTCGAGCCGATGATCATCAGCCTATGGGTCCCCCGACCCGGTCCGCGACTCGCACGACGGGAGCACGCGCGCGATCTGAGGTTCGGCCCGGATTATACGCGACCCTGGGCGAGCGCCAAGGGTCTGGCGGTCAGGCGGCCGCCTCGCGCGGCTCGCGAAGCTTTCTGGCGGCGCCCACGAGGCCCAGTACCCATCCGATCGGGTAGGGGAGGCACACCAGCAGCCACCACATCGAGCGGCCGGTGTTTCCGCCCACGCCGCCGAGTGCCGACAGGCCGAACAGCGCCGCGACGCCGACACCGATCAGCGTCAGGGCACTGACCTGAAGCCGATAGCGGCGTGTGTGGCTGAAAAACGCGCCGAGTGCCACGAGCGCGCTCCCCGCGAGGATCACCACCGACCCCTCGAGCGGATCCAGCGCGCCGAGCACCATCAGCACCAGGCCCACGATGACGAGCAGGCGGGAACGATTGGTCTTCATAACGGCTCCAGACTCTGGTTTCGAGGACCATCGTGACGGAATTCAGCCCCGGAGTCGTGAGGAAGG
This sequence comes from Vicinamibacterales bacterium, assembly GCA_040881785.1. Taxonomy (GTDB): domain Bacteria; phylum Acidobacteriota; class Vicinamibacteria; order Vicinamibacterales; family 2-12-FULL-66-21; genus JACDCA01. The sequence goes on from JBBECO010000220.1 coordinate 7,937, forward strand.
GCTGAAAAACCCTGAGGGTCGGCACCGTACGCCAGGCGGCTGCGGCCGAACTCCGAAGCGGCGGATTGGCTCAGGCGTCGTACGGCAGGAGGCGGAACGGCTTGCCGCCCGGGCCACGCAAGGCCCGGAAGTGCCGCTCGTCGGTGCAGAGGAGATCCAGCGTGCGATGGCGGTTGGCGAGCACGACGACCGAGGCGTCCGCCAGGCCGATGCGCAGGTCGGCGTAGCGGTCCATGATCCGCTTCGCGTGGCCGACATCCTCGGACGAGAACGGCTCGAGCTGGTACGCGCCGCGGGTGACCTCCCCGACGAGGGCCATTTGCGCCTCGTGCCCGACCCGCGTGGCCACCAGGTAGTCGAGTTCCGCGAGCACGAAGGGAGAGAGAAGCCGGGGAGGCGTCGCGGCGACCAGCGCGGCGACGGCACGGCCGTGCAGGGCCTCGCTGGCGTCCAGCGCCGCGTAGACTCCGCCCGTGTCCAGAACGATCACCGGCCGCCGAAGCCTTCCAGCGCGCGGTCCACGTCCTCGGCGATGGAAGGTCCGTTCGATCGGAACAGCGGGAGCCGCGGGGCGGGGGCGTCTCCCTCCCCGGCGAGCCGTGCCACCGCCTCTCGAAGCAGCTCCGCCTCGCTGCAGCGGCGCTCCCGTGCGAGCCGCTTCAGAGCCCGTTTCAGGTCGTCGGGGAGGTAGACGGTGGTCTTCGTCATGCCATACGTATACCATACGTTGCGCCAGCCGGGGCCATCCGGGCGAAGTCAGCCGTCCGTCATCGAGCCATTCAGGGGTGAGGCGATCGG
>JBBECO010000220.1:8834-14956 GCA_040881785.1 Vicinamibacterales bacterium
CGGCGCCGTACTCGCCGCTCAGCCGCAGCAGCTCGCCGAGCTCGCCCATCGCGGCGGCGACTTCGCGATGCTCGGGGTCCAGCGTGTCCCGGCGCGTGGCCAGGGCCTCCTCGAGGAGCGGTCTCGCGCGCTGGTAGAGGCCGAGGTTCTGGTAGACGCGTCCGATCACCTCGAGCCGCGCGGCCCGGACCTCCGGCTGCGACCCGAGCTCGCTCCGGATGCGTCCCACGCCGCGGTCGAGCACTTCGCGCGCCGTGACGGTGTCGCCGCGCGACTCGCTCGGGTCGGCCACCTGGAAGAGATCCACGAAGAGGGAGGCGACCTGCTGCGCCTTGTCGCGCTCGCTCGCCAGCCGCACCGACTGGACGGCCAGCACGGCGGAAAACCCGACCGAGACGAGGAAGAGCGCGGCCGTGGCCGCGACGCCCGCGCGGTGGCGGCGGACGAACTTGCCGGCGCGGTAGCCTAGCGTGTCGTCGCGCGCCGCGATCGGCAGCCCGTCGCCCGCGGGGCCGGCTATCACCTGTTCCTCACGCGGCACGAGGCTGTGCTGTCTCTGCATCACGCAGAACCGGGGCGGCGGGGCTACGCCTCGGAAACGCTCCGACTGTCGATTGTCGGCGGCCGCCCGGCGTCGGTCGAAGGTACCGATCGGCTCCAAGGCCAGAGCCATTACTTCATCGGCAAGGATCCAGCGGGGTGGCGTCCCGCCGTGGCCAGGTTCGCGCGGGTGCGCTACGACGAGATCTATCCCGGCATCGATCTGGTCTACTACGGCAATCACGGCCGTCTCGAGTACGACTTCATCGTCGCTCCGGGCGTCGATCCGGGACGCATCCGTCTCCGGTTCGACGGCGCGCGCGCGGTGACGGTCAACGATACGGGCGGCCTCACGGTGGCGATGTCCGGCGGCGAGGTGCTGCAGCACGCGCCGGTCATCTACCAGGAGTTCGACGGCGAGCGCCGCCCGGTCGAAGGCGGCTACGTGCGGCACGAGAATGGCGAGCTCGGGTTCGACGTCGCCGCCTACGATGCCGGACGTCCGCTCGTCATCGATCCGGTCATCGTCTGGGCCACCTATGTCGGCGGCAACCAGCTCGATGTCGTGCATCAAATGAGGGTCGCCGCCGCCGGTTTCATCTATCTGGCCGGGCGCACCCTCTCGACTACTTTCCCGACGACACCCGGAACGGTGGACACGACGTTCAACCCCTCGAACGAAGATGCCTTCGTGACGAAGCTCAGCCCGGATGGCATGTCGCTCGTGTACTCGACCTACATCGGCGGAACCGGCTCCAACGGGACATGGCAGCTGGGAGACAGCGCCTACAACATGGACGTCGATGTATTCGGATCGGTTTACATCGTGGGGGAGACCCACGCAACGGACTTCCCGGTCACCCTTGGCGCTTATCAAACGTCGCGCGGCGGTGGTATCGCGGACGGGTACGTGGTGAAGCTCAGCCCCAGCGGCTCGTCGCTCGAGTACGCGACGTATCTCGGCGGACCCGGGTTTGCGATAGCCACGGGCGTGGCCGTCGACGTGGCCGGCCAGGCCCACGTCGCCGTCCGCATCGCAACGCACACCGGCCCGTTCCCCACCACCGCGGGATCGGTGGATCCGACGCCGAACGGCGACTGGGATGCCGCGGTGGCCAAGCTGAGCGCGGATGGGTCCACGCTGCTCTGGTCCACCTACCTTGGCGGATCGGCCGGTGACAATCCCCACGCGATCGCGCTCGACGCGTCGGGCAACGTGTACGTCGCCATTCGGACCGGCAGCGCGGACTTTCCGGTCACCGCGGGCGCGTTCCAGACAGTCAAGGCGGGGACGAGCAGCACCCACGATGTTGCTCTTGCGAAAATCAGCCCCGACGGCGGCACGCTCGGCTACTCGACCTTTCTGGGAGGTCCAGGCAACGACTTCGAAGGCCGACTGCTGGTCGACGCGCTCGGCCGGGTGCATCTCACGGGCAGCACGGCCGGCGGGTTCCCGGTGACGGCCAACGCGCTGCAGCCCACCTACGGCGGAGGCGCGTCCGACGCCTTCCTGACCGTGGTGAGCGCGGACGGCTCGTCGCTGGAGTACTCCACGTACCTGGGTGGCAGCGGCGGCGACGGCGGCACGAACGTGGCCTTCGATTCCGCCGTCGGCGGGAGCGGCAGCGAGAGTGCGTTCGTCGGACTCGACGCGGCGGACGGCGTCTACATCGCCGGCTCGACGACGTCGGTGAACCTCCCGGTCACGGCCGGCGCATTTCAATCGGCGTTCGCGGGCGGCTCGCACGACCTGTTCGCGATGAAGCTCTCGGGGTTCGAGACGAACCAGGCGCCGGCGATCGCCGTGTCGATCGACCCGCTCGTCCTCGAAGGCAACATCGCCGGCGGCTACGACAACGGCGGCGGGTTGTCGGCCGGGGCGGCGGGCGTGTCGGCCACCGATCCCAACGGCGACGAAGTGACGCTGACCAACGACGCGGCGGCGGTGCTGCCGCTGGGCGACACGGTCGTGACGTGGACCGCGGAGGATCCCGACGGCGCGACGGTGGAGCAGCAGCAGACCGTGCGCGTACAGGACACGACGGGGCCCAGCGTGAATGCCCCCGTGGACATCGAGCAGGAGGCCCCGTCAGCCGGCGGCGGCTCCGTCGCGTTCGTCGTCACGGCCACCGACCTCGTGGACCCGGCGCCCGTCGTGGCGTGCTCGCATGCGTCCGGATCCACGTTCCCGGTGGGTACGACGACGGTGAGCTGCACCGCCACCGACGCGAGCGGCAACGAAACGACCGTGTCGTTCGACGTGACGCTGACGTTCGTGCCACCGCCTGCGATCGATTTCGATGCGCTCATCGCGAAGATCGAGGGCATGGGGCGCACGCGCGGAGCCGGGGTCGCTCACAGAGAGAATCTCCCAGGCGTTCGATGAAAAAGATCCAGGGCCCCACTGTTCGATGGCCCGGTAGGCAATAATGAGCCTCCAACCAGGAGGCTCCATGATGTTTCGTCCCGCGGCCCTCGCAGCCGTCACCGCCGCCATTTGTTCGGTCGCCTTGCTCCCGGGGAAGGCTCAGCAGGCCCCGGCTTCGCCCGTATCGGCGGACGTTCCGCTGGCCTCGCATCTGAGCTGGCGGAGTATCGGCCCGGACCGCGGCGGGCGCTCGATCGCCGTCAGCGGCGTCAAGGGCAAGCCGCGCGAAGCCTACTTCGGCGCCGTCGGAGGCGGCCTCTGGAAGACGACGGACGGCGGGGAGAACTGGCTGCCGGTCACCGACGGCCAGATCAAGAGCGCGTCAGTCGGCGCCGTGGCGGTTTCCGAATCCAACCCCGATGTCGTCTTCATCGGGATGGGGGAGTCGTGCATCCGCGGCAACATCATGCCGGGGGACGGCGTCTACAAATCCTCCGACGCCGGCAAGACCTGGACGCACGTCGGGTTTTCCGAGTCGCAGGCCATCTCGAAGATCAGGATCCATCCCACCAATCCCGACATCGTGTATGTCGCCAGCTTCGGCAAGTACGGCGCGCCCAGCCAGGAGCGCGGTGTGTTCAAGAGCACCGACGGCGGCAAGACCTGGAAGAAAACACTGTTCCGCGACGACAAGACCGGCGCGGTGGACATCTCGGTCGATCGCGAGAACCCGAACCTGTTGTACGCCGCGCTCTGGGAGGCGTATCGCGTCGAGTACCAGATGTCGAGCGGCGGGCCGGGCAGCGGCCTGTTCAGGTCCACCGACGGCGGCGAGACGTGGACCGAGATCACCCGCAATCCCGGCCTCCCCTCCGGCGTCGTCGGCCGGATCGGGGTGTCGATCTCCGGCGCCGACTCGAACCGGGTCTACGCGCTCATCGAGAACGAAAAAGGCGGGCTCTTCAGCACCGATGACGGCGGCAAGACGTGGACGCTCGTGAACGACAACCGCAACATCCGGCAGCGCGCGTTCTACTACACGCATGTCGTCGCGGATCCCGTGGCGAAAGACACCGTCTACATGCTCAACGTGAGCGGGTTCCGTTCGACCGACGGCGGCAAGACGCTGACGAACTTCGCACAGGGGACGCACGGCGACCATCACGACCTGTGGATCGACCCTGACAACCCGAAGCACCTGGTGATCGGCAACGACGGCGGCGGCGCGGTCTCGACCGAAGGCGGGCAGCCCTGGACGGCGCAGGATTTCCCGACGGCGCAGTATTACCACGTCGTCACCACCGCCCACATTCCCTTCCACCTGTGCGGCGCGCAGCAGGACGGCAGTACGGTGTGCATCGCGAGCACTGCGGCGTCCCCGGTCGGCGCGCAGATCGCGCAGGCACAGGCGGCCGCGAGGCGGGGCGGTGCCGCGCCGGCGGCCGAAGGTCCGGGCAGAGGCGGACGAGGCGGCCCCTCGACAGGCTCGGGGCAGGCGGGACGCGGTGGACGCGGCGGCGGCGCGCCGGAGATGTACAGCGCCGGCGGATCCGAGAACGGCACGATCGCGCCGGATCCGAAGAACACCGACGTGATCTTCGCCGTCGGCAACAACGGCACGTTCCTGACCAGGCTGAATCGGGACAACGGTGAGCGCCGCGAAGTGGGTCCCTATCCGCGGATCTTCTCCGGTGAGCCGTCGAGCGCGCTCGTCGAGCGCTGGACGTGGAACCAGCCGCTGATCTTCTCGTACGCGGATCCCAACGTGCTCTACACGTCGTCGCAGCATCTCTGGAAGACCACCGATGCCGGCCAGAGCTGGACGAAGATCAGCGGCGACCTGACACGACACGATCCCAAGACGATGGGACCCTCGGGCGGGCCGATCACCGGCGATATGAACGGACCGGAGGTCTACGCGACCATCTTCGCGATCGGCCCCGGCAAGACGGACGCGAACCTGATCTGGGTGGGCTCCGACGACGGCCTCGTGCACGTGACGCGCGACGGCGGCAAGAGCTGGACGAACATCACACCAAAGGAGATGCCGGAGTTCGGCCGCGTCAGCATGATCGACGCCTCACGCTTCGATGTCGGCACCGCGTACGTGTCCGTGCGAAAGCCGCTGCTCGACGATCTCAAGCCCTACATCTTCCGCACGCGCGATTACGGCCAGACATGGACGAAGATCGTCAACGGTCTCGGCCCGCTCGACTACGTGCATGTCGTCCGCGAGGATACGCAGCGCAAGGGCATGCTCTATGCCGGCACGCAGCACGGCATGTACGTGTCGTATGACGACGGTGACCACTGGCAGTCGATCTCGTTGAACCTGCCCGATGTGCCGATCTCGGATGCGTGGATCGAGGACAGCGCCATCGCGATCTCGACCCACGGCCGCAGCTTCTACGTGCTCGACGATCTCGCGACGCTGCGGCAGGCACCGGACGCGGCCACCACGGCCGACGCGCATCTGTTCAAACCCGTCGACGCGATCCGCGGGGCGGGCGGGGCGACGATCACCTACCTGTTGAAGACGCCGGCGCAGAAGTTGACGCTCGAGGTCCTCGATGCATCGGGGGCGGTGATCTATACCGCCGAAGGCGCGCGGCCGCAGGCGAGGGGTGAAGGCGGTGGTCGCGGGCAGGCGCCCGCCGAGGGCCGTGGAGGGCGGGGTCGCGGCGGCCCGCCGGCGGCCTCGATGGCGGCAGGCCTCAACCGGGTGAACTGGAACCTGCAGTACCCGGGCGCGACGACCTTTCCGGGGATGGTCCTGTGGGGCGCCAGCACGAGCGGTCCCGCGGCGGTGCCCGGCACCTATCAGGTGCGCCTGACGGTGGACGGCAAGGTCCAGACACAGCCGCTCGTCGTCAAGCGCCATCCGCTGCGCTCCGCGACGGACGCCGATCTGAAGGAGCAGTTCGACCTGGCCATCCAGGTGCGCGACAAGGTCAGCGAGGCGAACAACGCCGTCATCCGGATCCGTGACATCAAGGAGCAGGTGGCTGAACGTCTGAAGAAGTCGCAGGACGCGGATCTCAAGGGGGTGGCCGACCGGCTGACCGCGAATCTCACGTCAGTGGAGGAGGCGATCTACCAGACGAAGAACCAGAGCGGCCAGGATCCGCTGAACTACCCGATCCGGATCAACAACCGGATCGCCGGGTTGAACCGCGTGATCAACGCGGGAGATGGCAAGCCGATCGGCGCCGCG
>JBBECO010000221.1:0-73662 GCA_040881785.1 Vicinamibacterales bacterium
GGCCGGGGGCCCGGGGGCGTCACCTTCCGCGCATGTGATCGCATGAGCAGGTCGTGGTTGGAACGCAGGACTTCCTGGATGAGCACGGTGGCTGGCCGGCCGTCCAGAAGCCTGGCCTCCGTCGGTACATCCGTGACGGCGTGTGCGATGCGCGCCAGCTGCTGACGGCGGCGGCTGATCATCTCCTCTTCGACGTGGGCCGGGAGGTAGCGCCGGGCGTACGCAGGAACGGTCATCACATCCGTGATAGTGAGCCTGGCTCCGGACGCCCGTGCCAGACGGATCGCGCGCTCGAGGGCGGGATGCGCAGGGAGGGCGGCATCGATGTCAACGAGAATGCTCTTGAAAGGGTCCATGAAAACATGCCGACCTGATGTCAGGTTTACACGAGAGCCTCAGAGTTGGTTCTTGAGCACAACAACGTCGATGATCTGGCGCGCGCTGTCATGGTCCAGCTTCAGCTCGGAACCGAGCCCTCGAAGAAACCGGCGCTCCGGTGCCTCCAGCTTGCCGTCCGCCAGCAGCAAGTCCGCGACAACGGCAAACGCGGACAGACGAAGCCGGGCGGGGATCGCCTTCGTGGCACGGCCGATCACCGTCCTCGCGTTGGACTCCTCGACGACGGTGCGCATGTCCTGAATCAGTTTTCCGACCGTGTCTCCCGACTTGCGCCGAAACCGGCGGGTAGACCAGATCAAATGGTGCGCGCGCTCGGCCTCGTCGGGCGCCACGTGATCGTTGGCGTTCATCGCTCCGATGAACAAGGCGATCAGCGCCTCATCGAGACTGAGCTGGCCTGAACGAACCCGCCGCCGTCTGTTAGTCACGTTAGCCATACCACCCCGCCGTCCATCTCCCGATCGTTCTACGTGTGAAGCTATTCGCTCGAGCGCGTCATCATCGGCGTCTGGCGTCATCGCACGATGAGAACTGGCGCCGGACTTCGATTGAGCGCCCCCTCGGCGACGCTGCCGAGCAGGAGCTGCCTCAGCCCTGTGACGCCCCTGGCGCCGACGACCAGCAGGTCAGCCCGAACTCTCGAAACGGTGGCCAAGAGGTCGCGCAGCGGAGCCCCATCCGTCATGACCTGGTCAACCTGCCAGCCGGCCGACGTAAGCGTCTTCGCCGCCCGGGCGAGATCGTGACGCGCGGCTCTGCGCCGGCCCTCATTGATCCTCGCGACCTCGGCTGCCAGTGTCGCTCGCGTCGTCGCTGCGTTCATTGTGTCACCATCGTGGAGGCTGATGATAGCGTGCGGGTTCCGCACACACTCCCCTTCAGTTCCCCGAGGGCCATCAGAAGAAGCGGCTCGGACCATTCAGCCGCCCATGCACGCGCTCTCGACACCAGAAACGCTCACCGGGATGAGGAGGTCCTACACAATTTCTGCGTCGCCGGTTTCGAGACCACCTTACACAGTTCTTACACACAATCCGCGTTCACTTGCTTGGTTCAGGCGACATATTCCTCTGCCCGGCGTCGCTCCGATATCCGACGGTCTGTGAGAACAGCACCTGCTGATCGTGTGTCAGGCCCAGTGCCTCCCCGATCGCATCGCGATCGGTCCAGGCGGAACATCCTCACCCTCGTGGCGGCGACAGACGTGCGCCGGGTGACCGCCACCGTGCGGGTCGTCGTCGCGTCGCCAGCCAAGAACAGCGGCGGCCTTGAGCGTGAGGCCCCACTAATGGTCCTTCATCAGGCGCTGGCGCCGCACACACTCAGAAGTTGATTCACAGAGCTCTCGGGCGGAGAATCGTAAGATTCGCAGGCTCCGCACCACGATCATGACGCGCGAGATGTCATCCAAGTCGAGCGCCAAGAAGAGCAAACCGGTGCCCCGCGCCGCACGTCGTGCGGTGGGACGGCGGGATCGGCCCCGACAGCTACGTCCGGTGACCGCCTACCCATCGTGGGCGTTGGCGCCTCGGCCGCCCTTGTCGTTCATCCCCTGCGAGGCCGGCGAAGACAAGGCTCAGCTTTGTCGTCGGCGAGCACCTCGATCGGACGCACGAACACCTGATGCCGGAATTGCTGGCCAGGTCCAGGACGCCGGAGGTCCATCACGCGCAGGATCGGCAAGCGTGCGCGGATCGATCGACCGTTTCTTTCGGTCACTGACTGACGATCAGCGCGGCATCTGGCGTCACACAATCTGGAACCGGCACTGAAGACCCATGAGCACACCGGCCGGCAAGATCTATGCGAGTGAGGCCGTATCGCAGCAGATCCTCGCCGGTCTCCAGCGCGGTACGGCGGTACCGGAAGGTCCGATCGGGGGCCTCACCGATCGCGAGATCCAGGTCTTCGAATTGGTCGGGCGTGGCTTGAGTACCGCTGGCATTGCCGACCGGTTGGGTGTCAGCGTCAAGACCATCGAGACCTACCGGTCCAACATCAAGACGAAGCTGAACCTCAGAGATGCCGCCGCACTCGTGCGCTACGCAACAAGCTGGATTGAGCGGCTCTGACGGCGGTCGGGAGTCCGGCGTCCGGCGTCATGATGAAACCTGTGGCTTCTTCGTTTGCGCCTTCGGCCTCGGGCTCGGCGTGAATGGGAGCGCGCGTACAGCGTTCTCCACCTGCGTTGGCCAGCGATTCGTGATCCGCGCCACCCAGCTGAATCGGCGCGCCGCACGTCACCCGGACATGTCCCGGTCGCGCGATATGCCACGTGCGATGGAGCACCCGGTCCACGCCCTTGAGACGCACCGGACTTGCAGCGCCGTGAGCGCCTTGGTCGGACCTGCGCCCACGACGCCAATGTACGCGTCATGTGGAAAATGGGTCCTGGAGGATAACGGTTCCGACGAGCCTGCCTTCATCGATCACGGGCCAGATTCAAGAGTTCCCGTTCCGGCAGTGGGGCTTCGGCAACAGCCGTCGCGGCGAGGCGGTCCTCGACTGTGGCGTCATGATTCTCTTTGACGTTCACGTGCGCTCTTCACGCCGCGCTCTTGGCGGTCTTTGCCGGCTCCTGAATTTCGACCTTCCTCATTTTGGCTTCAGCTCGTGCCGGCATGGGTAAGCTCGCCTCCAGGACGCCGTCGGAGAATGTTGGACTCCTCCTTGCGTGAATCGAGTCGGTCAGTTCTCGATGCTGCGGGGGCTCACTGTCCCGCCGCGCAGGTAGCGCGCGAACCAGCCGGCAGCCAGCTCACATACCCGCTCGAGCGTGCCAGGCTCCTCGAAGAGATGCGTGGCACCCGGGACGATCTCGAGATCGACCTGACCATGCATCTGCCGCATCGCGTCACGATTGAGCTCGATGACCGGCTCGTCGTGACCACCGACAATCAACAGCGTCGGTGCCGTCACGCGGCCAAGCGCCTCGCCAGCGAGATCTGGACGACCTCCGCGCGACACCACCGCTGCGATGGTGGCCGGCCGCTCGGCCGCCGCAATCAACGCTGCCGCCGCGCCGGTGCTTGCGCCGAAGCATCCGATCGGAAGGGCTCCGATATCGGTGCGGGTCGCGGTCCAGTCGGCGGCCGCGCTCACGCGAGGGCCAAGGCGTGCCATATCGAAGCGGTACTCCGCTGTGTCCACGTCGATGGCTTCTTCCTGCGACGTCAGCAGATCGAGCAGCAACGTCGCGAAGCCCCGCTCGCCCAGAAAATCGGCGACCTGGCGGTTCCTCGTGCTGAAACGGCTGCTGCCGCTGCCGTGCGCAAAGATCACCAAGCCCTGTGCGCTGGCAGGCACGCGAAGGTCTCCCTTCAGCGTGATGGCGCCAACGGGGACCTCCACTGCTTCTATCGTGGCTGTTTTGCTCATGGCACTCCCCACGGAGTCGTGTGCGCTCGGGACCGATTCGAGATCGGCGTTTCAGCCGTTGCGTGGCTTACGCTCGTGCGAGAAGCCGCGAGTCACGCAGCAGAAGCTCTCACGGCACGACAGCGAGACGATCTTCGACCTGCGACACCCCCGGCGCAGCCCACGCCGCTTGCTCGGCTTCCTGCCGCTCAGCCCACGAATGGACGTTGCCGCTGAGAATGACTTTGCCGTCCTGCGCCGTCACATTGATTCGACGCGCGTCGATTTCCGCACTCCGTTTGAAGGCCGCTTCGATCTTGTCCCGGACATCGATCGTCTTGACGCGCGACTGAACCCGGATATCGTTCGTAACGCCTTTTACACCTGTCAAGTCGCGCACAGCTCCCGCCGCTGCGTCCTTCTGGTACTGCCAGTCGAGTGTGCCCGCGAGCGCGATCCACCCGTCGTTCACGGTGATGGTGACCCGATCATCTGGCACTGCGGTGTGCCATTTCAGCGCGTTGACCGCAGCTTGGGCGATCTCCGTGTCCGTTCTCTGATAATCGCTCACCAACCGGACGACCAAGTCGTTCGCAATGGCCTTGGCGCCATACACCCGCAATGCCACCCGTTCCGCGGCGATCTTTTCCCTGTACGAGGCGACGTTGCCCCGAAGCGTCACCACACCGTCAGCCACCGACACCCCGATATCCGTGTCATCAATACCGGGCTCATAGTCGAGCGCATTCTGCACATGTTGTTTCACGTCTTTGTCCGTCATGATTGCTCCTGTATTCGCGGCCAGGACGATTCGCCGGTGCACTACGCGGCGCCGGCAACCGCTACCGGACGCCGATGCTCGCAGATACCCGTTAGCGTGGTCACGATCTCGTTCGCCGTCGCCGCGCCCGCATGTGTCACGACGTCGTTCAGCGACAGAATGCCTTTGAGTCGGCCCTCGGCATCCACGACGGGCAGACGACGGACCTTCTGCGCCTTCATCGTCTCCAGCGCCGCGACCACGTCATCGTCAGGCAAGCACGTGTACGCCTTTCCCGCAGTCACATCTCCCGCGGCGATTCGATCAGCCGTGCGTCCTCTGGTCGCCAGGGCGATACAGATGTCACGATCAGTCACCATGCCGGCGACCTTGCGCTCAGCGCTGACGACCGGCAGAGCGCCACAGTCGTGCTCCCACATCAGCTTCACGGCTTCGGCGAGGCTCGTCTCCGGCCGACAGGACTTCACGTCGGTGGTCATAATGTCTCGGACTTTCATGGACACATCTCCTTTCAGAGTGCCGTCAGGCTCGCGCGCGAGCCGTTGTCGTTACCCGTGCATCGTTGTCACTGATCGCCTGATGCAGTCGTTCGCATTCACTACGGATGGAATCCGTTCTTCTGATTCGACGTCTCCTCGCGCCATAGTGACTCCTTTGCCTTCTCCATCTCCTGAACTCGTTTCACCCAACTTGCTTCATCGCAGGAACGGCTGCACGATTCAGGTGCGCCTTTGCTGTGCGAAGCCGTGGAAATGCGACCGGGCCTTCAGTCACACGTCCATACGTATCGGGGGCGGCCAGTTTGAGGAACCCGGTCTTCACGAGGAACTCCAGGATCTGCGCGCAGGCCTCCTCATCGAGTCCCCACAGGCGCTGGGCTTGTTTGCGCGAGAGGCGCAGGCCAGGCATCTCGACATACTCGGCGCAGATGCGCTGGAGCACCTGTTCGCTCAGAACGTCTGGCAGGGCATTGCTCATGATGTGGACTCCTTTCGGTACGCCTCCAGCAACGTCTCAGGGCCGTCGTCGATATACCAAAGGTCGACGGCGGCTTTGATCGCAAACCCTCGCGCGAGTCGAATGGCTTCGTCTCGCACCGACACGTGGAGTTGCACGTCACCCGGAACCTGGCGAACCGAATGCTTGCCCCCGGCTCCTGACACACGACTGACGATGACATCGCCGTCACGGGGCTTCGCCGCATCGGTGGCAATGGGTGAAGGCCCGCTCACGCGGGCGGTTCGGCAGGACTCGGTGGTCATAGGAAGTGCCGTTCTGTGAAAGAGCCAGTATCGGCCGGTTGAACGGGAGCATCAATCGGGATCACCCGTAAATTGTGATCAGGGCAACTCCATGCCTCTGAAGCCGGAGCGAAGACGGACAGTCACAGTATCAAAGCTGCTCGCAGCGCCATCCGTCCTGACATCGCCGCGCGAGTAGCGGTTGCGCAGGTTCCACAGCATCCATCCGTTGGTGCCGATACTCTCGGCGGCTTCGATCTGCGCTCTCACTGCACCGCCCGTGAACGACCGCCCTCCAAAGGCGTAGTCGGGAAACTACCGACAGTGACGGTGGCATCGGCAACGGGTTCGTGGGTCCGGGCGTCGATGACCACCCCGACCAGCTGGCTTGACGGCGGGCGCAGCCCGATCGTGGCTGCGGCCATCACGACCCCGATCACCAGAATGCCTCGAATCATGGCGATTCCGAAGGCAGCAGCGCGGCGAAGTGCCGGCCCGATGCGGCATCCGTGACCAGGGACCGAGGCAGGGCCATGATCGGATCATTGGTGGTCGCGACCCGGCGATCCAGCGTCACCCCGGCAACGTAGCCGGCGGCGACGCCTATCTGGAGGAGCTCCTCGTGAACGCCGAACTCGCGCACGAGCGGCAGCATGTCGGTGAACACCGAGCGATGTCCATCGTCCGCAGTCAGGACGACCGAGCGTGCAGGCGGAGCAGGTCCGAGGTGCAGCCGCCACGCGATCCACGCGCGCAGCGGTATGACCCGGTGGCCGTGTTCCCTCAAGTACTCGAGCTGCGACCGGAGCGTACTGGTACGGACGGTCATCGAGTCGGCGACCACGGGACCGAAACGGTGGTACACGAGAATCGTCGCTCGCACCTCGGGCGCCCGGGCCCCACCGATGGGTGCCGGGTACGCAAGGGATGTCCCGTCTCGGCCAGCATCTGGCGGCAGCGCACACAGCAAGAGGCCTGCGACAGCGGACAGGCACCCGATGCGGAAATAAGCGCGTTCGAGCATCTTCTCTCGAACGGACGCGCATGCAAGACGAATACCTCACCGATGTCCGGTCAGAACGGGCAGTCTGGCGACGTCTGGTTGAGGTGCGGAGTTGTGCGCCAGCGCTGCTGAGTAGTTCGCGACGGTCTCGCACTGGTCGTTTGTGACCAGTCACGATGTCCCGCTCCGATGGTGGGCGTCCAATGGGGCAGCGAACGCGGCTGTTGGTCCGTCCTATGCTTTGCCCTGGTTGCAGAGCCGCGGTGCAGGCAGCACGACACCGCGACGGCTTCCACTAGTCACCGACCGACTATATGGCGTTCACCCTCACGAGCTCCGCATTTCAGGACGGCGAGACGATTCCGCGCCAGTTTACGTGCGACGGCATCGACCTCGCGCCCCCGCTGGCATGGTCGGACGCGCCGGAAGGCACGCGCAGCTTCGCCCTCATCATGGAAGATCCCGACGCGCCACACGGGACCTTCACGCACTGGCTGCTGTACGACATTCCCGCGACGACGACCGAGTTGCGAGAACAGGCGGACGGTACTGCCCTACCGAACAGCTTCGGCCGGGCCGCGTACGGGGGGCCCTGCCCGCCGGCTGGCCATGGGCCGCATCGATATGTCTTCACGCTCTATGCGATTGACGTGCCCGCCCTCGAGACGCACGACAGCACTCGGGCGTCGTTCGACCGCGCGCTCCGCGCGCACACGCTGGCCACCGCACGTCTGACAGGCCGCTACGAACGAGAGAGGAAGAGAAAGGCACACCCAACGTGATGAAGGCAATCACTCGCTTCTCGTCTGGTGCCTCCGATCTGGGCACGGCTCTTGGCGAGGTCCTCAGCGTCCCGCGACACGACACGGACCTGCCGTACATCGTTGTGGTCAACGCGGCCTCGGCTTCATTGGTCCTCTTCGTCGAGAGCGCGATAGGTCGAATCGCGCTATCGGTGAGCGTTGGGAAATTCTCGACGGTTGTCCGCGAAAGATTCCCAACTCAGCCTCGAAGCCGAGTCTCCACGGGATGACGGCTCTGGTTGCTGGCGCCTGAGCCGTCCTCATGCCGCGCGGGCGGCGCGCGACAGAGCCGTGACGACCATGTCGTCGGTGACTTCAGAGAAGTCGTCAAAGAACTGTCCGACGGCGTGGAAGTCAGCCGGCGCAGATAGACAAACCACCTCATCTGCTTCTGCCTCGATCTGCGCCAGCGACTGAGCGGGTGCGACCCCGATGGCCACGATGAGCTTCAGCGGCTTGCGTGCGCGTACCGACCGAATCGCCGCGAGCATCGACGATCCGGTGGCGATCCCGTCATCGACTATCACAACGATGCGGCCCGTCGGATCGATGGCCTTCTGAGCGCGCGTGTACATCTCCCGGCGCGCGCGGATGACGCCTTGCTGCGCCCGGACTTCGTCGCGCATGTACTCCTCGTCGGCCACGTCGAAGTAGCGGCCCTTCAGGACGGTCCCGGCTTCGTCCACGGCGCCAATCGCCAGCTCGGGTTGCCCTGGTGCCCGCAACTTCCGTACGAGCACGACGTCGAGCTCGCCCTCGAGCGCGTCCGCGATGGTCCGAGCCATGGGCACCGCGCCGCGGGGCACACCCAGGATGAGGGGCTTCTGGCCCTTGTACGCAGCCAACCGTCCGGCCAGTTGCTTCGCCGCGTCGTCGCGATTCTTGAAACGCATCACATCGACTCCAGGCTCTGCACGCGAACTATGTTGGTTCACTCACAAGATGGCAATTGGCATACCAGATACTTGGATGTGAATACTCCCTGACTCTTGCGGATTCGATCACGTCGGCGGCAACGTCTGAAAAGTTCGCAGCGTTTCGGCAGAATTCCCCAGCGCGAACGTCGCGCGCGTCTTCCCGGTTCGCGCCGATTCCCTCGACTGCTGGTACCGCCCTTGCCTTTCTGGCTCCGTATGCTGGCCGCAGCCGTCGCGGTGATCCTGTCAGCGGCCCTCGGCGCCGCGACTGAGCCGCGTTCGACGTCTCCGCGCCTGCGCGAGGGTCGCCCCCCGGCGCAGATTCCCCAGGCGTTCGGCGGTGGTGAAGTCGTGCTCGAGTTGACCGTCGATTCGCGCGGAGGCGTCTCGCGGATCGAGCGTATTCGCGTGACACCGCCCTATGCGGATCTCGTGGTCAACGCGGCGGCCCAGTGGCGATTCGAGCCCGCAACCGTCGCGATTGAGGGACGCGCAACGTCTGTTGCCGCGTCAGTCCTCGTGGTCGCGATCTTCCGGCCAGCCTCGCTCTACGCGGGGCCGGCGCCTGGCGTTCCGCCTCAAGTCCTCGGAGCGCCATCAGCGCGCGTCCCCCGTGTGGAGTCGATCGTCATGCCTGCGTATCCACCGACGGCCACCGGAGACGGGATCGTTCTGGTCGAGATCGAAATGAGTGGCCACGCGGAACCACGCAGCTATCGCATCGTCGGCCCGGCATCAGGCTTCGACACGGCGGCGCTCGATGCAGTGCGCTCTTGGCGATTCGGAGCGCCGCAAACCCCTGACGTCCCTGACCGGCTCTTCGCGTACGCGGTGGTCGGCTTCCGCACTCCACTCGCACCCGGCACGCGACGGCGACAGTGATTGCAGAGAGAAACCAGAGGTATCGATATGACAACCGCAGCCTTGACCGGCGCCGACGTGCGACTCAGGGACACTGTGATCCACGAGCTCGACTGGGATTCCGAAGTGGACGACAGCGCAATTGGCGTCACCGCCAAGGACGGCGTCGTCACGCTGACCGGCTTCATCGACAGCTACGCCGGCAAACTGGCCGCGGAACGGGTCGTCAAGCGGGTGCGCGGCGTGCGCGCCGTCGCCAACGACATCATCGTCCGGTTGAAAGCGGACGTGACAGATTCAGACATCGCGGCCGCAGCGGCTGTGGCGCTGAAGTTCAGGCCAGGCATTCCACCCAATGTTCAGGCCACCGTCCACGACGGCCATGTCACCCTCACAGGACACGTCGAATGGCTGCATCAGACGGAGCAGGCAGAAGTGGCCGTGCGACACATTGGCGGCGTCCGCGGCGTCGTGAATCACATCGAGGTTGCGACAAGGACCGTGCAACGCGACGTCAGGCGCCGGATCGTCCAGTCCCTGCACCGCAACGCCGACCTCGATGCGCGTCACGTCGAAGTGGCGGTGACGGACGACATCGTGACCCTGACCGGGACGGTCGGCTCCTGGTCGCAACGTGAGGCCGCGGAGCGCGGTGCCGGCAGCGCGCCGGGGATTCGGCAGGTGGACAACCAGATTCGTGTCGTGCCGCAAGAACCACACGAGTTCGAGCCACCAGACGAGGTCTGTTGAAGCACGAGCGCGAACGAGGAGTCGACGGAGATCGTCATGCGCATCACAGCGCGGCGGTCGTTTTTCTTGCTGAATTGAGCGGGTTCACCTCAGCGGGCAGAGTGCGGATTTCTTCGTGAGAGGAACGAATTTTTCCGTGTTTCTTGTTTCGCTGCTCGGCGTGCGTCGCGCTTTCGCGGGGACCGCCCGCCTGTGAGAGGCAGGAGCCGGCGGGCACAGCAATTGCCCTTTGTCTTCAAGCAGCGGCAAACGCAGCGAGAAGATCATGGGCACCGCCCCTCCTGTGATGACACCCACGTCAGAGGCTCTGGCTGACGTGGCTTTCCGACATGTCGCCGCTTGCATCAACGGATCGGCGATGAGCGAGCTGGTCGTGCCACACGCGCTCGCCATCGCCCGCGCATTCGGGGGGCGATTGACGATCGTTCGCGTCCTGGAATGCGTGACTGCGGGCGACGTACCGGCCGACCCGCTCGAGTGGGACATCCGGCGACGGGAAGCGCACGAACAGGTCGAGCGCCTTGTACGAGAAAGCAATGCCGATGTACCGATAGCGGGAGATGTCGTCGAGGGCCGAGCCGCTGAGGAGATCTGTCTTTGGGCTGAACGCCACCAGGTCGATCTCATGGTCTTGTGCCGATGCGACGCCCCAGATAGGGAGGAGTGGCCGCTGGCGAGACCGCTTCTCGATCAGATGCCGGGATCGGTGCTCATCGTTCATGCACCGGTCGCCACGCAGACATCGGTCGGTCGGTATCGGCGCCTGCTTGTCCCCGTTGATGGTTCTTCCCGCGCTGAGAGCGCCGTCCCACTCGCGGCTCGCGTCGCCGCTAGCGTCGCCGCCGAACTACTCGTGGCACACGTAGTCCCTGGCCCCGGACTGACGGAGGTCGGCCCGCCCGACGCTGAGGATGTCGAGCTTCGCGAACGGATCGCGCAGCGTAATCTGCGTGTGGCGACGACGTACCTCGACGGCCTGAGAGCTCGATTCGCAACAACCGGGTCACCGCCTCGCACCATCGTCGTCCGAGATGGTGACGTGCGCACGAGCCTCGAACGCCTCGTGGAGGATGAAAGCGTCGACCTCGTCGTGTTGTCGTCGCATGGGCATTCTGGGCGTGCGGGTGTGCCCTACGGCAGCGTTACTGCGGATTTGGTTCTCTACAGCTCGGTTCCGCTCCTGATCGTCCGACCACGCACGACGGGCACACACGCGCACCAGGTCATGGCGAAGGCGTCATTGGCCGGTCGCCTGCCGCACCAAGCCGTGTCATGAGCGCGCCGCTCGTCGAGCCGGCACATGCGGCTCTCGAAACGGCGGCTCGTGAGCTGAGTGAGCGCCACACAGCCGTCGAATCGCGCGCGCGGCCGCTCGACTCACTGCTGCGAGTCTCGGCTCTCACCGCGTGGCTCGATCGCGCACGCGCCGCGCTCGCCGACCCGGCTCCCGAGGCGGCCAAGGCAGCAGAATGGCTCCTTGACAACGATTACCTGGTCGAGCGTGCGATTCGGCAGATCGAAGAAGATCTCCCCCCTGGTTTCTATCGCCGACTACCCGGGCTCGCGCAGGGTGAGGAGGAACGCCGTCTGCCACGCGCGTATGCACTCACACACGGCTTCCTGCGGGCGTCACACCTGCACGTGTCGCTGCCAGGTGCGATCGCGTTCGCGCAGGCATACCAAAGGAACGGCACGTGGCTCACGATCGCCGAATTGTGGGCCTTTCCGGCGCTCCTCCGGCTGGCGTCGCTAGAACTGCTCGTCACAGCGCTTGCTCGGCTCGTGCCGGTCCTGGAATCGCCGATCCTCGTCCCGACGCTCACTCGCCTGCCCGTCGACGATACTGAATGCGTCGCCCGATCGCTCACGAACCTCGGTGCAATCGCCGCTATCCCGTGGAAGACGTTCTTCGAAGCGACCAGCCGTGTCGAAGCCATCCTGCGAACCGACCCGGCTGGCGCGTACGAGCGGATGGATTTCCAGACGCGGGATCGATACCGCGTCGCCGTGGAGGGAATCGCCGCCTGGTCAGGTCGACCGGAAGCCGAGACCGCACTGCAGGTCATCGCACAGTCCGATCGTCTGAGAACGCAAGGTCCAGATTGCGGCCACGTTGGGTACTGGCTGATCGGCGAGGGGCGTGGCACGTTCGAGCGGATCGTCGGCTGCCGCCCGCCCGCACGAGTCTCGTTCTGGCGATGGAGCTTCCGGCACGCCGGTCCCATCTATGCCACCGCGCTGGTCTCGGGCACGGCAGCGGCGCTGGCGCTGCCCGTGCTCTACCTGTGGGCGATCGGCGCATCGGTCACGGGCGTCATCCTGGGCAGCGCCATCGCTCTTCTTCCCGGATCGGTCGTCGCGGTCACGATGGTGCACTGGGTAGTGACGCGCTTGGTGCCTCCACGAGTACTGCCGAAACTCGATTTCGATCGGGGGATCCCGCCCGATTGGACGACCGCCGTCGTGATACCGGCGCTCGTGGGTAGCACGAAGGAGGCCGAGGACCTGCTGGCACAACTCGAGGAACACTACCTCGCCAATCCAGCATCGTCTGTGCAGTTCGCCCTCCTGACCGATCCACCTGATGCGCCGGTGCAGCGCATGCCCAACGACGAAGCCATCGAGGCGGCACTCGTCGACGGCATTCGGAATCTCAACGCCCGACATGCTGACAATCGCTTTCACGTGCTCCATCGCCACCGCCGGTTGAATCCATCCGAGGGCTGCTGGATGGGATGGGAGCGCAAACGGGGCAAGCTGGAACAGTTCAACCGTCTCGTGCTGGGCGATCCGGGCGGGGGCTTCGACGTGTACGAGGGACGCCTGGAGGCACTGACGCAGATCCGGTTCGTCGTGACCGTCGACGCCGATACGCGCCTGCCGCAAGGCGCTGTGGCGCGTCTTGTGGGAGCACTTGCGCACCCGCTCAATCGCCCACAGTTCGACGAGGCAACGGGTCGCGTGCACTCGGGATATACCGTCGTCCAACCGCGCGTCGAGATCTCACCTGAAAGCGGGAACCGCTCGCTCTTCGCGAGGCTCTACTCCGGCGACACGGCCATCGACATCTATTCACGCGCCGTGTCCGACGTGTATCAGGACCTACTTGGCTCCGGCATCTACATTGGCAAGGGTATCTATGACGTGGAGGCATTCCAGAGGAGCGTCGAGGGTCGGGTGCCGGAGAACGCACTCGCCAGTCACGACCTCTTCGAAGGCGCGCATGGTCGCGTGGCACTGGCCACCGACATCGTGGTTTACGAGAACTTCCCGAGTCAGTACGAAGTATTCGCGCGCCGATGGCATCGCTGGATGCGAGGCGACTGGCAGTTGCTGCCGTGGCTCGGCAGGTATGTGCCCGGTGCCGCAGGAACACGCATCCCAAACGGGCTGCCGTACCTGGAACGCTGGAAGATTGCCGACAACCTGCGTCGCAGCTTGATGGCGCCCACGCTCCTCGCGTTGCTGATCGCGGGCTGGCTCGTGCTCCCGGGCAGTCCGTGGGTGTGGACCACGCTCGCATTACTCGCACCAGCAGCCGCGTTGTTCACCGACCTCGTCACGGGCCTCGCAGGTGGACGTCGTCGCGGCGCTGTGCGAGGCGTGCTCCGGAACTTCGTCGACCACGCAGGCCGGTGGATTCTGACCATCGTATTCCTGGTGCAGGATGCGGTCCTCTGCATTGATGCAATCCTCAGGACGCTTTGGCGACTCTACGCCAGCCATCGCAAGCTCCTCGAATGGACGACGGCGGCGCACGTGGCGCATCACTTCAACGGGGGGGCGCCCGCGGACGCATGGCGGCGGCTGTGGGTGGGACCAGCCACCGCTGTCGTCCTGGGTGGCGCTGTCCTTGCCGCGCGGCCGGATGCGTTGGCGACCGCCGCGCCACTGCTCATCCTGTGGGTCGCCTCGCCCATGATCGCGTGGCGAACCGGCCACGCGCGCGCGACCGAACGCGAGCCTCTGGACGAGAAATCCATCCTGTACTTGCGCCGATTGGCGCGCCGCACGTGGCTGTTCTTCGAGCGCTTCGCGGGACCCGACGATCACTGGCTTCCGCCGGACAATTATCAGGAGCACCCGGGCGGCGAGCTCGCCCACCGGACGTCGCCCACCAACACCGGGATGCTCCTGCTCTCGTCGGTCAGCGCCTGGGATCTCGGGTTCGTCGGATTGCCCGAGCTTGCGGCCCGCGTGCGGAACACGCTCGACACGCTTCATCGCCTCGAACGCCACCACGGGCACTTCTTCAACTGGTACGACACGCGAACGCTGATCCCGCTCGAACCGCGGTACGTCTCCACTGTTGATAGCGGCAACCTCGCGGTCAGCCTGCTGACACTCAAAGAAGCCTGCCGCGAGGCCGCACGTGGTCCTGCCCTCGGAACGCAGCTCTGGAAAGGGCTGCGCGACCTGTTCGATCTCTTGGATACTGCTGCCGAGGATCTGCCCGCAAGCGGCGAGACCGATGCGCTCCGCTCGGTCGTCCGGGCGCTAGCGATTCGAGCGACAACGATCGCTCACGAGGCCCTCGCAGCGACAACAGACGCCGACGACCGGACGGCCCTCGATCAACTCGTCACCGCCGCTGTGAACCGGCAAGGCATCCCTTCCAGAACGCTGCAGGACATTCGCGTGTGGGTCGAACGCATTCACCATCACTGGCGGAGCATGGAGCGAGACGTGGAGACGCTCGCGCCCTGGCTGAGACTGATCGATACGGCGCCAGCTGGCGGCCTCGAATTGGCGGAACGTCTGCGGCACGTCCTGCCGCCGTCACTCGCTCTCGACGACGTCGCAGAACGCTGTCAGGACGCCCGACACGTGCTGGCCACTGCGACGTCCGAGCGAGCCGATGACAGCGTGCGTCCTTGGATCGAACGTCTCATCGACGCGGTTGAGGCCGGCGAACGTGGCGCCGCCTCCTTGCGCGACGCGCTGACACAGCTTGCCGATCGCGCGGAAGCGCTGGCACTCGACATGGACTTTCGGCCGCTCTTCGACGCTGAGCCGAAGTTGTTCCATATCGGTTACAACACAACCGCCGACCGGCTCGATCCACATCACTACGATTTGCTCGCAAGCGAGGCGCGGCTGGCCAGCTTCTTCGCGATTGCCAAAGGCGACGTGCCGCTGGAACACTGGTTTCATCTCGGCCGCCCGATCACGAGCGTCGGCGGCCGGCTGACGCTCGTGTCGTGGGGTGGCTCGATGTTCGAGTACCTGATGCCCGCGCTGCTGCTCCGCCGGCATCCGGGCGGGCTGCTCGCTGAGAGCGAGCACGCTGCCGTCGACGCGCACCGCCGCTTCGCACGAGACGCCGGCATTCCCTGGGGAATGTCTGAATCGGGCTTTGCCTCGCTCGATCTCAGCAACCACTACCGATACCAGGCGTTCGGGGTGCCCACGGTGGGGCTCCGCCGCGGCCTCTCGCGAGAGCTCGTCGTGGCCCCGTACGCGACAGCCCTGGCGCTCCTGGCACGCCCGCACGACGCCGTCGCGAACCTGCGTGAGCTTGAACGTCTCGGGATGCTCGGACTCTACGGGATGTACGAGGCGGCAGACTTTCGTGCGGAGCACGCGACGCGAGAGGCTCGATTCGGAGTCGTTCGATCGTGGATGGCGCATCACCAGGGCATGGCGCTCGCGGCCATCAACAATGTGCTGTGCAACGACACGCTCGTGCGGCGCTTCCACGCCGACCGACGCGTGCGGACGGTGGAGGTCCTGCTGCAGGAGCGCGTGCCTCGCGAGCGTCCGACTGAAGCCGCCCGCTCGCGCGAGCGAGCCGAGGCCGCCGCACGCCGGCCTGTACCGGCCCTGCCGGAGGCGTGGGATCCCGCCGGCCCGCCTGGTGTACCGAAGGTGCAGTTGTTGGGCAACGGCCGGATGTCGTCGTGGATCTCGGAGAGCGGCGCCGGTGCACTCCACTGGCAGGGTCAGGCCCTCACGCGATGGATTCCTGATCCCACCCGCGATCACTGCGGCCTCTGGATCTACGTGCGGGACGAGGAAAGCGGGCAGGTCTGGTCCGTCGGACGGCAGCCGACGGCCGTTGTCGCAGACGAGGCCGCCTGCATCTTTCACGCGCACCTGGCGGAGTTTCGGCAGCGCAACCATCGCATCGCCATTCGGATGGACGTCGGTGTCTTGCCGGCCGATGATCTGGAGGCCCGACGTGTCAGCGTCGCCAACGAAGACGACCGACGTCGCACGCTCACCTTGACGACATACGGCGAGGTCGTGCTCGGACCTCCACGCGACGACGAGCGCCACCCGGCATTCAGCAAGCTGTTCGTGAACAGCGAGTGGCTGCCGGCTGCTCGCGGGGTGTTGTTCACGCGCCGACCTCGACACCCGAACGAACGGCCTCCGGTTCTGCTGCATGCCGTGGTCCTCGATCCGTCCCTGCCGGTCGAGGTCACAGGATACGAGACGGACCGCCGTGCGTTCCTTGGACGGCACGGCAATCCGCGTCGGCCTCGCTCGGTCGTCGAGGGGCTGACCGGCACCGTCGGATGGACGCTCGATCCTATCTTCGCGCTGCAGGTCCGCGTGATGCTCGATCCTGGCCAACGGGCGGAGCTGTGTTTCGTCACCGCCGCGGCCGGGTCGCGCGAATCGGTGCTCCAATTGGCCGAGCGCTACGACGCAACGACCGCAGTGGACTGGGCCATCCAAGACGCGGCGATCAAGGCGGCGCATGAGGCCACTCGGCTCCGGCTCCGGCCATCGGAGCTGCCGGACCTTCAAACGCTCGCATCACTGCTGCTCGCGCCGCACGCGGCGCTACGTGCCTCAGCGTCCCAGCGAGCCGCCAATCGTCTGGGGCAGTCACGCCTGTGGGGAATGGGGATCTCCGGCGATGCACCGATTCTGTTGCTGCGCACGAGCGACCCACACAGCGAACTGCTCCCTGTGCTCGTGCGTGGTCACGAGCTCTGGCGCCGGCGCGGGCTTCAGGTCGACCTCGTGGTGCTGCGATCAGGAACATCGACGTACGCGGAGCCGCTGCGCGAGCGGTTGACCGATCTGCTGGAGGGCATAGGGGCACACAGCACGCTCGCAGGGAGCGGCGGGGTGCATTTGGTGATTGCCGATCAGATCCAGGAGGAGGAGGCGCGCCTGCTCGAATGCGTTGCCCGCGTCGTCCTGGACGACGCGCGAGGAGGTCTGGCACGTCAACTGGTGCCCGCTGTCGAGGCTGCCGATCTCCCGCTATTCGAACCTGTGCACGTTCCGGAGGCGCCTCCGGTCGCACACGTCGACTACCCCGGCGACCTGCTGTTCGACAACGGGTTCGGCGGCTTCTCTCCAGACGGACGCGAGTACATCATCCACCTTCCGCCGGGCTCGCAGACGCCCGCGCCCTGGTGCAACGTACTCGCGAACGACGCCTTCGGTTGCGTCGTGAGCGAATCCGGGCTGGGATTCACGTGGTCGCAGAACAGCGGCGACAACCGCCTGACGCCGTGGACCAACGATCCGGTGCTCGATGCGGCGGGCGAGGCCCTGTACCTCCGGGACGAGGAGGATGCGCGCATCTGGACGCCGACGCCGAGCCCGGCTGGACGCGACGCGGCGTGTGAGGTTCGCCACGGCGCGGGCTACACGATCTGGGCACAGCGCAGTCACGGATTCGAGCAGCGGCTCACCGTGTTTGTGCCGCCCGACGGGTCAGTGAAAATCGCGCGGTTTCAGCTCAAGAACCTCTGGAATCGCCCGCGCCGCGTGACGGCAACCTACTATGTTGAGTGGCTGCTGGGCGCGCTTCCGAGCGTCGCGCGCCCGCAGATTGTCACCGCATGGGATCCCACCGGCACCTGCCTCCTCGCGTCCTCTGCCTGGAGCGCGGACTTCGGCGAGCGGGTCGCCTTTCTGACGTCCACGTTGCGGCCGCACGGCGTCACGGCCGACCGGCGGGAATTTCTGGGCCTCGAGGGCGACCTGGCTGCACCGGCCGCACTGCGTCGCTGGGGCCTCAGCGGCCGCGCGGACAGCGCGACGGATCCATGCGCGTGCTACCAAGTGCATCTCGACGTTGCGGCTGACGCGTCGGCGGAAGCCGTCTTCATCCTCGGCCAGGGAGACACCCGTCAGCAGGCGCTCGATCTCGCGCAAGGCTGGCGCGATCCGGCACGCGTTGACGGTGCGTGGGCCGCGCTGCACGCGCATTGGGATCACGTCCTTGGGGCCGTCCGGGCGCGTACGCCGGATCCAGCGCTCGATCTGATGGTCAACCGCTGGTGGCTCTATCAGACGATGGCGTCACGGGTACTCGCGCGCGCCGGGTTCTATCAGGCGGGTGGCGCGATCGGGTTCCGCGATCAACTGCAGGACGTGCTTGCACTACTGCATGCGGACCCCGCGCGCACGCGCGCGCACATCCTCGCGTGCGCGGCGCGGCAGTTCGAGGAAGGCGATGTCCTGCACTGGTGGCATCCACCGTCCGGCCGCGGCGTCCGCACGCGGTGCTCCGATGATCTCCTTTGGCTGCCGTGGGCAGCCATCTCGTACATCGAGGCGACGGGTGACCGGACGATCCTCGACGAAGAGGTGCCGTTCCTGCGAGCGCCGGCGCTCGCGCCGCATGAGAAGGTCCGGTACGCGCGGGTCGAAGTGTAGCCCGATCGTCGCTGCCTCTTCGAGCATTGCCAGCGTGCGCTCGAGCGTGCCGTGACGCACGGCGCCCACGGCCTGCCCCTGATTGGCGCCGGCGACTGGAACGACGGGATGGATCGAGTCGGCGCGCAGGGGAAGGGCGAAAGCGTGTGGCTCGCCTGGTTCGCGATCGCTGTGATGAACGGCTTCGCCGCCCTGTGCCGGGACACTCGACATGACGAGCTCGGCGAACAATGGCAGCGTCGCGCGCGTGAGATGGCTCGAGCCGTCGAAGAGACGGCGTGGGACGGCGAATGGTACGTGCGCGCATTCGACGATGATGGACGTCCCTGGGGATCGCGCCAGAACGACGAGTGCCGCATCGACGCGCTCGCCCAGTCCTGGGCGGTGTTGAGCGACGTCGCCGATCCTGAACGGGCGCGGCAGGCGGTGCTGGCAGCGGAACGCGAGCTGCTGGACGAACGCGAACGACTGATCCGATTGCTCTGGCCTCCCTTCGACCGCACACCGCGTGACCCGGGATATATCAAGGCCTATCCACCCGGCATTCGCGAGAACGGAGGCCAGTACACCCATGCGGCCGCGTGGCTCGGGCTCGCCTACGCGGCGCTGCATGACGCCACACGCGCGTCTCGCGTGCTGCAGTGGCTGAACCCGATCACACGGAGTGCGACGCGAGAGGCCGCCGAGCATTACAGAACGGAACCGTATGTCCTCGCCGCGGACATTGGTGCGGTGGTACCGCATGCCGGCCGCGGGGGGTGGACCTGGTACACGGGATCGGCCGCGTGGACTTGGCGACTGGCGGTCGAAGGCCTCCTCGGCCTTCGGCTCCGCAATGGACGACTGCAGATCGATCCGTGTCTGCCACCAGGGTGGGATCGGTTCGAGGCTGAGGTTCGTCGCAACGGCGGAATGATGGCGATCACGGTGGACGTGTCATCGGAGATGACCGCGGGTCGCCGCGAGATCGTCGTCGACAACGTGCCCTGCGAAGAAGGCGACGTGGCATTTCCTCCTGATGGCGCCACGCGCTCCGTGCACGTCCGCATTGGCCGCCAGGACATGCAACTGCCGACGCCCGTTGGGACAGGCGACATGAGCTCGTGCGAGCGTGTCTCAGACCTCACCTGAGGTCGATGATTGAGCAGGTGGCTCACGTGGCGTTTCCTGGGGCACGAGTTGGCAGACGTCGTGCGTGCGTGGCGGGCGGTGGATCTCGTGCTCGCCGAGTGGGAGCGACGTGACTCACGCCACTTTTCGCCGCGACCGACGCACATGCCGTTAGAGAGACGAGGCTTTGTCCCGCACACGGCGCCGGAGACTTGCCCATGACGCGCTGGCGCAACCGGGAGATCGCGTGAGCCGCCCGACCATGAGAACGCTCGCCGACCTGGCCCTCCACGCCGCACGGGGGTCTCCCGACCGCGCGGTGGTACGCCAGTGCCGTGGCGACACGGTGGTCGACACGTCCGGCCGTGACTTCTTCTCGTGGGTCCGCGACCTGAGCCTCGGCCTCGAGGAGCTTGGGCTCGCCGCCGGTGATCGCGTCGCGGTCGTCGCTGAAGGCTGTCCCGAATGGTGCGCGACCGACCTGGCGGTAGCGGCCGCAGGCGGTGTGACGGTGCCGGTGTACCCGACGCTCACGGCGGCACAGGCGGGCTACATCGTGAACGATTCCGGCGCAACGCTGGCGGTCGTCTCCAACCGCACACAGGTCGAGAAGCTCATCGGCCGGGAAGCCCGGCTCTCCGGCCTCACGGCGATCCTCGTGATGGACGTTGATGGAGGACCGTGGCCCAAGGGCGTCGTGCCTCTCCGCGATCTCGCCGCCCGCGGTCGTCAGCGTGTCCTGACTCGCGCAGATGAGGCGCAGCATTTCGAGGAGCGTGTTGCGGCCCTCGATCGCCAAGCCTTGGCGACGATCATCTACACTTCGGGCACAACCGGCGAGCCCAAGGGCGTGATGCTCACGCATCACAACGTGCTGTCGAACGTGGAGGCGACCACCGACCTGCTTGGCGTCACGGCCGATGACGTCGCGCTCTCGTTCCTGCCGATCAGCCACGCCTTCGAGCGGATCGCGGTCTACACGTATCTGTACGCAGGGGCCGCCGTCACGTTTGCAGAATCGCTCGACACCCTGGCGCGCGACATGGTCACAGTACGGCCGACGCTCATGACCGCGGTGCCGCGCGTGTTCGAGAAGCTGTACGCTCACATTCAGGAGACGGCCGCGCAGGCCCCCGTCGCCCGGCGGGCGGTCTTTCGCTGGGCCGTCGCCGTCGGCCACCGCCGCTCGACGCGCGTGCGCCGCGGCGAGGCGGCGGGGCCGCTGCTCGCGCTGGAGGACCGCCTGGCCGACCGGCTGGTCTTTCGACGGATTCGTGCAGCCACCGGCGGCCGACTGCGGGTCCTCGTCTCCGGCGGCGCACCGCTACCACGTCCGCTGGCAGAGTTCTTCGATGCCATCGGGCTGACGATCATCGAAGGCTATGGACTCACCGAGGCGTCACCCGTCTTGACGGTCAACCCGCTCGACCGGCCGAAGTTCGGCACTGTCGGCTGCGCGCTTCCCGGCGTCGAGCTGCGCATCGCCGCGGATGGCGAGATCCTCGCGCGGGGGCCGAACATCATGCGCGGCTATTACCACAAGCCCGAGGCGACTCGAGCCGTCCTCGACCAGGACGGCTGGCTGCACACAGGGGATCTCGGAACGCTCGATCCGGAGGGGTACCTGACGATCATCGACCGCAAGAAGGATCTTCTCATCACGTCAGGGGGAAAGCACGTGGCCCCGCAACCCATCGAGGACGAGATCCGCCGCCATCCGCTCGTGGCGGAGGCCGTCCTCGTCGGCGACGGGCGCACGTTCATCGCCGCGCTCCTCGTGCCGGATTTTCCCGCGCTTGAGCGCCGGCTCGCGGCGCTGGACCGACCCGGCGGGGCGCGCGACACGCTCGTCACCCGCCCCGACGTGGTCGCACTCTTCCAGGAGGTGATCGATGCGGTCAACGCCACGCGCGCGCCCTTCGAGACCATCAAGCGCTTCGCCCTGATCCCGTCGGCCTTCACGATCGCTGCCGGCGAGCTGACACCCACGATGAAGGTGAAACGCCGTGTGATCGAAGACCGCTGGCGAGCTCTGATCGAGCAGCTGTACGAGCACGAGGCCCGCCGCACCTGAATATCGTCGGCGGCTCACGCGCCGTTCTCCATTCGTATGACGTCAGGGATGACTCAGCGTTGGCGCCGCTCAGCAGCGGGCAGCATGAGCGGATCCTTCAGATGCAGGATCTGCTTCACGCCATCGGCCGACACGACCGCGACCGTCTCGACGCCCTTTGGACCTTCCTGAAAGTAGACCTCCCTCGGGTGCCTGATGAGGTGGTTCAGCCCACTCATAGCCACATCGAGAAGATCGTCTTGAGCATCGTAGGTGACGCCCAGTAACGGCAGCCACTCCGCCACAATCTGATCACCGAGTTCGAGCGACGCCGCCTCCACTTCGACTCGTTTGCCGACCAGGGCGTCCGCCAAGCCGTCGAAGAACGCTCGCCACTCTGCCTGAGGGATGGTTCGTGATGCCATGTCAGTCCCCTCGCCAGTCATCAGCACACCAGGGTTGCACGATCATCGCCATGCTCGTGGCGCCTACGAACTCGTCATCGGCCAGCTGCTGCACGGTGCAGTCGAGCAGAAACGGCCTATTGCGTGCGAGCTCTGTGCATGGTCGGAAGCCGCTGATGGCGTCGTCGTCGAATCCGAATCGTGGCTCGACAATACGTACCCGCGTCCGGCAGCCACTGCTGAGACTGTCAGTCGTGCCGAATATTTCGCGAGCGGTGCGAACGATTCAGCAGTGTGGCAAGGCATCCGATCTAGCGGGTCACTAAATGCCGGAACGAAACGAAGCGCAGTCTTTGGCACATTTTCTGCTTTCTCATCGCCCATCGGGGTAACGCCCCTGGGTACGGTTTGATGAACCGGGAGTGTGACGGAAAGT
Source organism: Vicinamibacterales bacterium (assembly GCA_040881785.1). Taxonomy (GTDB): domain Bacteria; phylum Acidobacteriota; class Vicinamibacteria; order Vicinamibacterales; family 2-12-FULL-66-21; genus JACDCA01. The sequence goes on from JBBECO010000221.1 coordinate 22,744, forward strand.
CGGACGCGAAAGCTTCCAACGCCGCAACCACAAACCGGTGAACGCAGACCGGCACAGCAGGGATGACGTGCCCCGACTTTCATGTACGGGCACGGTTGGATGACGATCCACCGTCGCTCCACTGCGCACGTCCTCGGCGCGGCGGCGAAGCACGCCGCCGGCAGCACGCTCAACGCCAACATGGTGGCCGAACCCGCCGTACCAATGTCCCACTCGAAGTTCCCGCCGCGGATATCCGGCCCGGGGACGAACTCGAACGTGCGGCTGCCGACGTCGGCGCCCTCGACTGTGGCTCCACACAGCTCGGCGCACGCGTGCACGCTCGTCACGTGCTGTGGCCGCAGCCCGGGCTCCCGCCGTCTCTGCCTCGCATTGATGACGCGGACCGGCTCGCCGTGCGGCGCCGCCAGCGCCACCGCATAGCGGACGATCGTGCCGCTGCCAGACATCTGCGCGCCATCGATGGTGACCACGAGCGTACCGACTATGCCCGACCAAAGGTGATGCGCAACTCGCTCTTGGCGCGCTCGAGAATCCGTCGTCGCTTGGGACTGAGATTGCGCCCTGCGCGATTGATGTAGAAGTTCAGCATGGACATCGCCGATTGATAGGCGCCGGCCTTGCGCCGTGAGCTGAGTTCGGCGGACCGCTTCAGCGAGCGCGCAATGGCCCTGGGACTGGACCATGTGAACACTCCGGACTCCAGATCGAGAGCATTGCTCGTCTCGGTCACACGCTGCGACCAGTACTTCGGCTGCGCCCGTGATGTCCGGAGAGATGTCATCGTGTTCCTGCGAGGATGATGTCGCGCGCCTTCGGCCCGCAGTTGAGCACCCGGTCCAGCGTGGACACGTTGTAGCGAACATCTCCTCACAGCTGCGGATACACGGGAGGCCGGAATGTCGCCAGCGCGAGTTCGAGACGCCGCGCACCGCGCTTCTCCGGATCGATGTACTTTGCCGCAACGGTCAACGTGAGATACGTGTCGGCCTTCAGCGCCTCACACACATTCGCGATCAGATCGGCTCCCTGACCGCCAACGCCCAGCTCCGATTGCAGGTGCAGCGCCGTCGGGACCCCCAAGGTGACCCACAGATGCGATTTGAGCCGGTTTCGATGCAACCATCCTGCCCTTGCGGGAACTGCACGCGATCCAGCAGGACCAGCGCGTCCGCGTGAAGGGCCTTGTAGAAGAAGCCGGGCCACGGCAAAAAGATCGGCTGATGTGTCGTCACGATCATAACGATTTCGTTGCCCGATCGCGGTGCCGCGGACTCGACGTGACAAGAGTCGTGGTCTTGGGCGTCTGCGCCATCAGTCGTTCATAGATCCGGATTAACTTCTTGGCCTGTTCATCCTCGGTAAAGCGGCGCGCTGTTTCGAGAGCGTTCCTTGCAAACCCGCGCCGTGATGCTGGGTCGCTCAGGGCCATGTCCACGCGTGCGGCACACGCGCGCGCCGACGCATTGGGTGCGATCAACAGGCCGTTCTTCCCGTTGATCACGATGTCCGTGAACGCGTCACCCGTACGTCCGGGATGAAAGATGTAACACTCGAGGGCCATCGATCGCTGGACGCCGGAAATCGCCGCCAGCATCTCCGGATAGCACTGCGCACCGTCTTCGAGGCGCGTCATCCTGTTCCCGCCAACCATGGTGATGGCAAGCGCGGACGATAGCGCGTGCACGAACTCGCATGAAGTGAGGTCGACACGACGGTCGAACCGATAGACGACCGTCGGTGTGGCCAGTGCCACGATCCCAACTACACGAGGACGACGCCCACTCCAGCCACGATCAAGCCACACGTCACGAACTCCACCATTCACACCCGAGCGTCCTGTACGCCGGAGAGACATGTCCGTCCGTCTTCTTACGACCGCCTCACGATGAGGACGGGGCACGCTGACGTCCGAATCACGTGGTGTGTGGTCGATCCGAAAACCAGCAGATCGAGTACACCCCGGCCATGTACGCCCATCACGATCAGATCCGATTGCCGCTCGGTGGCGTATCGGAGTATCTCGCGATACGCTCGACCCTCGACGATGGCAGTGTCCACCGTGCAGTAGGTGCGGGCCTGCTCCGGAATCAGCCCATGCAGTTTGCGCCGGGCATCGGCCGCAGTCGCTTCGCGAACACGGGAGAGGTCGGGCACAGGCACGGCTGGTTCGCCGACCAATACCGGAGGGAATTCGACAACGTGCAACACTGTGAGCTGTGCGTCGGCCTCCTCGGCCATGTTGATGGCATACGCCAGCGCATCGAGCGCGCTCTCCGAAAAATCAACGGCGCAGAGAATCCGACGGAACTGGATCGGCGAGCCGGCCGGGACGTCGGGAGCTCGCGGCGGAACGACCAACGTCGGACAGGTTGCTTTCCGAATTACCTTCTCCGTCACGGAGCCGAGAAAGAGCCGCTGAAAGCCCGACCGCCCGTGTGTGCCGACCACGAGCAGGTCAGCGTGCCTCGCACCGACCTGTGCCAGGATTTCCTCGTGGATGTAAGGCGCCTCCTGAATGTCGAACTCGACGCGAACGTCTCGCGGCACGGCGGACGCCATTCGCCGCAGGTCGCTCATGAGTCGTTCCCGATCGGCATCCTCCAGCACCAGCGGCGGAAGATCCAAGGTGGGGAGGTTCGCGAACACATACAGCAGCGTCAGCCGAGCCTCGTACCAGCGAGCGATCGCTGCAGCGTGATCGAGCGCATGCTGCGAGATCTCGGAGAAATCAACCGGACAGAGTACGTGAACCATGCGGATCATCGTGGCGCCTCAACTCGCGCGGAGTAAGCGTAATGCGCCGTGTTCCGTTAGCGCCACGTGTGCGCCGAACGGGCGGCTGATCTCGTTCACTGTGTCACAGATCCATCGCCCATCGGCCAACGAGGCTCGATTGAGCCGCATGTGCCGAATCTGCAACGGCGTCATCTCCAACATCAGGAGCCGCCCGGTCTGCTGGCTGACCGACGGAAAGAACATCAGCACCAGGTCGTCGCGGTACCGTTCGTAGCCCGTAATGCCCTCGTAGTCGTCGATGAAGTCTCCGCAGCCATAGAGAATGAGCCGGTCGCGGTAGATCTCAATCGGTCGCACATGATGCGAGGAATGGCCGTAGACGATGTCGATGCCGCCCTCGACGAGCCGGTGCGCAAAGTTGATGTGCTGCCGTGGCACGTCATATCCCCAGTTGCCTCCCCAGTGGATCGACAGGACGGCGACGTCCCCCGGCAGCCTGTGACGGACGACGCGCGCGGCGACGTCTGCCGCAGTCTCGTCAGACAAGTCCGGCAAGAGGTTTACGCCCGGTTCGTCGGTCAGGGCCGCCCAATGGTCCGGCACGCCGCTGCTCTCGTGTGCGCACGCGCCGACGATCAGATGTTGGCCGCCAGAAAGCGCATGCACGACAGGGCCCATCGCCTCGTCACGGTTCCGTCCGGCGCCCACGGCTCGGATGTCCGAATTTCGAAGCGTCTCGAGCGTCTCGATGAGTCCCTCGGGCCCGTAGTCGAGCACGTGGTTGTTGGCGACGATGCAGATATCGAGGCGCGCCGCACGAAGGCAACCGACGTTGTCCGGGTGCATGCGATAGTTGATGCCCTTCGGCTCGTGCTCGTTGCTGCGTGTGATGCTCGTTTCCAGGTTGACCAGACGTGCGGCGGGGGCCATGCGCGCCCATTCGGCAAGCGCGTCCCCCCAGATGTAGTCCGAGCCGAGACCTCGGGGTACCGGCCCGGATATCTGCTCCGCGAGTCGCACGTACTCTCGCGCATCGGTGACGTACGGCTCGTGGAGCCCCGGCGCCGACGGCCGGATCAGGATCTGGTCAATGCCGCGACCAGTCATCACATCGCCGGCGAGAAAGAGCGTGATCGACGCCTCGTCCATCAGCGGACTCCAGGGCGCACTTTTGCGAAGGGATCAGAGATCTCGTCACGCGGATTGCCACTCTCCAGGCGCGCGCGCAGACCCTGTACGATCAGCGGCGCCTGACGCTCGACGCGGTCTTCGAGCACCACCCGCTCCACGAGCAACCGGCGAAACTCCCGCTGCAGGACGTCGCGCCATTCAGCACCGGCCGTCCCCAACACAGCTGTCAACGATTCGATATCCCCGGCCGACAACTTGAGGCCACAGGCGCCTGGGCGGCACTGGCGGATCGCATCCATGTCGCGTTGATCGAGGGTGAGATCCGCGAGGTCGGATGGACGTGGCGGATCCGAAAAGCGCCCAATCGCCAGTACGAACCTGCTCCGTTTCAGCTCGGCAATCGCGCGCGTCCACGCCACCAGCGCATCGGGCGGTGCATTCAGCCGTGTGGCGACGAACACGGCGAGCTGTCCGTCCTTCCCGGACAAGACGCGGGCAATGACCTGATCGCGGTCGAGATCCGCTCTGTCTCGCGCGGACACCACGACCGACGGGGCGAGGAATTCAAACGGGTCGCTCCCTGCTTGCGGTGCGCCTCCGAAGGGACCCGTCTCGAGCGACAACGCGACGGCAGCCGCTGTGCAAATGAGCCGTCGGGATAATGCGTGCGGCATGGGAGACATCTCGCGCCGGATCACCCGCGTTCGGCAGGCGCTATGCGGCTTCGACCTCGACCTTCGTGGCGGGTTGTGCCAGCGGCGCCGTCACGCGAAGCATCCCGTTTCGGTACTGCGCTGAGACCCGCGCAGGGTCAACCGGGTCAGAAAACGTGTAGCTCCGAAACAAAGGGCCGTTCGCGAACTCGCAGACCACGACCTCGCCTTCCTGTTCGCGATCCGAATGGTGCACAGGCGCACCCAGCACAAGTTCCGTCGGTGTTACCTGCACATCGAGCTGCTTCGGATCGATGCCCGCGATAGCGGCTTCGACGACGAACGCGTCCCTGGTCCGGCGCACCTCGAGAGCGGGTCGCCAAATGGTCTCCCGCTCCGCTGTGATCCAGTCCTCGACCGCGTGTCCGAAGGCGCCACCGCGTGCTCGAAAGATCTCCCGGGCACGCAGGGCGATGTGTCGCTGCACGCCTTCGACTTCGGCGAGCACACTGTCAACCGTGCGGGATCTGACCTTCATGTCTGCCTCCTGCGATGTCACGCCGAGTGTCCACGGAGGTGGATCGCTGGCTGGGAACGATTCCATCAGCACTTCGTCGATCGCCGCCTCCGTGCCCGCGTTCACGAACGGCTCCGATCACGGAACGACGGCGATATGGTCCTCGACCTCGTTGACTCCGGGCGCTGCCCACGCCGCGCGCCGCGCCTCGTCGCGCTCGAACCACGAGTGCACATTGCCGGACAGGGTGACCTTGCTGTCGGCAACGGCGACGTAGACGCCGAGCGCCACCCGCTCGGCGGTCGCTTTCTCCGAGTAGGTCCTGACGTCACCGCGCAGCCGTCACCACGCCGTTGTCGACCGACACGCCAATATCCGCGGCGTCGATGCTCGGCTCCCAGTCCAGGGCGTTCTGGACATGCTGCTGGAAGTCTCTGTCTGTCATCGTCGTTCTCCAATGCAGGTAGTTGCCTGACGGAATCACGAGCGAGCATCGCAACCTTCGTACCTGGGGGGAGGCAAGGCAGCCCGATTGCGAGCGCGGACGCCAGCCGCTCAGAGATCCCCACGCGAGCGGCGCTGAGCACCTCATGCGCAGTCTCTCGCAATGGCTGCGAAAGAATCCCGGCTCGACAACTGCCGGCCGAAGGGAACTGTCATGTCCCGTCCCCACTCAACGTGAGCTTGATGACGACCTCGTCCTGAAAACGGTCATCCTCAACCCGTCGTAGGCGAACCGCGCGCGAATCCCGTGTTCGCGCGCCATCGCCGTCAGGGCAACGGCGATTTCGCGCGGCTCCGAGCGAACGATCCCCGATCCGCAATGGGTGAACACGGCATTCTCGACGCCGGCCGCCGCACACCACTCGAGTTGTGTCCCAATGGCGGCGTGTCCGATGCGGACGGCGCCACGCCGTCGAATCAGCGGCCGATCGAGCGTCGCGCCATCACCAACGTACAGATCGACGTCTCCCGGGGCTGCAACTGGATTCGGCAGGCGGGCAAGGTCGGGCACGACCTCACACTCTGTTCGTTCGCGTTCGGGCAGCGGTCAGCCTCGCACGGCTCGGCGTTGATGAACGCCGCCTCGTGCCGCGATGGTGTGTCACACTCCCGCGCCGTGGACAACATAGGCCCCGCCCGCGGTCCGTCTGAGAACCTGTGCGGCCACGAGGGCATCCACCAGTGCATCGCAGACGAACGCGTCCAGTCCCCACAGCTTCTGCATCTGCTTTTTGTTCAGGCTCAAACCAGGCATCTCCTGGTACTCGCCGCGGATACGTTGAAGCCACTCCGACACGGGTAATTGAGCTGACACCATCGTTGCCTCCGGAAGCACGGACGTTCGTGTGCAGGCACATCCCGGGCCAGATCGAATTGGGCGCGGACCGTACGACATCGGGCGATCTTCAGGAATCAGATGCAACAGGCATTGGGGGAATTTCCCAAGGTTAGTGGGAATGTTAACGACGCCTCGCAACACGAGTGGAGCTGCAGACGAGGCGCAGGTGCGACCATCCTCGTCGATCCAGCGATTTGTCGAACGCGCCCGACGCATCTCGAACGACCGCGTCGGGGTCGACGGCGCGATCGAGTACGAGCACGATGACCGCCGGCGGCGCTCCATCGCGCCATTCCAGTTCGTGGAGCCTCCACACGGGAACACCGAGCGACTGGGGCACTGGCGGCACATCCTCGCCAACGAGAACGAGTCTGGCTGCCACGCGGGCGGTGATACGCGCCAGCAACTCGGGCGAGGCGCGGTAATCGATCGGCACGACGATGACACCGCCGAGCAGACAGCCCCAGAACGCGACGATCCATTCCGGGCGGTTCTCGCTCCAGAACACGACCTTGTCGCCCTTGCGGACGCCGGCGTCGACCAGTCGTGACGCGAATCCGCGGGCGGCGCGGCCAACCTCCACGTACGAGTGGCTTCGCGCTCTGAAGCCATCGTCGTACACGAGGAACGGACCCTTCGCTCTGGAGAGGTCGTCGAAGTAGTCAATCAGGGTGTCTCGAGGCACGTCTGCGTCCTCGCGGCCGACCTATCCCTTGACGCACACCAGCGGTACCAGCTTCGCCACCTTGCGCGAGAGGCCGACCGCATCGGCCGCATCGACGACGGCGCCCACATCCTTGTAAGCGCCAGGCGCTTCTTCCGCGACGCCGCGCGACGAAGGACTCTTCACGATGATCCCGCGCCCGGCCAACTCGTCGATCACCTGGCGCCCCTTCCACGTATGGAGCGCCTTGTGGCGGCTCATGGCCCGCCCGGCACCATGGCAGGACGATGAGAACGACAATCGCCCGGCATCCTTCGTGCCGACGAGGATGTAGGAGGCGGTCCCCATCGTGCCGCCGATCAACACTGGCTGCCCGATCGCACGCAGGCCGTCCGGCAGCTCAGGATGTCCTGGCCCCAGCGCGCGCGTCGCACCCTTGCGATGAATGAAGACCGGCTTCGCCGCGCCGTTGCACACGTGGGTCTCGACCTTGCACGTGTTGTGTGACACGTCGTAGAGCAGGGTGAGGGTCGCCTGCGTCAGTACGGTGGCGAACGCCTCGCGCACGAGATGCGTGATGATTTGGCGATTGGCCAGTGCACAGTTGATCCCCGCACGCATGGCTCCGAGATAGCGACGGCCGAGCTCCGATTCGACTGGCGCGCACGCGAGCTCCCGATCCGGCAGCGTGATGCCGAACCCGGGGGCGGCAATCGCCATCTCCTTCAGGAACTCGGTGCCGATCTGGTGACCCAGGCCTCTCGAGCCGCAATGGATGGAGACGACCACGTCGTCCACCGCCACGCCGAATCCCCGCGCGACATCAGGGTCGTAGATCTCCGCCACCCGCTGCACCTCGAGGTAGTGATTGCCGGAGCCAAGGGTGCCCATTTCGTCCTGCTGCCGATGTCGCGCCTTGAACGACACGGACGACGCGACTGCGCCCGCCATGCAGCCATGTTCCTCGACCCGATCGAGATCGGCCTCCGTTCCGTAGCCGCGTTGCACGGCCCAACGTGCGCCGCCTTCCAGCATGGCGTCGAGCTCGCGGTCGTCCAGGTGAATCCGGCCACGACTGCCGACCCCTGCCGGCACACTGCGGGATAACTGGTGGGCGAGGTCACGCTTGAGCGGCTCGATTGCGTCGGCAGTCACTCCCGTGCGCAGGGTGCGGACGCCGCACGAGATATCGAACCCGACGCCGCCAGCCGAGACGATACCGCCCTCCTGCGGGTCGAAGGCCGCGACGCCCCCGATCGGAAATCCATAGCCCCAGTGCGCGTCCGGCATGGCGTACGACGCGCGTTGAATGCCCGGCAGCATCGCGACGTTGGTGATCTGTTCACGGACTTTCTCGTCCATCTCACGGACGAGCGCCTCGGACGCGTAGATCACGCCGGGGACGCGCATGGCGCCAGCCTGGGGGATCCACCACTCGCAGTCGGACTTGCGCACGAGCGATGACACGTCCATAACCCACCTGCTTTAAACATCGACGACACATTGCACGCGCCAGCCGTCTGGATTCTCTGCAACTTGGAGGGCAGTGAGTGTCGCCCCCTTGATTTCGACAGCTGGCTCGTGCCGAACGAGGTCAACTGGCTCCCCATAGGCGGTGGCGCGCAGCTCCCCTCCCTCGATCTCCACTGCGAAGTCGCCAAACAGCATCGTCCGAACGGCCATCTCGTAGACGAGCGCATTCAGCCACTCGACCAGGAGGAAGGACGCCGATATCAGCGTCATGTGGGAAGTGCGCCCACGACGATCTGCGTGTCGCCGCTTCCTGGTCCATATCCACACGTGATCATGCGGCGACCCTCGGCGCCGCGGTCATGATCTCTGACTTTCATGGTCCGCTTTGTTCCAGACGAGGCACGCCTGCCGTCTGCCGTCTCGCGCTATTCCCCGCAGCGCGCCACCGACCCGAGCCCGAAGCCGACCAGCGCGCCCACCAGGGCGCCGACACCGGCCGCAACCATCACGGCGCTCCCGGGGCGCCGCCTGATTTTCAGAACGGCGGCTGCGGCCGCGTCCTCAGCGGCGTGCTGACTCCGGACCATGACCCGCCGGCCTTGGCGTCTCGTCTCGTCGAGCTTCTCGAGCGCCGGACTCAACCGTTCCTTCACGGCTTCCACTGCATTTGCGGCTCCACTGTCAGTGGCCATAGCGACCTCCGGCTGCGCTCGCCGCAAGAGCTGCGCCGTTATGTCCAGAGGAAGTGGCCCGACGATGGGCCGCGATACTCGCCGAAGCATCCCGCCCGATTTTCGCATCGGCAGAGCCGGCTCGTGCGGAGGATTTCCAAACGCGTGCGAACTTCTTCGCATCGGATCGGTACTCGTCGGTCGGCAGCTCGAAACACTGACCTTTCATTCGTTGACGGCGCCGACCGCCACCGCCTTTCGAACGCGACAAGGGAGCCACAGGGCTGCCAGCCGTAACCGTGGCCACACCGGTCATTCGCCTCACGCTATGGCTTCATTCTGGCATTTGCCGAGGAGCAGGGCGAGAAGGGACCGCAGGCGAGCACCGTGCGCATTCTCGGCAAGCATCATTACGTGGCGCCATGAGGGCAACCGCCGTGGCCACGGCAGGGACCGCTCGCGTCGCTACCACTCCTGCGCCACATCACCGCCGCAGCCACCCCGGGGCGCGGCACCGGGGTCCCCGTCGCTCTGTCGAGAACATCGACATCGCGCGCCTCTTCGAGGAGATCGCCGACCTGCTCGAGATCCAGGGTGAGAATCAGTTCCGTGTGCGCGCGTACCGGACGGCCGCGAGGACCCTTGGCACGCTCGGCGTCCCCGCAGCCTCCGTCGCGGCGGAAGGACGTCTCGACGAGCTGCCGGGCATCGGCAGGGACCTGGCGGACAAGATCTGCACGATTCTCCACACGGGCACGCTGCCGCTCCTGCAGGAGTTGACAGCGAAGACGCCGGAGAGCCTGGTGCAGATGCTCAGGATTCCGGGCCTCGGCCCGAAGCGCGCGAAGCAGATCTACGACACGCTCGGCATCACGACGCTGGAGGCCCTCGAGACGGCGGCGAACACCGGGAAGCTCCGGGAGCTGCCAGGCATCAAGAGCACGATCGAACACAAGATTCTACAGGGCCTGGCGGACCTGCGCGGGCACAGCGGGCGATGGCGGCTCGCCGACGCCGACGCGTACGTCCACTCGCTCGTCGCCTATCTGAAAGCCAGTCCCGCCGTCGCGCAGCTGGAGGTTGCGGGCAGCTACCGGCGACGAAAAGACACGGTGGGCGATATCGACATCCTGGTCGCCTCATCGCGTCCGGCCGCCGTGGTGAAGCAGTTCACGTCGTATGCACGTGTGACGCAGGTGCAGGCCGAAGGCCCGACGCGCAGCGCCGTGGTGCTCGATTGCGGGCTGCGGGTCGATCTGCGCGTCGTTCACGCGGTGTCATTGGGATCGGCGCTGCATTACTTCACGGGCTCAAAGCCGCACAACATCGCGATTCGCGCGCTCGGTCTCAAGCGCGGCCTCAAGATCAACAAGTACGGCGTGTTCCGCGGGACACGCCGCATCGGGGGACGCACTGAGGAACAGGTCTTCGAGGCCGTCGGCCTCCCGTGGATCGCACCAGAATTGCGCGAGGCGCGAGGGGAGATCGAAGCCGCCCGCAGCGGGCAGCTGCCGAAGCTGATCGAACTCTCAGACATCCGCGGCGATCTGCAGGTTCACACCAGCGCCACTGACGGCGTGAACGACCTTGCGGAGATGGTCGAGGCAGCGCGCAAGCGGGGCTACGAATACGTCGCCATCACCGATCACACGAAGGCTGTTCGGGTGGCCGGAGGTCTGACCCGCGGCGCGTTTCATCAGCAGTTCAAGGCGATCGAGCGCCTGCAGAAGAAGTGCTCGAGCATCACGATCCTGAAGGGTGCGGAGGTCGACATTCTCGATGATGGGACGCTCGACTTGGACGATGCGACACTGGCCGAGCTCGACGTGGTGATCGTCGCGGTGCACTCGAAGTTCAACGTCTCGCGTCCGGCCATGACCAAGCGCATCATCAGGGCACTCAAGCACCCGCATGTGCAGATTCTGGCGCATCCCACCGGGCGGATCATCGGCCAGCGCGAACCGTATCAGCTCGACTTCGACGAGATCTTCAAGGCGGCCACCGACTATGGCGTGGCGCTTGAAATCAACGCACAACCCGAGCGGCTCGATCTCGACGACGTGCAGGCGCGCGCAGCGCAGGAGGCCGGTGTGGCGCTGGTCATCAGCACGGATGCGCACCGGAGGGAGGAGTTGAACTGCATGCGCTACGGCGTCGACCAGGCTCGACGCGCGTGGTGCGAGGCGCAGCACATCCTCAACACGCGCCCGCTCGCCGGGCTGCAGAAGGCCTTACGCCGATGACGCCGCGCCTGCGCGGAAACGGACGCGCGGCACAGATCGAACCTGTGGCGCCGAGCGCGAGGGTCGTCCGCCGTGTGGAGCACTTGCGGGAGCAGATTCGTCACCACGACTACCGGTACTACGTACTCGACCGGCCGACCATCAGCGATGCGGCGTACGACGCGCTGATGCGCGAGCTGCAGACACTGGAAGCGCACGATCCAGAGCTGGTGAGACCGGACTCTCCAACCCAGCGCGTCGGCGGCGAGGTACGTGAGGGCTTCCGCACGGTGGCACATCGTGCGCCGCTCCTCAGCCTCGAATCGACCACCGATCCAGAGGCAGTCCGCCTGTTCGACGGTCGCATCAGAGCAGCTCTCGGTCCGTCGGTGCGGTACGTCCTCGAGCCGAAGTTCGACGGACTGTCCATTGAAGTGGTGTACGAGCGCGGGCAACTGGCCTCCGCGTCGACGCGCGGCGATGGCCAGCGGGGCGAGGACGTCACGGCGAACGTTCGGACGATTCGCGCGGTGCCGCTGCGCCTGCGAAAGGGCCCCGCCTCGATACCCAGACTGCTGGCGGTGCGTGGCGAGGTGCTCATGCGCCGCTCCGATTTTGCGACGCTCAATGAGCGATTGCGCCGTGCCGGCGAGCCACGCTTTGCCAACCCCCGCAATGCCGCTGCCGGCTCCGTCCGGCAGTTGGATTCTCGCATCACGGCACGGCGAGCGCTGAACGTGTACTTCTACGACGTGCTCGCGATTGAAGGGGGCGGCAAGGCTGAGACGGCCTCCACGCTTGCCGAATGGATGCGCGCCTGGGGCCTGCGAATGAGCCCGCACCAGCGACTCGGATCGAGCACGGCTGACATCCTCGCCTACCGCCAGCGGATGGCGATGGCCCGCGATTCGCTCGACGTGGAGATCGACGGAATTGTGGCGAAGGTCGACAGCCTGCCTGCGCGCAATCGCCTGGGGAGCACGGCGAAGCATCCGCGCTGGGCGATCGGGGTCAAGTTCGAGGCGCGCTCGGCGACGACCCGGCTCGAACGGATCGAAGTGCAGGTCGGGCGCACGGGCGTCCTGACGCCCGTCGCGGTCTTGCGCCCGGTGCCGATTGGCGGCGTCACGGTCACTCGCGCCACGCTCCACAACTGGGGCGAGCTCGCGCGCAAACGTATTCGCGCGGGCGACGCGGTGGAAGTGATCAGGGCTGGCGTTTCCTATCCTGCCGCCGGCACTCGCGGTGCGCTCGTGCGTTGCTTCAGCAGCGGCGCCAATGCATCCGCGAGATCAGGTCTCCCGATCTCCTGCAGCTCGTACCGCGCCCGCACGACCGGCTTGTCGATCTTCACGAGCCGGCTCAGGTCGATCGGTGTGCCAACGATGACGAGGTCGCACGGAACCTGCGCAATCGTCGCTTCGAGGTCGCGAATCTGAGCGTCCCCGTACCCCATGGCCGGCAGCAGCCGTCCAATCGCGGGGTACGTGTTATACGTGGCGGCAATGCTGGCAACGGCGAACGGACGCGGGTCGATGATCTCTGCGGCCCCGAACTTCCGGGCCAGGACTGTCCCGGCGCCGAACCGCATCTCGCCGTGCGTCAGGGTTGGCCCGTCCTCGACCACGAGCACGCGTCGACCGGTAATGCGCTCCGCGCCATCGGCCATCACGGGCGAAGCGGCCTCCACCATGCGCGCGTCGGGGTTCGCTGCGCGCACGTGATCCCGAAGCTCCTCGGTGGCGGCGAGATCCGCCGTGTCCACCTTGTTGATGACGACCACATCGGCCATGCGGAGGTTGGCCTCGCCAGGGTAGTAGGTCAGCTCGTTTCCCAACCGCAGCGGATCGGCCACGACGACGTGGAGCGACGGCCGGTAGAACGGCAGGTCGTTGTTGCCGCCGTCCCACAGAATGATGTCGGCGTCATGCGACGCCCTTTCGAGGATCTCGGCGTAGTCGACGCCCGCGTAGACGACCGTGCCGTTTTCGAGATGTGGTTCGTACTCCTCCATTTCCTCGATCGTGCAATGCTGCGTCTGCAAATCCGCCACGCTGGCAAAACGCTGCACCCGCTGCGCGGAGAGGTCGCCATACGGCATCGGATGTCGAACGACGACGACATGGAGGCCGGCACTTCGCTAGCGCGTGTCGTCGCGGTAGACCACATTGAAATTGTGAAAGTCACGCCCGGCGGCGCCGACTATCAGGGTCCGAATGCGCTCCATGACCGTAGATACGATCGACGTCCGTCACCATCGCGAGGACGTGAACCCTCAGGTGGATGGCAAGTAACGCAGAGGCGAGATCCTTGTCGATGACGGCTTCAGTCCCCTCGAGCCGGCCTCCTCGCTGAACAACCGGTACACCTCCGCCCCCGAGTGCGATCACGAGCATGCCGGCATCGAAGAGCCACCCGCGTCCGGAGCGACGGCTTCTCGAAGATCGTGGCGAGCGTCTTGCCGGCAAGCGCCTGCGCGTAACGTGCGGGCTGCTCCCGGACGTCAGCCGCGAGGGCAAGCAGCGCAAGTAACTCGTCGCGCGTCAGGTCGCGAATCGAGAGCAGATCCAGACCTCGTAGGGGTGCGCAGGTGTCCTGCGGCGATGTCTTCACCAGCGGCGCTGCCATACGCTCTCACCCGCGATTCTTGATGAGGAGCACTTCGACGATCTTCACGGCCGTGGCCTCGTCAATCTGAAGGACAGTCTGCAGCTCGTCGATGAACGCCTTCTCCTGGTCGCCAATGCGCCCGTCCGCCAACGCGAGATCGGCCGCGAGGGCGAACGTGGTCGCCCGCAAGTCGGAGGGAATCACTTTCGCGCACCCCGTCAGGATGGCTGGAAGGCCGTGCTCGGTCAGGAGGACGATCGCACGATTGGCCAGTGCCTCCATCGAGCCGTCGCCTGCCTGACGCAGTACATGTGATGTTCCCAGTACGCCCCCGATGCGCACCGCCTCCTCGGGGTTCACAGTGCCGTCGACGGTGATGGCGGCGATGAGGAGGGAGGCGATGGCCTCCGGAACCGTGAGCGGTGGTGCACCGACCGGCGTGTGCCGGAGCGCCTTGTCAACAACGGACATGACACACCTCTATCGGAGTGTGCAGAAACTGCCGAACAATGACGTGTTCCCCCGCATTCGAGGGTCCGAGAGCAGAGAGGTTGTAGCCGTTGTGGTGAATCCCCATGTCGAACTGGATGGCCGAGACGGCCCGATCCTGGCCGAGCGTGATTGGGCTGTCTGGCAATTCGTCCGTTGTGCGGAATCCCAAGGTGGCTATGTCGCACGGACGATCGAGTTCCGCCGGTGTGAGGGACTCGGCAGGCGCGCGGGTGTCTCCCGATGCGATCGTCTTGGGTTTCGTCTTCTCCGCACGTGTCAGTGTCACGGGATATCGCCTTCAATAGAGCCGCTCGGCCTACGCGGCAGCCGGACTGCGTTCGAGCGCCAGCCTGACGACGCTGCCGTCGAGCGTTTCCGCCTTCAGCAGGTCCGTCATCAGCGTGTCGAGCGCTGTCCGGTGTTCCGTGAGGAGTCGCTGCGCGCGCGCGAACTGCGCGTCGACAATCCGCTGGATTTCGCTGTCGATCGTGTCTCTGGTCTGTGGGCTGAGCTGACTCATGTCGCTCAGCGCCCCGCCGAGATACTGCAACTGCGGGCCCGCGTAGCGCACTGAGCCGAGCTTCTCACTCATGCCGAATTCGGTCACCATGCGTCGCGCCAGCTCGGTCGCCCGCTGAATGTCGTCGCTCGCCCCCGTGCTGATCGTGCCGAAGACGATCTTCTCCGCGGCGCGGCCGGCCAGCATGACGGCGAGCCGGTCTTCCAGCTCCTCGATCGTGAGGAGGTATCTGTCTTCCGCCGGCATTTGGAGCGTGTACCCGAGTGCACCCCGACTCCGAGGCACGATACTCACTTTGCTGACGGGATCGCCGTGCGGCACGAGCTGGGCGACGAGCGCGTGCCCGGACTCGTGACACGCGACGGCGCGGCGCTCCTGCTCGTTCATGACCCGCGTCCGCTTCTCCAGGCCTGCCACCACACGTTCCATGGCTGCCTCGAAGTCGGCGAACGTCACCGACTCGGCGTTCCGGCGCGCGGCCAGGAGCGCCGCCTCGTTCACGACGTTCGCGAGATCGGCGCCGCTGAAACCTGGGGTGACGCGGGCCGCACGCGGAAGATCGAAGTCGGGTGCCAGCGTGATCTTGCGGGTATGAATGCGGAGGATTTGTTCTCGACCGATCAGGTCAGGATTACCCAGGGCCACCTGCCGGTCGAAGCGGCCGGCCCGCAGCAGCGCTGGGTCGAGGATCTCGGGCCGGTTCGTCGCGGCCATGATGATCACGGGTTTCGCAACGTCGGCCTTGAAGCCGTCGATCTCGGCAAGCAACTGGTTGAGCGTTTGCTCGCGCTCGTCGTTGGCCACCACCCGGAATGCGGCACCGCGGCTTTGCCCGATCGCGTCGATCTCGTCGATGAACACGATGGCGGGCGCTACGCGCCGGGCCTGCTCGAAGAGGTCCCGCACGCGCGCGGCGCCCACGCCGACGAACATCTCGACGAACTCCGCGCCGCTGGTCTCGAAGAACGGCACCTGCGCTTCGCCTGCCGTCGCCTTTGCGATGAGCGTTTTCCCCGTACCTGGCGGTCCGACGAGCAGCACGCCTTTCGGGATCTTGCCGCCCAGCCGCGCAAACCGCTCCGGAGTCTTCAGGAACTGGATGATTTCCTGCAGCTCGGCAATGGCCTCGTCCGCGCCGCCGATGTCCGTGTACGTGACGCCGACCTCGCCAGCTCTGACCTCGGTGGCCTTGCTCTTCCCGACGCCAAAAACCCCACCGCCGGCAGTCCCCGCTCGCCGGTACGCCGAGTACCAGAACACGCCGAGCAGGAGCAACGGCAGGAACCAGGCCAAGACGAACTCCCCGATCGGACTGGCCGGCGGCCTGACGCGATACGTCACGCCGGCTGTGTCGAGCTCCTCGAGCAGCTTCGGATCGCCGTTCGGCGGCGCCACCGTGTCAAAGGGAATCGTCTTGTCGCGCTCGGACGTCGCCGCCGGGTTCTTCATCACGCCCGTGATCCGCGGGCTGCCGATCGTGATCTCGACGAGCTGGCCGGCCTTCAGCTTCTCTCTGAATTCGCTGTAGGGTATCTCGCGGGCCGGAACCAGCATCGTACTGACGACGAATGCCTGAAAGAGCCAGATCGCGAGCAGGCTTGTCAGCATGAAGCCGAGGCTGAACACCAGTTGCCGACCCGTGCGGGTCGGCCTGGCGTCGTCTCCGCGGGAATCGCGCTTGGTGGCCACACTTCTTCCTTACGGTAGCCAGAGCAAATGGCAGGCCGCGGCGACGCTTCTCCTACCCTCATGCCATCGTTGACCCCGAGGCACAGGACCCGATGTGCCGTTGTCTTCGGACGGATGGGAGCTGCGAATTCTTCCGCACGCCCGGGAAAGATTCCGCCAGGAGCGTTTCCAACGTCCCGTCGAAACTCGTGAGCGCAACCGTCGGTTTGACGTTTGAAACCGCCCGTCGCGGTCCACGCCCGACAGCGCACGGGCAACGGTCGGCGGGCGAGGGTCACGATCTGGGGTTGCTGGCGATCCTCATCACTAACTAAACTAGGTGTGCGTCCGCAAACCTCGATGTTCTTCGAGGTTTTGAGCCTGACGTATCACAGTCCAATCACAATCCATTTTGTAGTTAGACGACCATCAGTCCTCGACTGCCGCCTGTACACACGGAAGGCTACCATCGGGCCTCGAACCACTGGGAGGCGTGCGGGACGTGTCACGGGCGCCGCGGCTTACGCCTCGGCGCCATCACGTCTGCGAGCGTTTCGCCCAATTGCTCGAAATCAACGGGTTTCGTCAGGTAGCCGTCGAAGCCGGCTGCGGCAAGAGCCTCGGCATCCTTTGCGTAGCCCGTGACTGCCACCAGCTTCAACGAAGGGGGACAAAACCCGCCCGCCCGGAGCCTGGCTGCCAGCTCATATCCCGTCATCCCGGGAAGCCCGATATCCAGCAGCCCGACATCGGGGCAATCCGTTGCGACGGCCGCGAGCGCTGCGGGCCCGTCATGCGCCACGGCCACGTGGCATCCGAGCATTTCCAGAGCGCCGGCCATCATCTCGGCGGCGTCCGCGCTGTCTTCGACGAGCAGCACCTTCAGGCCGGCAGTGGTTGGCCGGGGCCGCTGCGGGGCCTGGTTGGTGTCTTGGACGGTGTCCAGCACCGGGAGGCGCACCACAAAATCGCTGCCCATCCCGACGCCCTCGCTCTTCGCCTCCACGCGTCCGTCGTGCAGCTCGATCAAACGCCGCACGATGGTCAGCCCGAGGCCCAGACCGCCCCCCGCACGGTCGGGACCCCGAGGGGCCTGCCTGAACAGGTCGAAGATGTTCGGCAGAAGATCCGCCGGGATGCCGATGCCATTGTCACGCACGTGTACCACCGCGCCCTCGTCGTCCCGCGCGAGGGACACTTCGATGCGACCGCCGAGGTTGGTGTATTTGGCGGCATTGGCGAAGAGGTTCGCGAAGCATTGTCCCAGGCGCACCGGGTCCGCCATCACGTAAATTCGCTCCGCTGGCTGGGACAGCGAGACCACCTGCTTGCGAAGAGCAAACAGCCTTTGCGCAACCTCCAAGGCCTGTTGCACCTCCGTGCCCAGGTCCACGCGTGTCCGCTGAAGCGTAATCTTGCCCTCATTGATGCGAGCGAGGTCTAACAGATCGTCCAGCATTTGCTTCATGTGCCGCGCCTGACGGGTCGCGACTTCCAACGCGCCCTTCTGTGTCGCGGGGTCTGCGGGGCCTTCTTGAAGCAGAAACAGCGCCGTGGAAATAGCGCCCAGGGGATTGCGCAGTTCGTGGCCGAGCATCGCCAGGAACTCATCTTTCGAGCGGTCGGTCTGCGTCAGACGATCCGCGTAGGCTTGCAGGGTCTGCTGGACGCGGACAAATTCGCCCGCGGCCACGCGAACCATCTCGTTGACGTATTGGATGATCACTCCGCGGTCGCGCGTATCGAGGAGATGGTCTGGCTCCAGTGCCTCCAGAACGATTTCCTGAAGAATGTGAAACTCGAGGATCAGTTCTTCCAGCGAGTACGTGGTTTGGTTCGCGCGCTCCTTGCCATGAACGGTCAGATACGCCAGGTCCCTCGCTGCGGTTCTGGGGTCTGTCTTGTCGCCAAGCACTTTCGCCATCACTTCAAGCATTTGCGCAAGGCTGTCGCGAAGAACGATTTTCGGAGCCCCTGCCGCTGGGGACACCTCCCCGCGCACACGGTCGTCCCACCGCTGCATGATGGCCGGTATCAAATCGACAAGGCGCTTGGCCGCAAGATTCTCAGACATCGGGCGAGCCGCTTGGTGTCTCCCAATAATGTGGAATAAAACGGGCCTCAAATCAACGCTTCACGCAACCTGGCGCAGGACACTTTCGCCATGGTCGGCGTGCGCCGGCTCGGCGTGGGGAATCGGACTGCCTTGCTGACCGCGATGGCGCGTTATGGTGCGACGCCAGGCGAAACCGGCACGTCCTTCGCCGCCAGTGGCATGTCAATGATGAAGACGCAGCCTTTATCGGGAATATTGCGAATGTGGATGTCCCCGCCGTGTGCCCTGACGGCTTTTCGGGCCATCGAGAGCCCCAGGCCGAGGCCTGTCCGGTCACGTCCGCGTCGCGTGCCGAACGATTGGAACGGGTCGCCTTCGCTGTCGGGAATGCCACCGCATTCGTCTTCGACCTCGATCAGGAGGCGCGCGTCCCCGGCGGTCCGTGCCCGCAGCACCACGCGCCCGCCAGGGGGCGTGTACTTGAAGGCATTGTTCAAGAGATTGGTCATCGCCGACGCGAGCAGCTGCGGGTCTGCGGTCACCGCCCACCCCGGATCGCCAGGCTCGATTGCGAATTGCAGTCCGCGGGACTCCGCGTGGAGGCCCCCGGCGATCGCGATGTCATTGAGGAACGGTGTGACCGGCACGCGCTCGCGTCGCTGCTGCTTGGCGGCAATTCGAATGTCGGACAGCGTGCTGTCGACGAGGTCGCGCAGCCCCATGAGGCTTCGCCCGAGCACCGCCCCGGTGCTGCCGTTGATGGCGACCGTACCCCGTTTGAGCGTCTGATACGCCAGGATCGCCGTATTGAGCAGGTCACGGGTCTCGTGAGCCACGTGTCCCGATCGCTCGGATTCTTCAGTGGACCTCGATTCGGCCGTGATGCGCGCGTGTTCTGTCACCGCTTCCGCGATCGCCGTGTCGAGACAGCCGTTCAGGGTTTTGAATTCGTCGGTGGTGATTGGCGCGTTCTGTTCGATGGCGAGTTCGGTCACGGCCTGACAGATGTCTCCGTAGTCGTGGACGACCTGAGACACGGTGAACCCGAGGGCGAGCAGGTCGCTCCCGTGGCGCGTCGCGGCGGTGCCGATCGCACCCTGGGGATGTGGCGCACCCGTTGATTCCGATCGGAGTTGCTCCGACAGTTGGGTCAGGAAGAGTGGGACGCCGTTCTCGAGTTCCTGCGCGGACGCCGAAGGCCATGGCCGAGCGGTGAGCTTTTCCCTCGCCCTCGTAATGATGGCATCGCGATACGTGGTGACGAACTCGTACAGCATCGCATCCTCCTCTGGACACCTGCAATTTTACTCCGTCATACGCCGGTTCAGTGTGGAATACGGCTGTGCTGGCCACGACGCTCACGAACGAGGTCCGCCGGCGGGCGTGTGCCGCTGGTGGTGCCGCTGACGCTGTTCGGACATCACATCCGCCGATGCGGTGTACCGTAATCTGGAGGATCAGGTGTTGATACGGCCGCATCCCATCGAGCTGATGTTGCGTAACCACGTGTGAGCGCGATGAAGAAGAAGGTGGTCGTCAACGACCGCATGCAGCAAGGCTACGTCTACTGGCGCACCGAGCCGGTCGGCCGGCACTTCGCGCCAGCCTTCGCGCCGGAGCTGACGCCGGGGCAACTGCTGAAGCTCGGCGTCTTCGGCGGGAAGTACATGACCGACTGCCGGACCGAATTCCCGAAGGCCTGGTTCGCCGGCGCCAGGCTGTGCGCCGAGCGGCACGACCCGCGCCTGAACTGTTTCGGCGTCAACGCGTCGCAGTCGCTCGCGACCTGGCGTCGCAGCGGGTGGATCCACCCGCAGGATCCGCGCGGGTGGTTCCAGTGGTACTGCCGCTACTACCTGGGCCGGCGAAGCGCCGACGACGTGCGGCAGATTCGACGATGGCGCGCGATTGGACGACACCTGGCGGCCATTCGAAAGAACTGCGAACCAGGCGACCTCGAGTGCCGGAGGAAGCAGCGGCAGGCCGTGCTGCACTGGGCGTACGACAGCCGAAGGATCTAGGAAGGACATGCCGGAACCACGCGACGCGTCGGTGGCCGCCCGCCTTCAGGAACAGGCGCTGGCGGAGCAGCTCGCGCTCAAGGACCGCGCGCTGGACGTCGCGGCCGAGGGCATCACTATTGTCGACGCGCGGCTGCCCGATCGACCGCTGATTTACGCCAACGACGGATTCGAACGCCTGACAGGCTACCCGGTCGGCGAGGTGCTGGGCAGAAACTGCCGGTTCCTGCAGGGCCCCGACAGCGCTCCGACAGCGGTCGCGGAGATTCGCGCCGCCATCGCCGAGCAGCGCGAGTGCATCGTTGAGATCCTGAACTACCGGCGAGATGGCAGCCAGTTCTGGAACCGGCTCTCGATCACCCCTGTTCGCGACGAGTCAGGCGTGGTCACCCACTACATCGGGATCCAGTCGGATGTGACCGCGCGCCGCGAGGCCGAGCACGGGCTGCGGCGCGCGAAGGCGGCGCTGGACCACGACCTCAAGCTTGCGGCGCGGGTCCAGCAGGCCCTGCTCCCCCCGGCGTCACTTCAGCTCGGAGGTCTGCGCATCGCCCGCGCCATGCGCCCCTGCACCGACCTGGCCGGCGATGCCGTGGGCGTCGTGGGCCTCCCTCATGGCCATGTGGGGCTCTACATGCTCGACGTCAGCGGCCATGGCGTAGGAGCAGCGCTCCTGTCGTTCACGCTGAACCACATGCTGTCGCCCACTGCGGAGGGGGCGCTCCTCATCGAGGACACGGGACAGGGGCTTGATGTCGTGGCACCGTCTCGCGTGGCCGAGCGCCTCAACCGGCAGTTTCCCATGGACCGGACGCGGCAGTACTTCACACTCGTCTACGGCGTCTTCGACCCGGCGCACGGGCGTTTCAGTTACGTCATGGCCGGTCATCCAGCGCCGATCGTGCTGCCCCGGATCGGACCGCCAGCGCCCCTCCACGGCCGCGGGCTTCCAATCGGCATGATCGAGCACGCGACCTTCGATGATGAAGCAGTAACCCTCCAGCCCGGAGACCGTCTCTACTTCTATACCGACGGCGTCATCGAGGCGCTGAACGGGTCGGAGCAGGAGTTCGGCCACGCGCGGCTGATGACCGAGATCGATCGGCTGCGAGACCATCCGCTGCGGCGAGGACTCGACGTCATCGCGGACATCATCACAGACTGGTCGGGCGGTCAGTTAGGGGACGACGTGTCGCTGCTCGCGATCGAGCGGACCGAGGAGGTCTGACACAATTCCTGGCGATGCTCTCTTATCAGCCTGCTTCAAGTCGTTGATTACATCGGCGATCCAGTCCGCCCGAAAGGTCGCCGACGTGTGCGATAATCACTGGTCGACCGCTCGCAATTTGTTGGATTTCTAAACGGAGAGATGTCCGAGTGGTTGAAGGAGCACGCTTGGAAAGCGTGTGTAGGGGAAACTCTACCGAGGGTTCGAATCCCTCTCTCTCCGCCAGTTACTTCTCGCTATTTTTCTTCAGCATTTCGCACGAAATCGCCAAGACTCGGATTCTCGCTGCCATCTCGTCACTGGTGCGCAGAAATGCGGAGCAGTTCTGTGGTTTCTCAGGCCGAAATCGCCCGAGTGACATCTCCGCGTGACATTCCGTCAGGGCAGGCCACGGTTCGGGGGCGCAGCGAGGTTGCCCGGAAGCACTCGACGCCACCACGCAACGGCCCGCCATGGTTGCGCCGCGCACGCGGCCATCGCCAGCTGGTCGACGAGCCGGTGGTTACGACGATTCGGAAGCCTTCTGCTTCTTCCTCAATGCCCTCCGTGCGGCCCAGTACTTCTTCATGCGCGCTGACACCGCTCGTCGCTTCGCCGCTGTCATGAACGGTTTCCCAGCGCGGAGTTTGCGTGCGGGCTTTCTCAGTTTCGCCGGCCCGGCACACGTCGTCCGCTTGAACGCTTCTTCCGAGTTCAGCCCAGTCGACCCCTTCGTGGTGATCTTGCTCGCTGCGGTGCGTTTTGACGATGTTGCCGGAGCCATCTCGATGCCGAATATCCCCGAGAGATCATCACTGTCGAGCACCTTCGCGCCGGTTGGCCCCTTGTGCGTCTTCGGGAGATCGGCTCCGGCCTTCGCAAGCAAGTCCTGCTGATCGACCTTGCGGAGCGTGAACAGCAACTCAGGCTGATGGTCTAGCCGCGCGCCGATGCCGTACAGCACGGCGGCCACGTGCTTGCACATCGATGCCCAGTCCGGACAACTGCACGTGAAAGTGATTTCCTTCGGTGACGGAAACAGCCCCGTCTTCTCCTCGCAGAGACGCGTCATGACGCCCTTCGAGAAGCGCCCCTGAAGCAACTCGACCAACGAGTCGATGGCGCCCGCGCAATCCTTGCAGATCGCGCTCCAGCGTGTTCGCGGCACCGGCGCAACCGTCACCTTCACGTCGTACATCGTCGACCCGCTGACGAGCGCTGTGACGCTGCCCGGCGCGACCTGCAGATCGACCACCGATCCATTGCGCACGTAGCTCCTGCCGCGCGGCAGCCGATTCGCGAAGTCGCTGTAGCGTTCGAGATTGCCGCACCACGCTTCGCCCCAGAACGTCTCGGCGATCGTGCGGCCCTCAATCACGACCGGCGATGTCTGACGACCCTTCTTCTTGAGCTTCGCCAGTTCGCGCGCCGCCTGAGCCCGCCGGGCGCCGACGGAGACGTAGGGCCTGAAGCCGTAGTAGTCGTAGTAAGCCATCCTCACTCCTCGGACGCGGTGTGGAGATCCAGCGCGACGAGCTTCAACAAATCATCGTCTTTCATCTCGGTCAACAGCATGTCGGCACCGCCTTCAAGGAGATCTTCGGAGAGGCGGCGCTTGGAGTCAATGAGCTGGTCGATCCGCTCCTCAACCGTCCCGCGGCAGACGAACTTGTGCACGAGCACGTTCTTGGTCTGGCCGATGCGAAACGCGCGGTCTGTGGCCTGATTTTCGACGGCCGGATTCCACCAGCGGTCGAAGTGCACGACGTGTGAGGCGGCGGTGAGGTTGAGCCCCGCGCCCCCGGCCTTGAGCGAGACGACGAAGAACGGCACGCGCTCGTCTTCCTGGAACTCGGTCACCAACGACTGTCGCGTGCGGACCGGTGTCCCACCGTGGAGAACGAGGCCCGGGCGGCCGAAGACGGTTCCGAGAAAGGCAGCCAGGGGCGCGGTCATCTCGCGGAACTGCGTGAAGACGAGCACTTTCTCCTGCCTGGCCGCGATGACCTCCGCGATTTCGCGCAGTCGGGCCAGCTTGCCGCTGTCGGCCTCGCTCCACGAGCCGTCACCCAGCCACTGCGAGGGGTGATTGCAGATCTGCTTGAGCCGCATCAGCGACGCGAGCACGACGCCCCGACGCTTCATCCCATCGGCCTCGTCGAGCTCGGCCGCCAGGTCGGTCACCGACTGCTGATAGAGCGCCGCTTGCTTGCGCGTCAGTTGGCAGAACGCTCTGAGCTCGGTCTTGTCCGGCAGATCCGCGATGACGGACTTGTCGGTCTTGAGGCGCCGCAGGATGTACGGACGCACCAGCGCGCGAAGCGGTGCGTACGGGTTGTGCGGTTGCGCCGAGAGGCGTTTTGTGAATGTCGAGAAGGCTTTCCCGGATCCCAGGAGGCCGGGGTTGATGAAGTCGAAGATCGACCACAGATCGCCAAGGCGGTTCTCTACAGGCGTTCCGCTGAGCGCCATGCGCGCCTGCGCATCGATCTGCTTGGCGGCCCGCGTCTGTTTCGCGCCAGGTGTCTTGATCGCCTGCGCTTCGTCCAGGATGGCGAGGCGCCACGGCATGGCGAGCAATGCGGGCACGCGCAGGAGCGATCCGTAGCTGGTGATGACCAGGTCGACGGTGGCGATGCGGTCGCGATCGAGCGTCTTCAATTCGGCGGTGGTCATTGCTGAGGGGTGCACGACGATCGCCGTGAGGGTCGGCGCGAAGCGTTCGATCTCGGCGGTCCAATTCGCCAGCAGCGACGCCGGCGCGACCAGAAGGCTCGTGCGCCGCGTCTCATCAGGGGCCGCTCGCGTTCGCAGCACCAGCAGCAGCGCCAGCACCTGCATCGTCTTGCCCAGCCCCATGTCGTCGGCGAGGCACGCGCCCAGCCCGAGGCTGGACAGCAGGTGCAGCCAGCGCACGCCGGCCTGCTGATAGGGTCGTAGCGTCGCCTTCAGCGCGGCGCCAGGATCCAGTTGCGCCAGTTGATCCGGATCGCGAAGGCCGGCGAGCGTCTTTGCCAGCCACGGCCCGGCGACGACGTGTGACCAGTCGGGAGCGCTGTCGGCGACGGTATCGCCCGGCACGTGGGCGCCAGAGACGAGGCGCATCGCTTCCCCGAAGGACAGGCCGCCCTTCGCCGCGGCCGCTTCCACGGCTCGGAACTCGTCGAGCATCCGGCCGAGTTTCTCGCGGTCGACTTCGACCCACCGTCCGCGCACCAGGTGCAGGCCGTTTGACGCGGCGAGCAGCTGCTCAATCTCCGCCTCGGTCAGCGGTTCGCCGTCCAGGGTGACGCCCATCTTGAAGTCGAGCAATGCGTCCTTGCCGAGGCCTGAAGGCGCCTTGCCTCCGACGGTGCCGGTGACTTGCGGACGGGGCGGGCGATTCGCCCGCCATGCGGTCGGCACGCGCACGATGACCCCCGCAGACTCGAGGCGGGGGACATCGGTCAGGAGTTGAAACGCCTCGGTAGGTGTCCACCGGAGCGGGTGATAGATCTCGCCCGCGTCGACCATCGTCTTCAGCCAGGGACACTCGGCGGCGGCGCGCTGGACGGGCAGGAGCAGCGAGAGCAGCCGTGACTTGTTGGCAGCGCCTGCGTATTCGCTCAGTGCGCGGCCGAGCGGCAGGTGCTGCGCCTGGGCGCGCGCTGACAGTTGTGGCGTGTAGGTCGCCAGAAACGCGAACGGCGCCTCATCGTCTTTGCGGTTCTCAGCGAGGTTGAAGTGGACGCGGCCGACGAGATGCCACGCCGGGTTTTTGTGCTGCAGAAAGGCCTGAACCGACGTCTTCGACTCGGCGAGCTCGGATCGAAACGCTTCGGCGATTTCAGTCCAGAGCGTTTCGAGGACCGAGGCCGTCAAGTACTCGGCGCCGTCCATCGGCGGCGCGGCCGCGGCGAGCGCCTCGAGCTCGCCGAGAGGGGGCGCTGGTATTGGCGCGTGGTCCGCATCGAGATCGGGGTGCGTGCAGATGGTCGTCACGAACCGCGCGGCGAAGTCGCGCCAGTAACTGACGCCTGCCGGAAGCGCGGTCCCGATCTCGCCAGCGCCGAGTTCGAGCAACCCGTGACCCGAGCCACGAGCGAACGCGCCTTCGAGCGTGCGCCACAGGGCGGCCGGCGGTTGGGGTGCGTCTTCTGCGCCAGTCCACAGCAGGTGGCCGCGCGGGGTGAGTGCGAGCGACGGCACGGGGATGGTCTCGCCTGACCCGATTGCTATGGGTTCGGCGTCGGAGGGAGCAGAGTATCAAGCTGGCCGATCAGCTCAGGAATCCGCCGGGTCGCAACCAGCCAGATGCGGTCTTGGCTGATCTCTCCGTAGTCATGGGCCAGCACGTTACGCTGCGAGATAATCTGTTGCCAAGGAATCTCCGAATGCTGCGCTTTGAAGGCCGGAGACACCAGGCGTGCCGCCTCACCGATGATCTCAACAGCACGTTCGACCGCCAGCTGCAGCTTGCGGTCGCGAAGATATTCATCAAGCGCGACGCCGGCCGTGAAATCGCGAATGGTGCGCGCCGCGTCGAGCATGTCCCATACGCAGCCGGCGTCGCGGTCCTCAGGCCGCATACAGGACCTGTTTGGATTTCAGAATCGCGGCGCGCCGATACGGGTTCCGCAAGCCAGCCTCCTCGACGAGATCCACAGATCGTCCGAGGAGAGCGGCCAGCTCTTCCCGCATCGTCACCAAATCAAAGAGGCTCCATCCTGCGCCCACTTCAAATGACACGAGGACGTCGATGTCGCTGTCTGGGCGAAAGTCCTCCCGCACGACCGATCCAAATAACGACATTTCGGCGATCTTCCACCGGCGGCAGAATCCCGCGATGCGGTCGTTCGAAACAGTCAGATGCGGGTTCGCCACAGGTTCCTCGCTTCGTATTCTGGCACAGCTCGAGCGGACTGTGTCGGCGCGACGTCGCATCCCCAAATCGCCTCCGTCGCGCTGGAGCTTCGGAGTCGATCGGCAGGAGTTTCCACGAAGGAACCTCACAAAGATGCCTGCGGAAACGCGCTCCGGCGAGTGACACTTCGAGTGTCATCGCACTGGCAAAGCCCGAAAACGGAAGCAAACGGATGAAGGCCGGCGAAAGAGTCCGAAAACGCCAAATCGCTGGCGTCGAGAGACTTGTGCCAAAAAGGCCAGTCTTTGTTGGATCTTCTCGATGCGTGTTCATGGAATCCCTCTCTCTCCGCCAGCCTTCGCTCGCGCTGCGCGCGAGCTTCGGCTAGGCAGGCTGCAGAACGGCTAGCGGGCTGCAGAACCGCTGGGCCGGCTGCAGAACCGCTTGCGGCTTCGGTTGGCAGGCCGCGTGAAGCGAGCGGTCGCGAACTCGGACCCTTCGGACCCCTCGGACCCTCAGCCTCGAGCCACTCTGAACCCGTAATCGGTGTAGCGGAAGGACGGATCGATGCGGCTGCGCGCCGCGCACCGGCTGATGGTCACCGCGTGCCGCCACGAACCGCCTCGCGACGCGCGCCGCACGCCGACGTCCGGCCCGGACGGCTGGTGCGTCGGGGAATCGCGGTAGTAGTCGGCCCCGTACCAGTCCGCGCACCACTCGTGCACGTTGGCGGCGATGCCGAAGAGGCCGAACGGATTCGGCTCGCCGAGCGTCACGGGCCATGGCCCTTCGAGCGGTCCACGCCCGCCGTCAGGGATCCACGCCGGGATCGCATCCCCCCAGGGATAACGACGCCCCTCGACACCGCCCCGCGCCGCGCGCTCCCACTCCGCCTCGCTTGGCAGTCGCTCGACCGCGCCCTCGGACTCACGCCAGCGGCAGTACGCCTGGCAATCGAACCAGCTCACGCCGACGACAGGACGCTCGGGAATAGTCGAGAAGATCTGCCAGTCCCGCGGAGCGTCGTGGCCCGTCGCCCGCAGGAACCGCGCGTAGGCGCGGCACGTGACGGGGTACACGGCGAGCTCGAAGGCGTCGATCCACACGTCGTGCACCGGTCGCTCGTCATCCGCGCCGTCGTCGCTGCCCATCTGAAACGAGCCCTCGGGGATGCGGACGAAGGCTTCATCCGGTGCGATCAGGTGGTCAGTCACTCCCGCCTATGATCCCCCGGAACCCCATTCCTGCCCGTTGGACTACAGGTCTCGATTGCTCTACTGTGGGGATTGGGACGGCCGCCTGGCCCGAAGCACAGGAGGTTCCATGTTGTTCTCGGAACGCAGCATCTGGACGATGCTGCACGGCATCGGATTGGGTGGCGGAGCCCTCATCGCTCTGGCTGCCGCGGTCTTCTACCTCTATGCCGCGCGCCCGTCCGACCGCGCAGCCGCCCCGCCCGGATCCGGAGCGCTTGCGGGCGCAACGGTGCTGAGCGCCGCGCTGCTCTGGCTCACCGTGATCGTGGGTACCTATGTCATCTTCCCGCCGTACCGCGCCGCGCCTCCGCCTGGCGCGACCGATCTGAGCGAATTCCCTCGCGCGCTGATCCTGGCGAGCCCGAGTACGGCGTGGCTGCACGCCTTTGCGATGGAGAGCAAGGAGCACATCCCCTGGATCGCGTCGATGCTGACGACGGCGGTGGCATTCGTCGCCGTCCGCTACAGGGCGACGGTGCTCCAGAACCCCTCGTTGCGGCGGCTGTCGACGGTGCTGCTGACGATCTCGTTCGTGCTGGTCGCGTTCGTGTCGTTGATGGGTGTGTTCGTCAACAAGGTGGCCCCCTTGGACTAGGCGAGGCGGAGGTTCATGATGGCGACGACTTCTCCACCGATGGCATCGCGCGACGTCAACGGCAGCGCCATGGCCGCCCTTCTGGGCGGGGGCATCGGCGCATTTGCGATGGGCGCGTTTGTACTCCTCAACGAGGCCGGCATCTTCTCCGCTCCTGCGTTGTATGCCCCGGCTGGTGGCGTATCGGGGCGAACGACGCTGGCGACGATCGTCTGGCTGATCGCCTGGGCCGTGCTCCACCATCGCTGGAAGGCCCGGGAGATCGCGCCGGGCCGCATCAGTGCGGTGACGCTGATCTTGATAGCGGTCGGCTTGCTCGGGACCCTTCCGCCCGTCTGGGCGCTGCTGAAGTGACCGCCTTCGAGCAGCGCTGTATGCCGCGCTTCCTCGTCCGTGAGGGCTCATCGTAACGACGGTGAGAGAGGTCCGTCACGAGACACCTTGGTTGCGGCCGCGGTCTGACTCATCCGTGCAGCCGCTCGTGCCGATCCCGAAACCTGACAAGATGGGACGGTTGACGGCGACCCATGATGACACGGCCTGAGCACGCGGCGGTTCTTTCGGGCGGCGGCGAGATGGGCGCGCTCATGCGCTCCATCGACTGGTCCAAGACGGCCGTCGGTCCGGTCCACACGTGGCCCCAGAGCCTCCGCACGGCCCTCAGCATCCTCCTCGAGACCGGCTTCCCGATGTACATCGCGTGGGGCCGCGAGTTCACGCAGTTCTACAACGACGGGTATCGCCCCATCCTGGGCTCCACGAAGCATCCGATGGCGATGGGGATCGGCACGCGCGAGACCTTCGCCGAGATCTGGGACATCATCGGGCCGATGTTCGACGGCGTCATGGAGGGGCGGCCGACCACGCTGGTGGACTTCCTGCTGCCGCTCGACCGGCACGGCTTCACCGAGGAGTGCTACTTCATCTTCTCCTACAGCCCCATCCGCGAAGAGAGCGGACGCGTCGGCGGCGTGCTGGTCACCGTCACCGAGACGACGCCGCGCGTCCTCAGCGAGCGCCGCCTCGAGACGACGCAGGCGCTGGCGGCCGAAACGCGGACCGCGCGCACCGTCCTGGAGGCCTGCGAGATCGCCGGCCGCGTGCTCGCGGGCAACGCCGAAGACCTTCCCTTCAGCCGCATCTACGTGTTCGCCGACGACGGCGGCACGGCGGTGCTGATGGCGGCCTGCGGCGAAGGACCCCCGGCGTTTGCGCTTCCGGAGGCCCTGCCGGTGCAGGCGGAGCCGCTCGCGCGGATCCTCGCGTCGGGACGCATGGAGATCCTCGACGACTCACGCCGCATCGTCGCGCTGCCGATCGTCACGCAGGGTGCCGGGCGCCCGGTGGGCCTGCTCGTGACGGGCACCAGTCCCCGGCTCGTTCTCGACGACGGGTACCAGGGGTTTCTGTGGCTGGTCGCCTCGCAGATCGGCACCGCCATCGCGGGGGCGCAGGCCCTCGAAAGCGCGCAGGCGCGCGTCCATGCGCTGGCCGAGCTCGATCGAGCCAAGACGGCCTTCTTCAGCAACGTGAGTCACGAGTTCCGCACGCCGCTCACGCTGATGCTCGGGCCGACCGAAGAGGCGCTCGCTTCACCCGAGGGGGCGCTGCGCGGCGAGGACCTCGAGACGGTTCACCGCAATCAGGTTCGGCTGCTGAAGCTGGTGAACACGCTGCTCGACTTCTCGCGTTTCGAGGCGGGACGCGCCAACGCCGCCTTCGAGCCCCTCGACCTCGCGCGGCTCACGGCGGATCTCGCCAGCGCGTTCCGGTCCACGACCGAGCGCGCGGGCCTGCGCCTCGTCATCGACTGCCCCCCGCTCGACGAGCCCGTCTACGTGGACCGGGAGATGTGGGAGAAGATCGTCCTCAACCTGCTCTCGAACGCCTTCAAGTTCACCTTTCACGGCTCGATCACGGTCGTGCTGGCGTGCGACGACGGGCACGTCGAACTGCGGGTGTGCGACACCGGCGTGGGCATTCCCTCCGACGAGCTCGATCATGTCTTCGACCGCTTTCATCGGATCGAGGGGACGGTGGCGCGCACGCACGAGGGATCGGGCATCGGCCTCGCGCTCGTCCGGGAGCTGGTGGCGCTCCACGGCGGCACGATCAGCGCGTCCAGCGTGGTCGGACAGGGCTCGGTCTTCTCGGTGCGGCTCCCGCTCGGTTCGGCGCACCTGCCGGCGGAGCACGTCGGGCCGGCGGCGTCCGGAGCGGGAGCATCCGTGCCAGGCGCCGATCGTGCGACACCCTACGTGACCGAAGCGCTGCGGTGGCTGCCCGACCAGCAGCCCCTCGAGGAGAGGCCGGCCATACGCAATCCCGAGGCGCCGAGGGTTCTGGTGGCCGACGACAACGCCGACATGCGCGACTACCTCGCGCGCCTGCTCGGGGACCGATTCGACGTCGAGACCGTGGCGGACGGTCTGGCTGCGCTCGCGTCGGTGGAACGGCGCCGCCCCGACGTCGTCGTCAGCGACGTGATGATGCCGGGTCTGGACGGCTTCCAGCTGGTCTCGGCGCTGCGCGGCGGCGAGGGCACGCAGGCGGTCCCGATCATCCTGCTGTCGGCGCGTGCCGGAGAAGAAGCACGCATCGACGGTCTGAACGCCGGCGCCGACGATTACCTCGTCAAGCCGTTCTCGGCCCGGGAGCTGATCGCGCGCGTCGATGCGCAGGTCGTCCGCGCGCGGCTGCGGTCGATCGAGGACGCGCACGCGGTCCGGCTCGCGAGCGTCTTCCAGCACGCGCCGGTGGGCGTGGCGATCCTCCGCGGACCGGACCATGTCTTCGAGTTCGCGAATCACGAGTATCTGGGTATCGTCGCGCGACGCGACGTCGTCGGGAAACCCGTGCGGCAGGCACTACCGGAGTACGAGGGCCAGAGTATCTTCGAGATCCTCGATCAGGTGTACGCCTCGGCCGAACCGATGGTCATCCACTCCATGCGCGCCCAGATGCGGCGCTGGGGCGAGGACGTGGAGGAGGCGTTTTTCGACGTGTCCTGCCAGCCCCTGCTCGACGAGGGGTGCCGCGCCACGGGCATCGCGGTCGTCGTCGTGGACGTGTCGGCGCTGACACGGGCGCGGCGGGAAGCCGAATCGGCCAACCGCGCGAAAGACGAGTTCCTCGCCATGCTCGGCCACGAGCTGCGGAACCCCCTGGCCCCGATCCTGACCGCGCTGCAGCTGATGCGGCTGCGCCATCTCTCCGGCGGGGAGCGCGAGCGCGAGATCATCGAGCGCCAGGTGAGGCACGTGGTGTCGCTCGTGGACGATCTGCTGGACGTCTCGCGGATCACGCGCGGCACGGTGCAGTTGAAACGCACCCGCGTGGATCTGGCCGACGTGGTCGCCAAGGCCATCGAGATGACGAGCCCGGCGATCGAAGAGCGGCGGCACCAGTTGAACGTGCAGGTGCCGCGCGGTCTCGAGGTGCAGGGGGATGCGGCGCGGCTGGCCCAGGTGCTGGCGAACCTGCTGACCAACGCCGCGAAGTACACCGATCCCGCCGGTGCGGTCTCGGTCGAGGGACGCCTCGAAGGATTCGAGGCCGTGATCGTCGTCACCGACGTCGGCCGCGGCATCGCCCCCGACATGCTGCCCCGGATCTTCGAGCTGTTTACCCAGGAGCGGCAGGAGATCGACCGGTCGGAAGGCGGGTTGGGCCTGGGCCTGGCGATCGTGCGCAGCCTCGTGCAGGCGCATGGCGGCACGGTCGAGGCCCGCAGTGAAGGCAAGGGACGCGGGGCGTCGTTTACGATCCGCCTGCCCCTGGCGAGCCGTGAGGCCGGCATCGAGGCGGCCGGGGACGCGCCGCTCACCAGTGCGCCGACGACTCCGACGGCGGGCCTGCGCGTGCTCATCGTGGACGACAATCCGGATGCGGCCGAAATGCTGGCGGAGTCACTGCGCACGCTCGGTCACACGATCCGGATGGCCTACAACGGCTTCACCGCCCTGCAACTGGCCGCGGAGCACCATCCTGACGTCGTGCTCCTCGACCTCGGCCTCCCGGTGATGGACGGGTTCGAGGTGGCCGAGCGGCTGAAAGCGATGCCTGGGATGGAGCGTGTCGCGCTCGTGGCGATCACCGGGTACGGCCAGGAGGCGGACCGCGAGCGCACGCAGCAGGCGGGCTTCGACGAACACATGGTCAAGCCGGTGGATCTCGATCAGCTGGAAGACTGGCTGCGCGCGCGCCAGGAAGGGGTGATCACTGATCGCTGATCGCTAATCGCTGATCGCTGATCGCTAATCCCGGATCCCGGATCCCGGATCCCGGATTCGGGATCAGCGACTAGCGATTTGAGCGATCAGGGATTGCCTTAGCGATTAGGGATTAGCAGATTCGCGATTAGCGATTAGCGATCAGCGATTGGCGTAGCCGGCGATTGCGATAACCTCTGGGCGTGGCCCCACCACGCGTGCTCATCGTCGGCGGCGGATTCGCCGGGCTCGCGGCGGCGAGAGCGCTCGCGAGAGCGCCGGTCGCGGTCACGATCCTCGACCGCCGCAACCATCACGTCTTCCAGCCGCTGCTCTACCAGGTCGCGACCGCGTCGCTCTCCCCCGCCGACATCAGCGCGCCCATCCGCTCCGTCGTCCGCGACCAGCAGAACTGCGACGTCGTGCTGGCGCAGGTGACGTCCGTGGATGTCGTCAACCGCCGGCTCATCCTGACGGAGGGAGCGATCGGCTACGACTATCTCGTGCTCGCCGCGGGTGCGACGCACGCCTACTTCGGACACGACGACTGGGCGCCGATCGCGCCGGGGCTCAAGACGATCGAGGACGCCACGGAGCTGCGGCGGCGCATCCTGCTCGCGTACGAATCGGCGGAGTATGAGGGGAGCCCCGAGGCGCGGCGCGCGGTGCTGACGTTCGGGATCGTCGGCGCGGGAGCGACCGGCGTGGAGCTGGCGGGCGCGATCAAGGAGATTGCCGGCGCGACGCTGCCGAAAGACTACCGGCACATCGATACGCGGACCACGCGGGTCATCGTCTTCGAGGGGGGACCGCGCGTGCTGGCGCCGTTCCCGCCTGAGCTGAGCGCGCGCGCGCAGCGCGACCTCGAGCGGATGGGCGTGGAGATTCGCCTGAATTCCACCGTCACGAACGTCACGCCGGAGGGGATCTTCATCGGCGAGGAGTTCATCCCGGTCCGCAACGTGTTCTGGGCGGCGGGCGTGAAGGCGAATCCGCTCGGGCAGTCGCTCGGCGTGCCGCTCGATCGCGCCGGCCGCGTGATCGTCGGTCCGGACCTGTCGATCCCCGGTCATCCCGAAGTGTTCGTCACCGGCGACATGGCGGCCGCGACGTCAGCAAACACCGGGAAGCCGGTCCCCGGTGTCGCACAGGGCGGCCTGCAGATGGGGAAGCACGCGGGACAAACGATCGCGCGGGAAGTGCTCGGGCGCTCGACGCCCGCCGACCGGAAGGCGTTCGTGTATCACGACAAGGGGACGATGGCGGTCATCGGCAAGGCGAAGGCGGTTGCCGAGATCGGCAGGTTCAAGTTCGGCGGGTTCTTCGCGTGGCTCGTGTGGGGCGGGATCCATATCTCGTTTCTCATCGGCTTCCGCAACCGCCTGCAGGTCCTCTTCAGCTGGTTCTGGAACTGGCTGCTGAATGCGCGCGACGCGCGGCTCATCACGGGGGATGCGGCGCTCGACATCCAGGTGGCGCGGGGCGAGGACGACGTCCGCGCGGATCCGCCGCCTGCCCCCCCACCCAATCGACGCTGATGCCACGGGTGCACCGCTGAGAACGCTGAGGTCGCAGAGGCAGTCCAAGATGGATGCGGAACGGGTCACGCAGTGGCCTGCGGCCAACCACGACGGCTCGACGACACGACGACACGACGCTGCAACGCTGCCGACATGAGACCTGCCGGGCGCGCTCCGCGCGTTGTGGCCGGCCAGAATCCGCAAACACAAACAGCTGGAGTTCAAGTGCTGCTTGTGTTTGTGGATTCTGACCGGCCACAGCGGCGGCCGAAGGCCGCCGCCCGGCAGGTCGGAACGGGTCAGCCAAAGGGCCTCTGCGCGCTCTGCGGCCTCAGCGGTAAATCGTGGCAGCTGCCGCGCTCACCCTGGCGGGAGCCGGCGGTGCAGACCACGCATGCGCTCCGCGAGCGCACCGGGTTCGTCGGTGAAGCACGCGGCGTAGCGCTTGGGCGCATCGGTCAGGTACTTGTGGAACGCCGCCTCGCGTCTCGTGCTGAGAACGTTCTTGGCGATCACATAGCGGATCACGCCTGAGACGCTGAGCACGATGGTCGAGCCGCCGTAGAACCAGCGGCCCTTCGCGCGGCGGCGCTGGACGACTTCCGCGACGAGATCCTCGTTGAAGGTGCCGTCGGGGCCGGTCCGCCGCACCTCGCGCACCGATTCCACGATCGGCCGCTCGATTTTCTTCGCCGCGCTCGGCGCCGCGAGCCCGAAGTAATAAAGGTGCCCCGGCTCGGTGACGTAGGCGCCGATCAGCCGCGCGCGACGACGCTGCAGCTCCTGTTCGGTGGGTTCGAACCGCTTCTTGAGGATCGAGCGCAGCAGCGTGTCCACCTTCTCCCCCGCCTTCGCCCGCCCCAGGCCCGGCACGCGCGGCAGCCTTCGCTCGGGACCGCGCCAGAGGAGCGCGTCCTCGCTGAGATCCAGGACGCCTTCCACCTGCACGCCGTGCCGCCTGAAGGCGCGAACCAGCGCCTCCCGATAACCCCACTCGTCGTCCGGCACCAGGTCGTAGTCGGCGGTGAGCAGCGCCCGAAGGTACTCGCCGAACTTCAGGTCCACCGGCGGGCAGTAGTCCACCGCGCGGATCACGAGCGCCATGAACTGGTCGGCGAGGCGGACGGCATGCCCGGCCAGCAACTCGATCATCGCGGGCGGCAGCGGCCCGCCGCCGGACGGCGCCAGGCTGCGCAGGGTCGCGGTCTTCTGGTCGAAGACCGTGCGGAAGGCGTCGAACACCGCGCGCAGCAGGATCGCCCCCATGTCGTGCGCATCGAGGGTCGGTCGGTACTGGTCCTTCTTCGGAACGGGCGCGTCGAGATCGCCCGGCGTCTTGAACGCCGTGCGCAGCGGGCTCTGGCCATCACCCGTCGTCTCCCCGAACTGCCGCGCGAGATCGACGAGGAGGCGCGAGGTGACGGCCCCGTGCGCGCCGGCAATCGCGCCCGCCACGAGGTCGCGATAACTGAACCGCTGGAGCAGCGCGATCAGGTCGGCGAAGCCTTCGTGGAAGCCGTCCACGTCGGGATTGGTCGGCAGCAGGAACCGCGCGCGCATGCCGTCGAGCAGCGCGTGCGTCATCTCGTGGACGACGACGTCGTGCGACAGCGAGGTGAAGACGATCGCGCCGGGCTGATTCAACCGCTGCGCCTTCGGGTTCGCGCGCGTGTAGCCGAAGCGGATCGCGCCGAGGTCCATATCGTAGTAGGCGTTGTCCTCCTCGAACGCATGCGGATGAACGTGCAGTTTGACGGCCGGATCGCCCGCCACGAGATCGCCTGGATGCGCCGGAAAGGAGAACTGCGGGTCGCGCCCGAGCGCCAGACGAAACCGGTGATACGTCGCCGTCGTCAGGGCGTAGGTCATCTGCTGGGCGAACCGCGGATCCGTCGTGGAGGGCTTGAGACCTGCCGTCATCACCAGCGCGAGGTCGTCCAGCTTGACGGGCTCGTACGTCTCGTTCGTCGTGTCGTTGACGTCGCGCACGACGATGACGGATCCGGTGGGCCCTTCCTCGAGCGGCTCGTACGGGACCTCGAGCTCCGCGATGGCCGCGCTCGCCTTCGGGGTCGCCGGGTCCTGCGTGAAGATGCGCAGCGTGCGGTGCGGCGGCAGCCGCATCGGCATGGCCTGCGCCGGCTCGTCGGCCTGACCGGGAACCCTCGCGGCCGCCTTCTGCTGCTCACGCAGGACAACGAATGGCTCCGTCGATTCCTTGCGCTCGACGCGGTCCCCGAGTGTGTAGCGAACGGGCGGAGCCTTCGCCATGTCAGCCCGCGTCCCTCGTCCGTGGCGCCAGCAGTTGGCGTCCCGCCATGCCGGCGGCGGGCGGCATCATCCCAGGCTGCTGGCGCTTCTGCCGCGCCACCAATGTCGCGACGCGCTTGATGAAGGCTTCGTTGGTCTCGCCGGTCTGGACGGCGCCGGCCAGCAGCGGCACGGCAGCGGCCGTGAAGTCTCCCTGGCCGTTCGATTCCCACGCGAACTCGTTGTCGCGGCACGCGGCCAGATGAATCACGCCCGGCGCCGAAGACGGCATCGCGCGGAAGCTGGCGCGGCTCCCGCGGGCGGCGCGCATCGAGCGCGCGGCCGCGAGCAGCTCCGAACTCACCGGCATGTAGCGGACGGCGTCGCTCGAGGATTCCTCAGCGCGCATCGCCGGCGCGAAGCGGCTGATGGTGCCGCAGTGGCAGCAGTCCATGAACAACGTCAGCAGCACGCCGTCCGGCAGCGCGCCAAGCGCCGCCGCGACCACGTCGTCCCGGAGAAACAGCGCTCCGGTGTGATAGTCCACCGGTACGAAGGCCTCGTCGAAGCCGTCCGCTTCGTCGCCGCTGTCGTCGGGAAGCTGCGTGCCGTGTCCCGAGTACTGCATGACGAGGACGTCCCCAGGGGTCGCGCCGGCCAGCAGGTCGCGCAGGGCGTCCTGCATTCCGCGCTGAGTGGCCTGCGCGTCCAGCAGATAGCGCACGTCGAAGCCGAGCGCGCCCAGCGCACCACCCCACTGCCTCGCGTCGTTGACGCAGCCCGAGAGCGGACGATCGCGATAGTCGTCGATCCCGATGCAGAGCGCGAGACGCCGTCCGCCGCCGGATGGCGTCGCCGGCGCGGGGGCCGGCTCAGGCCCGGCGGGAATGCACGCCACCGGCGCGGGCATGGGCCGCTGCGGCGGCGGGAGCAACTCGAACACGCGCGGGAGCGGATCGTAGGGAAAGTCGGCCTCGCCGAACCCACTCTCGTCGTCGATCTCGAGGATCCTCCGCAGCGCGGCCGATACGGTTTTGGGATCGTTGTCGAAGGCGCCGTGCGCGAGCGCACGCGTCAGCGGGTTCTCCTCCTTGTCGCGCGCGTACGAGAACTGGATCTCGGCCGCGGCCGTGCCACCAATCGGATTGCCCTTCTTGTCGACCCCGTAGAGACCACGCAGCCTCTCGTGCTTGCGGATCGACCGGTGCAGTCCGAGAATCGGCCGGCGCAGCACGCCCTCGAACGAGTGCGAGATCAGATACAGCAGCGACTTGCGATAGACCTTGAAACAATTGTCCTGTTCCTCGGCGTCCTCCTCCATCGTGAAGCAGGCGTGCTTCACGATCGTCTTCGACTCGATCAGCGCCAGGAGCTTCGCTTCGAAGAGCTCGGGACGGACGGCCGGGGCGAAGAACGACAGCGTATCGATGCGCGGCACGCCGAGCGCGATCAACGCCGGCAGGAGATGCGCATGGAAAATCGCGCCAGCGCTGTGGCCGATCGCGTGGACCGTCACGTCCTTCGCCGCCGGGGTCGCGAGAAACGCGGCCAGCTTCGACGCGAACAGGTGCGCACCGCCGGGATATCCTTCGCCCAGATCCGCGGCCGACGCGCGACGCGCGCTCTCCTTCATGCCGGCCCAGATCGCGGTGCCGGGCGCCTTGGCTGCCAGCTCGATCGCCGGGTCCGTCGTCCAGTCGAAGATGTCGCGCGGCCCGACGATGTACTGGCGGAGGATCTCGAGGAGCCCGCTTTCCCAGACGAAGAACACCGGGTAGACCCCCTTCGAGAGCCACCAGGGGTACATCTTCTTCGCATAGGCGAGCGCGTCCGATTCGCCGACGAGTCCGCCGTGTGCATACAGAAGGATGCGCAGCGACGGATCCGCGGCGGCGCGGTCGCGGATCGCGTCGATGATCCCGTCGAGATCGACCGGCGTGGTGCTGAAGTCGCCGCCCGCCGACAGCTCGCCGCAGCTCAGATTGACGACGTGCGGTCGCAACGGCGTCCAGTCCTCGCCGCGAGAACCGGAAGGCGCGTCAAGGAGGCGCGAGAAGTCGCGGCTGTATCGCCGCTGTTCCCGGGCCACGCGCGTGCGCGTGTCTTCGGCAACCGCTTCTCCGGCGAGCGCATGTTCAGGGATGGTGGCCTCGGCGATCTCCGACGGCTTGAGCGCGATCGCCGCCGGTTGTGTGACGAACGCGCCGAGCAGGAACTCGCGGCTGAAGGGACGGGTCGTTCGCGCCTGGCGGCTGCTCGTGTTCTTCGCCACGAGCGCCACGAATGCGTCACGGTCGAGGGTCGTACCCGGACAGGTCTTCGGTCCCTCGCTCAGGTCGCGATGGAACGCGATCGCGGCCGCCTCGAGGTTCCACGCGCGCAGCAGATGCGCCACGACGGCGGCGGCGCTGTCGCGCTGCGCTCCGTCGAAGCGGTCGCGGCCGTCGTCGAAATTGCCGACGAGCGCGATCATGAACGGCCCCTTGGCGGTCGTGCCGTTGTGCCCTCTGACACTGGCGGGCGGCAGGTTCCAGTTGCGTCCGGGCCACAGGCCGCCGAGAGGATCGATCGTCAGGTGCTGCGCGATGTCACTCCATCCCTGCGCCAGGTGGAGCTGCCGCATGGCCTCGATCGTTTCGGCGCCGCGGAAATCGGCGCGCGCGGGATGCACCGTGTGATGCACGTGCACCGCGTCGATCGCCCGCGTGAGCACGCCGCGATCGGGCAGCAGCAGCCGGAACTGGTGGACCGTGAGACGCCGGGGAGTATGTGTCATGACACCCTCAGGATGAGACGCGCATGCTGGCTGACCGGGACGGTGATTGCAATATGCAAGATTTACCGGCCAACATGTTGCCCTCCCGGCCAACGGGTTGGCCGGTTGTGCACTCTCGACGTCAGTTCGGCGTGCTATAAAGGCCTTCCCATGGCGCGAGCCGTTTCCGCCCTCGCTGCCCTTGTCCTGCTGCTGCTCGTTCCGGCGGGCGCGCAGCAGAAGACCGTGTTCCGCACCGGCGTGCAGACGGTCGTGCTCCATGCGACCGTGCGCGGCGGGGATGGCCGCCTCGTGCCCAACCTCACGGCTGACGACTTCGACGTTCGGGACGAGGGGCAGCCCGTGCCCATCAGCGTGTTCTCGAACGACCCGCAGCCGATCACCGTCGCGCTGCTGCTCGACATGAGCGGCAGCATGGTCGGACAGTTCCTGCGCGTGCGTGAAGCCACCAGGTACTTC
This sequence comes from Vicinamibacterales bacterium, assembly GCA_040881785.1. Classification (GTDB taxonomy): domain Bacteria; phylum Acidobacteriota; class Vicinamibacteria; order Vicinamibacterales; family 2-12-FULL-66-21; genus JACDCA01. Next base: position 62,640 of record JBBECO010000221.1, read on the forward strand.
GTCGATGCCATTCAGCCTGAGGACCGAGTCAGGATCGGGACCTTCGGCGACGAAGTCGCGTTGAGCCCGCTGCTGACGGGCGACAAGCCGGTGCTGCGCCGCATCGTCGGCGACGAGTTGTGGCCCGGCGGCGGCACGCCGCTGTGGAACGCCGTGAATGCCGCGATGCGCTCGCTGGCCAGCGAGCCTGGACGCCGCGTCGTTCTCGCGCTCACCGATGGCGCCGACACCGGCGGTCTTCCGGGTCTGAACGGCAACGCCGGCGACGCCCGCAAGGCCGTGGAAGACCGGGGATTCATGGTCTATGCGATCGGCCTGGAAGGGCGCCAGCTGGACGGCGGGATCGTGTCGCTCGCCGAGCAGAGCGGCGGCGGGCATTTTCTGCTGGAGAGGGGTGCGGACCTGGAGGCGACGTTCGCGCGCGTGATCGAGGAGCTGCGGCACCAGTACGAGATCGGATACCTGCTGCCGAAGGCCGACGGGAAGCTGCACGACGTCGAGGTCCGCGTCAGGAAACCTGGCATGAAGGCGCGTGCGAAGAAGAATTACCGCGCGCCGAAGGGCACGTGATGGCTGCCCGGTGGATCGCCATGGTCGCGCTCTCCCTCGGTGTAGCGCAGCCCTTTAGGGCTGCCTCGTCGGATGTGCAGCAGCCCTTCAGGGCTGCCTCACAACCAGCCCTCGTGCACGCGTCCGTCGTCGATGCCCAGGGTCAGTCGGTGTCCGGCCTCACCGCAGCGGACTTCGAGATCCTTCTCGACGGCGAGCCGACGCCGGTCCTGTCGGCGGCCCCGCGCAGCACGCTCTCACTGGCCGTCGTCGTCGACACGAGCCGGAGCGCGCGATGGGGTGGCGGCATCATGCCGATGCCGCGCGACGTCGTGCTGGCGGTACTCGCCGGACTCCGGGACGACGACCGCCTGCGGTTCGGCTCGTTCGGTCAGCGTGTGCGCTTCGCGAAGCGGTGGGAGCCGGTGCGGGCGCGGAACCTGCGCAACGAACTGGGCGATACGCTGTCGGTCGACGACCGCGAAACGCACGGCCCCTCGCCCATCTGGGACGTGGTCTATGACACGGTGACGATGCTCTCTGAAGAACCGGCGCCGCGCGCGATGCTGCTGCTGACCGATGGCCGGAGCACGGGCAACCTGCGGAGCCTCGAGATGGCATCCGAGTATGCCTCCATGCACGGCGTCGCCGTGCACAGCATCCTCCGGAACGTCGAGATGCAGATTCCGCAGGGAGAACAGCGGGCTGTCGCCGTGCGGCCCTGGGTCGCCCTGGACCGGGTCGCGCGCTATACCGGCGGGACGTCCGTCGCGTTCAGGATCGACCAGAACCTGCGGGGTTTCACCCTCGCGGAGAACCTCGGACGCGCGATCCGCGACACCTACGCGCTCGCGTTCTCGCCAGGCGCCACCGGCGCGGTCCAGCGGATCGAGGTGCGCGCCAGGCGTATCGATCTGAACGCCATCGCGCCGATGGCGTTTCACGCGCCCCCTTCACGTTAGGGAACTTACGCTGGGGGTGCGGGGGTCTGACGATGAGGGTGCGCCGTCAGTTCCAACCGACCTTTCTGCCTGCATTCTGCTTGTCCAGCCACTCTTTCAGCGGCTGGAAGTACTCCGCCATGGCGCTCGCGTCCATCTGGCGCTGCCCGGTGAGCGCCTCGAGCACATCCGGCCAGGGCTTCGACGCCCCCATCTTCATCATGGCGTCGATGCGCGTGCCCGCCTCCTTGTTGCCGTAGATCGAGCAGCGGTGCAGCGGCGTCGTGCAGCCGGCCTCCTTCGCCAGCGCGCGGTGGAACTGGTACTGCAGGATCTGCGCGAGGAAGTACCGCGTGTAGGGCGTGTTGGCCGGCACGTGGTACTTCGCGCCCGGATCGAAGAAGGTCTCGCCGCGCGGTGACGACGGCGCGACGCCCTGGTATTTCAGCTTCAGGCCCCACCAGGCCGTGTTGTAGCGGTCCGGTGTGATCGCGCCCGAGAACACCTGCCAGCGCCACTGGTCCACGAGCAGGCCGAAGGGCAGGAACGCCAGGCGCTCGAGCGCGCCGCGCAGCAGCAGGCCGGTGTCGGCCGAGGCGTCCGGCGCCTTGTCGAGCAGCCCGATCTTGACCAGATACTCCGGCGTCACCGACAGCGCCAGCACATCCCCGAGCGCTTCGTGGAAGCCGTCGTTCGCGCTGTCGCGGAAGATCATCGGCAGCTGGTTGTAGGCGCGCTGGTAGTAGTTGTGCCCCAGCTCGTGATGGATCGTCGAGAAGTCCTCGGCGTTCACATCGATGCACATCTTGATGCGCAGGTCGTCGACGCTGTCGATGTTCCAGGCGCTCGCATGGCAGACGACCTCGCGATCGCGCGGCTTCACGAACATCGAGCGCTCCCAGAAGGTCTTCGGCAGCGGCTCGAACCCCAGCGACGAGAAGAACGCCTCCCCCATCTTCACCATGCCGATCGGGTCGGCCTTCTTCGCCTTCAGGTTGTCGGTCAGCGAAAAGGTCTGCTTCACACCGGACGGCGCGACGATGTCGTAGATGTTGGACCAGTCCTGCTGCCAGAGGTTGCCGAGCAAATGCGCCGGAATGGGGCCGTTCTCCGGGACGATGTCGCCGTATTTCTCGCGCAGTTTCGTGCGCGTGTAGGTGTGGAGCGAGAGGTACAGCGGCCGCAGCTGCTCCCACAGGCGATCCAGCTCCTTCGCGAAGTCGTCGGCCGGCATGTCGTACTTGCCGCGCCACATCGCCCCCGTGTCCTTGAAGCCGAGGACCTTCGCCCCTTTGTTCGACAGCTCGACGAAGCGCGCGTAGTCCTTCTTGATGGGGGGAGAAATGCTGTGCCAGCCCTCCCAGACCTCCAGCAGGCGCTTCGGGTCGCGGTTCTCAGCCAGGATCTCGGTGATCTTCTCGATGTCGAGGCAGTCCTGTTCCGGCGGTGCAGCGGGGACCTGTCCCGAGCGAGCGCTTGGTGCAGGCGAGTCGAGGGGGCAGTATTTGCCGCGGCCGTAGACGCCTTCCATCGACGCCACGATCTGCGTCAGCTCCTCGGCTTCCTTCGGATCCGGCGGCGCCGACATCGTCAGGGAGTTCTTGAGGAGGTAGAGCTGCCGGCGCTCGGCCGGCGAGACCTGCACCTTGTCGAACCGGAACGCGTCCTTCGCGAAGCGGGTGGCGGCGCCGACGAGGGCCTCGTTGGCCTGCGCGGCCATGACCTCGGTGTCCGGCGTGATGTAGGTGGCCTGCGTCCAGCCTGCGCGGCTGGCGGCGTTGACGAGCTCGAGCAGCTCTGCGTTGGCTTCCTCGAGAAACGCCTTCGCGCCCGCGGGCGTCGCCGGGTGGCGCGGCTGCGGTGCGGGGCCCTGCGATTGCGCGGAGACGGCAAATGCGGAGGCCAGGAGGGCGGCAAGGAGAGCGGCGGACGTGATGCGCTTCATAGGATCCATCTTAGCGCCCCCGAGAGGACGGAGGGGGCGGAGGGAACGGAGTCTTCACAACGGAGCAGCGGAGAAACACGGAGACACGAACGGAGGCACTTTTGGTTGGCTCCACGCTGGCACGCTGACCCGTCAGGCAATCCAATCGAGGTGCGTGTCCCGGATCCGCCATCGTCCGCCGTCGAGGACCAGGAGAAAGTACATTCCGCTTCCCCATCCATAACTCTGGCTGTGCTCGATATAGACCAGCGCCTGCCTCATGTCGGGCGCAAAGCCGACGCGTGAGAGACGGACGAACCCCGCTGAGTCCTGGATCGACGCGAAGAATCGCTGGCGCTCTTCCATCCCGCCCGACGGCGCAGCAAAGAGGACGGACACCGGAAGGCTGAACAGCCGCGGCAACGGCGCGCTCGCCATCCGGTTGGCGAAGCGGAAGCTCCTCGCAGTTGACTTCGCCAGGGCGGGCATCTCGGTACAGGCACTGTTCAGCCACCATCGGCTGGACCCCGTGTGGTGCTCCCGCTGTTCGACGGTCATGGGATCGACGATGATCCGGCGGCTTGCGATCGGTTTCAACCCGTACCGGTCGAACGTCGGGAGCAGATGTTGCGTGATCAGCGCCTGGTAGACGGCCGCCTCCTCAGTGAATGAAATGACCGGTGGACGCGACAGGTCGCGCCGCGCCTCCTTGCAGGCCGCAAGCGGATCGCGCTGGTACTCCAGCCTCTGCGGCACGTCCGAAAACACAGGCGGAGGCTCGATTCGACGCACGAACTGCTCCAGGCGCCAGACGCCGACCGCTGAAACCATCGCCACCACGAGCGTCCCGAGAACCAGCAGCACGCGCACGTAATGTTCGACCCCGGGAGGCGTCGGGAGTTCCGACACGGAGAGGACGGAGGGAACGGAGGCGTTCACAACGGAGGAACGGAGGTACGAACGGAGGTTTTCTGGTTGGCCGCTTGAGTCACGCTGCCCTCTGCGTGCTCAAGCCCGCGCGCTGTACGCCTCCGCGGGACAAACACCGCCCGAGGGGGTCGCGGGTCTTCGGCGGTCGCGAGAATCCGCAAGCGAGAGCAGCACGTGAGGCGAATCCGAACCCTCAATGAAGGCCGTGGACAGGAAAATAAAAAGTGTCTTCTCCGTTCGTTCCTCCGTTCCTCCGGTCCTCCGTGTTAATCGGTTCCCTCCGTCCCCTCCGTTCGTCTCAGGACGTTCAGGTTCCCCAGGTGCCGCCTCCGCACCTCGATATAGTCCGCATGCTCCAGTTTCAGTTCGCTGGCCACCCGCCGCACTTCGTTGTCTTCCACGGTCTTGATGGAGGCATCCGCGGCGGCGATGGCGAACAGGCAGTCGAGGAGCTTCAGCTTCTCCTCACGTGACGCCGTCCGTTCGAACTCGCGGGCGATGAGGTAGTCGTCGGTGCCGCGGGAGTGCCCCGCCTCGCGCGCGATGCGGACGATCAGCGCCGCCTGCTCCCCGTCCACGCCGGCCCGCTCGGCGACGATGGCCTCCATCAGCCTGGCTTCGGCATCTGACACGTGATGATCGGCCTTGGCCGCACGCGTGAGGATGTAGGCGAAGCACGCGAGATACCGCGCACGCTCCGGGCCCTGCGCCTCGAGCGCCGCCTCGATCTCGCCGAGCCGGTTGTGCTCCGGCTCCGGTTCGCTGGAGAGACCCAGCCACTTCAGGATCGACATCAGGGGCATGGTACCCTGAAGGGCTCCGTATGATTTCCTTCAATCGCATCAACAAGCAGTACGGCCGTCAGATCCTCTTCGTGGACGCCTCCTTCCAGCTGAACCCCGGCGAGAAGGTCGGCCTCGTGGGCCCCAACGGCTCCGGCAAGACCACCCTCTTCCGCATGATCACCGGCGAAGAATCGCCGGACGACGGCGAGGTGTCGGTGCCGAAGAAGCTGACGATCGGGTACTTCCGGCAGGACGTCGAGGAAATGTCCGGGCGCTCGGTGATCGACGAGGCGATCGCCGGCAGCGGCCGCGTCGGCGACCTGCACCACGAGCTGGAATCCCTGAACCAGGCGATGGCGGACCCGGATCGCGCCGGCGAGATGGACCGGATCCTCGACCGCTTCGGCCACGTGCAGGAGGAGTACGAGCATCTCGGCGGCTACGCGCTCGAGAGCCAGGCGCGCGAAGTGCTCCACGGCCTCGGTTTCGAGGACGACCAGATCGACGGCGACGTCGGCGCGCTGTCAGGCGGATGGAAGATGCGCGTCGCGATGGCGCGCGTGCTGCTCGGGCGGCCCGACGTGCTGCTGATGGACGAGCCGACCAACCACCTCGACATCGAATCGATCATCTGGCTCGAGGATTTCCTGAAAACCATGAGCGCGTCGCTGCTGATGACGTCCCACGACCGCGACTTCATGAACCGGATCGTGTCGAAGATCGCCGAGATCGACTCCGGTGAGATCACCGTCTACTCGGGCAACTACGACTTCTACGAACGCGAGCGGGCGATCCGCGACACCAACAAGGAAGCCGCGTACGCCCGGCAGCAGGCGATGCTCGCCAAGGAACAGCGGTTCATCGACCGCTTCAAGGCGCAGGCGGCCAAGGCCGCGCAGGTCCAGAGCCGCATCAAGGCGCTCGAGAAGATCGAGAAGGTCGAACCGCCCAAGACCCGAAAGATCGTGGCCTTCGACTTCCGGCAGCCGCCGCGCTCCGGCGAGCAGGTCGCCGTCATCGAGGACCTTCACAAGGCGTACGGCACGCGGGTCGTCTACGACGGCCTCAGCCTCACGATCCGCCGCGGCGAACGCTGGTGCGTCATGGGACGCAACGGCGCCGGCAAGAGCACGCTGCTGAAGATGGTGGCCGGGGCGCTGACCCCGGACACCGGCAAGGTGGAGATCGGTGCCAGCGTGAAGATGGGCTACTTCGCGCAACAGGCGCTCGAACTGCTGACCTCCGAGCTGACGGTGTGGGAGCAGATGGAGAAGGACTTTCCGCACGAGTCGATCGGCGCGCTCCGCAGCCTGCTCGGGGCCTTCCAGTTCTCAGGCGACGACGTGGACAAGAAAGTCAAGGCGCTGTCGGGCGGCGAGAAGACACGGCTCGTGATGGCCCGGATGCTCCTGCATCCGCCGAACTTCCTCGTGCTCGACGAACCCACCAACCATCTCGATCTCGCCACGAAGGAGATGCTCGTGAAGGCGCTGACGGACTTCGAGGGCACGATGCTCTTCGTCTCGCACGACCGGGCGTTCCTCAGGGGCCTCAGCAACCGTGTGCTCGAGCTCGGGGGCGAGAGCGGCACCGACGCCAGACCACATGCGTACCCAGGTTCGTATGTCGAATACGTGGAACGTACGGGCCACGAAGCGCCCGGCGTTCACGCCTGACGGATCTGTTATTTCCGAAGCAGGAAGTGTACGTCTCGGAAATCCAGACGAAATGCCGTTCGCATCACGACGAGGCGGCGTTAAGATTGATGACGGAACGTAAACGTGACACAGGCATCGACGTCTGCATCGACTTCATCCGCGCCGGAGCGGAAGTGGCTCGTGCTGCTGGTCGAGGATCAGCTCGATGCGCGTGAGCTGTACGCCGAGTATCTGAGCTACGCGGGCTTCAGCGTGGCGACCGCGATCAACGGCCACGAGGCGATGAGTCTCGCGCAGCTCCTCAAGCCGGACCTCATTCTCATGGATATCCGGATGCCCGGCATGGACGGCCTCGAAGCCACGGCGGACCTCAAGCGCGACCCCGAGCTCGCGCACATCCCGGTCGTCGCGATCACGGCGGATCCCTCCAGCGAGATCGGCCAGCGGTGCCTCGAGGCCGGCTGCGTGACGTTTCTCACCAAGCCGGTCCTTCCCGACGAAGTGGCGCGGCAGATCACCGCGATCCTGATGCGCTCCGCACGCGCCTGAACGCCGTCAGCATCTCCGCATAACCCGCCTTCGCCCGACCGCGCTCTTCACGCGGTGCCGGTCTGTGGCTTCAGCAGCAGGAACCCGAGCGGCGGCAGGTTCAGCCGCAGCGACTGCGCATGGCCATGGGACGGCAGCGCCTCGGCAAAGACGACGCCCTCGTTGCCGAGGTTGCTGCCGCCGTAGACGTGGCTGTCGCTGTTGATGACTTCATCGAACGGGCCGGCGACCGGCACGCCGATGCGATAGCCGTCGCGGGGCACCGGCGTGAAGTTGACGATCGCCACGGCCAGCTCGCCACGCGTCCCGCGGCGCAGAAACGAGACGACGCTGTTTTCGTTGTCGTTGCAGTCGATCCATTCGAAGCCACGGGGGTCGAAGTCGCGCTGATGGAGCGCCGGCTCGGCGGCATACGCGCGGTTCATGTCCCGGACGAACTGCTGGAGGCCGCCGTGGAACGGCCGGTCGATCAGATGCCAGTCGAGGCTGTGGTCGTAGTTCCACTCGCGGCCCTGGCCGAACTCGCACCCCATGAACATCAACTTCTTGCCGGGGTGCGCGAACATGAATCCGTAGAGCGCGCGCAGCGTGGCGGCCTTCTGCCAGTTGTCGCCAGGGACCTTCCCGAACATCGACCCCTTGCCGTGGACGACTTCGTCGTGCGAGAACGGCAGGATGAAGTTCTCGCTGAAGGCGTAGAGCAGCGAGAACGTCACGTGGCGGTGATGCCAGCGCCGGTGCACGGGATCCTCCTTGACGTACTCGAGGATGTCGTTCATCCAGCCCATGTTCCACTTGTACGTGAACCCGAGACCGCCGACGTACGTCGGGCGGCTGACCGACGGCCAGGATGTCGACTCCTCGGCAATGGTGATCGACCCGGGATGCTCGGCGTGCGTGAGCGTGTTGAGCTGCCGGAGGAACTCGATCGCCTCGAGGTTCTCCCGGCCACCGAAGCGGTTGGGGATCCAGTCGGCCTGCTCGCGTGAGTAGTCCAGATACAGCATCGAGGCCACCGCGTCGACCCGAAGACCGTCGATGTGGAACTCCGCCAGCCAGTACAGCGCGTTGGCGAGGAGGAAGTTGCGGACCTCGTTGCGGCCGTAATTGAAGATCAGCGTCCCCCAGTCGCGGTGTTCGCCCTGCCGCGGATCCGAGTGTTCGTACAGCGCGCTGCCGTCGAATTGCGCGAGCGCGTAGGCGTCTTTCGGAAAATGCCCGGGCACCCAGTCGAGGATCACACCGATCCCGTGCTGATGGCAGGCGTCCACGAAGGCCTTGAACTGCTGCGGGGTGCCGAAGCGGCTGGTGGGCGCGTAGAAGCCGGTGACCTGGTAGCCCCACGATCCCGAGAACGGGTGCTCCATCACCGGCAGGAGCTCGATATGGGTGTAGCCCATCTCCTTCACGTAGGGAATCAGCCGCTCCGCGAGCTCGGCGTACGTGAGGTAGCGATCCCCTTCTTCAGGGATCCGCGCCCAGGAGCCGAGGTGCACCTCGTACGTCGAGAGGGGCGCGTCGAACCAGGAGTCGCGCGACACGCGCGCGCGCATCCACGCCTCGTCGTGCCACGCGTAGTCGGGGCGGCAGATGATCGACGCCGTCGCCGGCGGCAGCTCGAAGGCCGCGCCGTAGGGATCCGACTTGAGGAGGAGCGCGCCGTGACGCGTGTGCAGCTCGAACTTGTAGCGCTGCCCTGCGCGGGCCGCCGGGATGACGGCCTCCCACACCCCGCTCGCACCGAGGAGCGTCATGGGATGCGTGCGGCCGTCCCACTCGTTGAAATCGCCGACGACCGACACCCGGTCGGCATTGGGCGCCCAGACGGCGAAGTGCACGACCTCCGCGCCGTCGACCGTGAGCGGGTGCGCGCCCAGCTTGTCGTAGATCCGCGTGTGGTTGCCTTCGCCGAAGAGGTAAAGGTCGTAGTCGGTGATGACCTTGCTGGCGGTCATGAAGCGGTATCGAGGGATGCGGCGGCGGGTCCACCGGCCAGGCGGCCGACCGACGTCGCGAGCCAGGTACCGCGGGTGGCTTCTCCGGGGCGATCGCCCGGGCCTTCGAGCGATGTCACGCCTTGTGCGTGATACACCGGACACCAGCCGGACACGCCCGACACCAGCGTGGCGAGGCCGGCGGCGCGCATCGGCCACCTGAGGACGCGCGGCGCGAGGCCGCCGGCGAGCAGCAGCGCGGCGCCGGCGCCGGCGCGGATGATCCGCTCGGCGTCGCCGACGTTCTGCACCGCCAGGCGGTCGTGCAGGTCCTCGCGCGTCAGCATCTCCAGCTCGACGAGCGCGCCGCCGAGCGTGTCGTTGTCGGGTTCGACGAGCGCGGGGCCGCCGACGCCGAGGTCGATCGTCGGGGTCCGGCGTCTGCCGCCGTTGAGCGCTTTCGCGCGCTCGAGCGCGGCCGCGTCCTCGTCGATGTTGATGTAGTGGTGGGGAACCCCCAGCCGCCGAAGATGCCGCAGCGAGCGCTGCGAATCCTCACACCAGTCTGCGCCATACACAGTCAGCATCGTGTCAACTTCCAAGAATCCAACTTCCAACAATCCAACTACCAACTGCCAACTGCCCAAGTCCCTTTTGGAGTTTGGAAGTTGGAGGTTGGAAGTTGGCGACTTGTCTTCAGCCAGCCAGAAGCAGGCTGGCGGCAACCAGCGACAGCGATCCGAGCAACAGCCACGGGGCCACGGCAGCCGGCGTCGAGCGTCCGGCAGGCGGCGGATTCGTCTCGCTGGCCCACACGGCCACCTGCTGCCAGGCAGCAAACACGACGCCAAGTGCGGCGACGGCAAGCGCCCAGCCGAGCGTGAGCAGCACCGCAGGCACGCCGGCGCGCATCCCGGGGATCCATGCCGCCAGAACCCCCGACACCAGCAGCGCGAGACCGGCGAACACGGCAATGAGCTTCAACTGTGAGAGGGCGCGGTCGGCCGCCTGCCGCCGCAGCTCTGCCGCGAGCGCCCGCTCCGCGCGTGCCCGCTCGCTCTCGAGCGTGTCGCGCTCGAGCGTCATCCGCGCCTTGTCGCGATCGAATGCTTCCTTCAGGGCCGCGACGACCACACCGGCGAGGTGAGCCTCAAGACGTCCCAGGGGTCCTGAGGGTCCGAGGGTCCGAGGGTCCGAAGGTCCGGACGGTCCGAGGGTCGCGCGGTCCGAGGGTCCGGACCCTTCGGACCTTTCGGACCTTTCGGACCCTAGCGCGAGGCTGCTCACGACGTCGAGGACCTTGAGCCACGGGGCGGTCGCCATACTGCCAGCTTAGGTGCCTCGCGCCGGCAGATGCAAGCGCGGCTCTGTCAGACGACGCTCGGCCAGGATCGCGTCGATGTGGGCGCTGACGAGGCCCGGCAGATCGTCGAGCGGACCGTGGAGCGTAAAGACCTTGCGGAACCTCGGGCCGCTGATCGCCAGGTCCCATCCCTTGCCGGATTGCGAGCGGAACAGCGCCAGCTTCCAGTTCTCGAACGACGGTCGCCAGCGCTTGACGGCCGCGCGCACGGCGGCAGCCAGCTCGGCGCGCGTGGCGGCGTCGAGGACTTGCGGGCAGGTCATTGTCACGGGCATCGAATCCCTAATCCCTAATCTCTAATCTCTAATCTCTGATCCCGAATCCCGAGTCCCGAATCCCGAGTCCCGAGTCCCGAGTCCCGAGTCCCGAGTCCCGAGTCCCGAGTCCCGA
>JBBECO010000222.1:0-8761 GCA_040881785.1 Vicinamibacterales bacterium
TGTCGAGGCAGCGTGAGAAACCCTCAGTGGATTAACGTGAGAGCCAACAGCACCCTCAGCGAAGCCTCCCGCACCCTCAGGCGCAGCCGCCCGCACCCTCAGCGAAGCCTCCCGCACCCTCGGCGAAGCCCCCGCACCCTCAGCGAAGCCTCCCGCACCCTCAGCGAAGCCTCCCGCACCCTCAGCGTTAGCCCCCGCACCCTCATCCGTTACACTGTCTGCGATGCTCCTCGCAATCGATGTCGGCAACTCCAACATCGTCCTCGGCGTGTTCGACGGCGATCGGCTGACCGAGAGCTGGCGGCTCGTGACCATGCGCGAGCGGACGGCCGACGAGCTCGGCATCCTCGTGACGCACCTGTTCGAGCGGAGCCGGATCGACCTGGCACGCGTGGACGGCATCATCCTCTCGTCGGTCGTGCCGCCGCTGACCCGCTCGCTGGAGGAGATGTGCGAGCGGTACTTCGACAAGTGTCCCCTGACCGTCGATCCCGCGTCCAACACGGGCATGCCGGTCCTGTATCAGCCACCGTCGGATGTCGGCGCCGATCGTGTCGTCAACGGCGTGGCTGCGTACGAACGCTTTGGGCGGGCCAACCGCACCCCGGTCATCGTGGTGGACTTCGGCACGGCCACCACCTTCGACGCGATCTCGCAGGTGGGCGAGTATCTGGGCGGTGTGATCTGCCCCGGCGTCGGGATTTCCGCGGACGCGCTCTTTCAGCGCGCCGCGCGCCTGCCGCGCGTGGACGTGAGGAAGCCGCCCGCCGTCATCGGCCAGACCACGGTGACGTCGATGCAGTCTGGGTTGTTTTTTGGCTACGTCGCGATGGTGGACGGCATCGTGCGCAGGATCCGTCTCGAGCTGGACGGGGGCGACCGCGCCACGTGCGTGGCGACCGGAGGCATGGCGGAGATCCTCGCCGGCGAGACGACCGCGATCCAGCACGTCGAGCCAGATCTCACCCTGCACGGATTGCAGATGATCTGGGCGCGCCAGGCGTCGCTGCGCTGAGGCCCCGATGGACGCTCTTCCGGACTACTGCCGTCAGATCGAGTCGTACCTGTGTCAGAAGAACGGCGGTCACCTCGTGCGGATCGTGGGACCGGCCTTCGAGACGGTGCGCGGCTGGGCGGAGCAGGGCGTGCCGCTGAAGGTCGCCTTCCGCGGGATCGACCGGTGTGTCGAGCGGGCGAGCGCGAAGGGGGGCCGCCGGCGCCCGCTGCGCATCGAGTTCTGCGAAGCGGATGTCCTCGAGGCGTTCGACGACTGGCGCCGCGCGATCGGGGCGGGGGCCTCCCGCGTCGCCGAGACCGGTGCGAGTGCCGAAGAGTGGGGCGGGACGAGCCGGAAGGGCTCGCTGGCCGCGCACGTCGAACGCAGCCTCTCGCGACTGCTCGTGGTGAAAACCGGCCGGGAGGATCCGGCCTTCGACGCGACGATCGCCAGGGTGACGGGCGAGCTCGACGAACTGGCGGCCGGGGCGAAGGGGGCCCGTGGCGAGGCGAAGGCCCGCGCGATCGCGCGGCTGGCCGAGCTCGATGCCGAACTCCTGGCGGCGGCGCTCGCCGCCGTGAGCGACGACATGGCGGCCGCGCTCCAGCGCGAAGCCGACGCGGAGCTTGCAGGGTTTGCGAGTCGCATGCCTCCGGCATCGCTCGAGCGCACCCGGCAACTGGCGTTCGAGCGCCAGTTGCGCGAGGCGCTGAACCTCCCGGTCCTGTCCTATGAGTGAGCCATGGCGCTGACGGTCGGGCAGGAGGTCGACGTCGTCGTCGAGAAACCGGCGTCCGGCGGCCGCATGATTGCGCGGCATGATGGGGAAGTCCTGCTCGTCTCCGGTGCCATCCCGGGTGAGCGCGTGGCGGCCGTGGTCACACGCGCCGAGAAACGCGTGGCGTTCGCCGACACCGCGCGCGTCCTCGAATCGTCGTCCGACAGACGGACACCCGCAGGAGATCCCCTGTGCGGCGGGTGCCTGTACGCCCACATCGACTACCCGCGGCAGCGGGCGCTGAAGGCGGAAATCATCCGCGATGCGTTCACGCGGATCGGCCGCATGCCGGTCGAGAACGCGATCGACGTGGCCGCGTCGCCCGAACGCGGCTACCGGATGCGCGCGCGCTTCCACGTGCGCGACGGCCGGCCCGGGTTTTATCGCGAAGGGTCACGCGAGCTGTGCGACGCGGCGCTGACCGGGCAGGTCACCGAGGCGTCGCTCGAAGCGGTGGAGGCTGCGGTGGCCGCGCTTGCCGCGCAGGCCGTCACCGTGCTCTCGGTGGAGCTGTCGGAGAACATCGCCGCCGACCAGCGCGCGCTGCACCTGGATCTGCGTGAGCCGAAGCCGTCCCCTGACGCGCTCGAGCGCGCCGTGACCGCCGCGGGACTGACCGGTCTGACGGCCCGCACCCTGGAGAATGCGTTCTATTCAGCAGGGGATCCGATCGTCAGCGATCCGCTGCAGGCGCTGACCGAGGGACGCGCGGCGAACGGCTCGCTGCGCCGGCACCCGGAGTCGTTCTTCCAGGCCAACCGCTTTCTGATCGGCGCGCTCACGGCTGCGGTAATGGACAGCGCGCAGCCGGGACCGGTCCTGGATCTCTACGCGGGCGTCGGCCTGTTCGCCGTGGCGCTGGCGGCCTGCGGGCGCTCCGACATCACCGCCGTTGAGGGTGACAAGGCCAGTGGGCAGGATCTGCTCCGTAACGCCACACCGTTCGCCGGTCAGCTCCGCGTCGCGCGCGCCAGCGTCGAAGCCTTTCTCGCGCGCGGCGTTCCCGCGCCGGCGAACCTGATCGTGGATCCGCCGCGAACAGGGTTGTCGAAGGAAGCGGGGGACGCGATCGTCCGCTCGGGCGCCGGGCGGGTCATCTACGTCTCCTGCGACGCCCCGACGATGGCGCGGGACGCGCGGCGATTGCTGGATGGCGGCTATCGGCTGATCAGCCTTCAGGGCTTCGATCTGTTTCCGAATACGCCCCACGTGGAGACGTTAGGCGTGTTCGAGAGATAGCGTGGCGCCCGACCTGACGGTCGGGCCTACGCGGGGCGTTGCGCGGATCCGCCGCCCGACCTGAAGGTCGGGCCTACGCAGGAGAAACGGGGTTCGCGTCGCTCGGCTTTGTAGGCCCGACCTTCAGGTCGGGCGGACATCAGGTCGGGCGTGTGCGGGTCAGCGCCGCCGCCACGAACGCCTCGAACAAGCCGTTGAACTCGCCGGTCCGCCAGAAGTTCTCCGGGTGCCACTGGACGCCGAGACAGAACTCCGCGTTCGGCGCCTCGATTGCCTCGATCACGCCATCGGGGGCCGTCGCGGCCGCGACGAGATTCGCGCCGACCTTTCCGACCGACTGATGATGCCGGCTGTTGACACGGCAGGTGTGCGCCTGACTGATGGCGTCCCCGAGCGCACGCTGCAGCGTCGAGCCGGGCGTCACGGCGACGTCGTGGGCGACCTCGTTCTTCGGCTCGTTCATCGCGTGCGGCAACTCGGTCGTCACGGCCGTCGGAATGTCCTGGACGAGCGTGCCGCCCGCCGCGACGTTCAGGACCTGTGAGCCGCGGCAGATCGCCAGCACCGGCACGTTCGCGTCGAGCGCACGCCGGGCGAGATCCAGTTCGAACTCGTCACGGCCCGGCTCGGCGTCCTGCACGGAGGGGTGCCGGTCCTCTTTGTAGAAGACGGGATCCACGTCGCCGCCGCCGGTGAGCAGCAGCCCGTGGATCTCCCCCAGGACCTTCTTCGGGCTTTCGGTGACCTCGAGCACGCGGACGCGTCCGCCGGCCTGTTCGACCGAGGCGACATAGTCGTCCAGCGCGCTGCACCGCGTCACGCCAATGATCGGTTGCATCACATCTTCGCCGGCACGGCGCAGCCCATCAGCTCGAGCGCCTTCGTGAGCTGCCGCCGGTAATAGGCGACGGCGGCCGCGCGCCACAGCCGCGCGTCCTCCCGCTCCTCGTTGAGGATCGAATACTTGTGGTAGAAGCCGTTGAACGTCTGCGCCAGCGAGAACGCGTACTTGGCGAGCACCGACAGCTCCAGCGTGCGGACCGACTGGTCCACGACGTCGTCGAGCCGCGCCGCTTCGAGCATGAGGCCCCAGAGGTCGTTCGCCTCCTCGTCGTCGGCCGTCAGCACGCTGGCGGAGGCGCCCCCGATCGCGGCCATCACGCCGGCTTCGCTGATCCCATGCCGCTCTTCGAGCTTGTGGAAGATGTTGTTCGCACGGACGGCGGCGTACTGAAGATACGGACCGCTTTCACCCTCGAAGCTCAACGCCTCGTCGATGTCGAAGATGATGATCTTGCCGCGCGAGAACTTCACCATGAAGTACCGGACGGCGGCGGTCGCGATCGCTTCGGCAATCTGGCGCGCGTCCTCGACCGGAAGCTCCGCGTTCCGCTTGGCGACTTCCACGGCCGCCTTGTCGCGCAGGCGGTCGAGCAGATCGTCGGCCTTCACGCCGAGACCCTTGCGTCCCGAGACTTCGACGAACGGACGGTCGGCCATCTCCGAGGTGTCGTATCCGAGCTCGCGCGCCGTGGCGTGTGAGAGCGCGACCATCTCGTAGGCATAGTGGATCGAGTGCGCGGCCTGCTCGTGATAGCCCAGCGCCGCGAGCGCCTGCTTCAGCAGCTTCTGCAGATACGACTGGCGCGTGTCGATGACGTTGCACACCCAGGACGCCCGCCCGAAAAACGGCGGATCCGGCGCCGCCGCTTCCGGATCCGAGGTGGTTGACCAGAGCGGCGGGTCGCCCGCCTCGAAGATCCGGTAGTGGAAGTCCTTGCCGAGAAGACCGAACTTCCAGAGCTGATACGCCATGTCCTTGCCGACGTACGTCACGGTGCCGTCCGACCGGACGATGACTTTTTCCTTCTGTTCCTCTTCCTGCTGGACGTCGCCCGCCGTCTCGGCCGCCGCCTCCAGGGGTGGCGCCCCGGCCGATTCCTCGTCGATCTTCATCACCCAGCAGCCTTTGAGCTTGCCTTCGGGCTGAAGGTAGACCGCCCCGGTCTTCTTCAGATACTCGAAGGCGTGCGTCCAGAAGTGCAGCCGGAGGATGTCCCCTTCCCACGTGAGCAGGTCGTAGCCGATGTTCATCCGCGCCATCGTCTTCACGTGGCATCGGACGATGTGGTCCGCGATGAAGTGGGCGAGCTCGGCGGTTTCGTTGCCCCCGTGCTCGATGTCGTGAAGCGCGGCCGAACGGATCTTCAGACGCTCCTTGTCACCGGCGTACCATTCGGTGACCTGCGCATACAGGTCCCAGCAGTAGTAATCGAACCGCGTGGTGGCGGCGATCCGGCGGACCTCGTCGAGGGACTTGTGCTCGATCTCGCGGAACCCCACCGCCACGTCGGCGACCTGCACCCCGGTGTCGTCGATGTAATTCTGGATCTCGACGTCACGGCCGAGAAAGCGGAGCAGCCGGCCGAACGCATCGCCGAGCGCGGCGTTCCGCAGATGGCCGATATGGGCGGCCTTGTTCGGGTTGATGGCGGTGTGCTCGACGATGGCCTTGCCGGTGGCGGTCGCCCCCGCGCCGGGCGCCTCGCCCAGCCAGCCGACGGCCACGCCCGCACGGTCGAGGAAGAAGTTGACGTAACCGTTGGGGGTCGCTTCGATCTTCGAGAAGCCCTCGATCGTGCCGAGCGCGGCGGCGATCTCCTGGGCGATCGCGCGCGGCGCCTTGCGCAGCCGGCGGGCGAGGCTGAAGGCGAGCGGTACCGCCAGGTCGCCCAGCGTCCGGTTCGGCGCGAGCTCGACCGGCATGTCGGCGAGGATCGGATCGCCTGGCTCGAGACCGTAGAGACGCGTGACGGCCTCGGTCATCCGCGCGCGCACCAGAGTGTGGATCGGGAGAATCATGTGGGGTCAGTTATCCGTGGTAGCATCGGGCGTTCCAGCCCGGTCGAGTATCCGTTGGGCCTGCGCATAATCATGCGGCGTGTTGACGTTCACGAACAGCAGTCCTTCCGGATCGCAGGCCGCCAGTTCCTCGGGGTCGATTTCCGCGACCTTCACGCCGCCGGGCGGCACCGCTGCATGACGCTCTCCACGGTCCAGCCGTTCGCGAATCGCTCCTGCACAGCCCCGGCCGTAGATCGCGCAGAGCGGCTGGTACCCCGCGTGGGTGCGCGGTATCACGACGTCCGCGCCGGTGACGGCGGCCAGCCGCTCGACGAACGCCGTCGTCACAAACGGCATGTCGCATCCCAGGACGAGCGTGCGATCGCACGGGGAACTGACAATGGCGGTGTAGATGCCACCGAGCGCACCGGCATCCGGTACGAGATCCGGCACCACGTCGAGTCCTGCGCGGCTCGCCGCGCCTGTCGTGTCGCCGACGGCAAAGACGTGCGCCGAGACGGGGCGCACGGCCTCGAGCAGCCGGGCCAGGATCGACCGGCCGCCGAGTGCCAGGCCGCTCTTGTCGATACCGCCCAGGCGGCGCGCGCGGCCGCCGGCAAGAATCGCGACCGCAAGCGTGGGATCATTCGACATGACCGATCTCTCCAACATTATCAGATGGGCTGCGTAAGACCATGAGCGAGGCCCGCATCGGCCGCGTGCTCGTCGCGAGTCTGCACCAGGCGATCGGCGACGTTCTGCCGACGCGGCTGGAGTTCTATGAGAACTGGCTGAACGTGTCGGGGCTCCGCGACGGCACGATCGGCCTGGCGCCGCTCTCGGCGGTCCTGAGCTTTTTGCGGCAGGAAGGCGCCGCGTATGGCGTGATCACCAGCAAGGCGGGTGAGTATGCCGCCGAATGGACCGTGCGTGGGCTACCGGGGGTCGAGCGGCGGCTGATCGGCGCGCTGCCGACGCCGCTGAGGGCGCGGGCCGCGCTGCGAACGGCACGGACGCTCGTGCGCTCGACGTATCCGGGATCGCGGGCTGTCATCAAGATCCGGCGCGGCGCCGCGGCGGTCGATCTGCGGGGGTCTCTCTTCTGTGAGGTGCGTGAGGCCTCGGCCTTGCCGCTGTGCGGTTTTTATGCGGCAGCTATCGCCCGCGTGCTGCAGCTGTTCGAGATCCCGGCGGAAGCCGAGGTGCTGGCCTGCCGCGCCTCGGGGAACCGTCGAGGCTGCACGCTGGCGGTGGCGCTCGCGCGTCCTCCGGCGCTGGAAGTGCCCGAACATGCGGCATAGGTTTCTGATCCTGGGGACGGCCGTTCTGCTCCTGTCGGCCGCGACGGCGTTCGCGCAGCCGGCCGGCGGCCGCGTCCTGGTCATGCCCTTCGACAATCCGTCCCGCGAGCCGCGTCTGCACTGGATCGCCGAAGCCGCCAGTCTGCTGGTGGCCGACGAGCTGAACGCGCGCGGGGTCGCGGCGATCCGGCGCGCCGAGCGCATCCGCGCATTCGAGCAGCTGCATCTGCCGGTCGCGGCGAGCCTGAGCCGCGCCACCGTCGTCAAGGTCGGGCAGCTCGTCGGCGCGTCTGAAGTGATCGTCGGCAGCGTGCGCTTCGAGGGGGACGATCTCGTCGTCGACGCCAGCGGGATCCGGATCGACGTGGGGCGCGTGCAGCCGCCGGTGTCGGAACGCGGCCCGCTCGCCGAGGTCGTGCTCCTGTTCGAGCGGCTGTCGGCAAAGCTCGCGTCGGGGGCGCCGCTGCGCGGGGCGCGCAGCCCGCGGCCCCCGCTCGAGGCCTTCGAGCCCTATGTGAAGGGACTGATGGCCGAGAGCGCGGCCACGCGCGCGAGTTTTCTCGAAGAGGCGGTCGAGCGCTATCCCGGCTACGACCGTGCCTATCTGGCGCTCTGGCAGGTGCGGCACGACCAGGCCGAGTACGCCGCGGCGGTGGAGGCGGCCAGGGCCGTGCCGGCGGCGTCGCCGCTCGCACCCCGGGCGCGCTTCCTTGCCTCGGTCTCGTTGCTGGAGATCGAGACGTTCGACGAGGCGTTCGCCGGGTTCACGGCGTCGGCCGAGGGAGCGGCCCCTCCCGTCGCGGCTGCCGCGCTGAACAACCTGGGGGTCCTGCAGCTGCGTCGCAGCGGCGCCGCGCTCGACCGCGGGCTGCCGACCTACTTCCTCACCAAGGCCGCCGAGACCGATCCCGGCGATCCGGACATCCTGTTCAACCTCGGATACGCCTACGTCCTCGAAAAAAACTACCAGGGGGGACTTTACTGGTTGCGTGAAGCCCTCCGCCGCGATCCCACCGATGCCGAGGCGCACTACCTGCTGGGCGTGGCGCTTCAGCACACCGGCAATCCCGTCGAGGCGGCCCGGGAAAAGGAACTGGCCACGCAGCTCTCCTCGGATCTTCCCGAGCTCGAGAAGCGGGCGGGCGACGAGAAGCTGCCGGCGCCGCGCGGGATGGAGCGCGTGCG
This sequence comes from Vicinamibacterales bacterium, assembly GCA_040881785.1. Classification (GTDB taxonomy): domain Bacteria; phylum Acidobacteriota; class Vicinamibacteria; order Vicinamibacterales; family 2-12-FULL-66-21; genus JACDCA01. The sequence continues at coordinate 8,345 of JBBECO010000222.1, forward strand.
CGAGGATCCGGACTCCCGCACCGGCGAGCGGCCCGAGCAGACGATCGTCAACACCGCCCAGAAGGAACAGCGGGAGCTTGCGGCGTTCCATCTGGAACGCGGGCGTCGTCTCTACGAGCGGGAAGAGGACCGCGAGGCGCTCGCCGAACTGCGGCGGACCATTTATCTGTCCCCCTACGAGGCAGAGGCCCATCTCCTCGTCGGGCGGATCCTCCTGCGTGCCGGCCGTCCCGACGAGTCGATGGACGCCCTGAAGATCTCGATCTGGAGTGCGGATTCGGCGGCAGCCCGGATCGCCCTTGCCGAGGCCTACCTGAAACAGCAGAATACGGCCGCCGCCCGGGCCGAACTCGAGCGCGCCCTGGTCCTCGATCCGGAGTCGGTCGAGGCGAAGAAGCTGCTGGCGTCGATATCCAA
>JBBECO010000222.1:8861-14535 GCA_040881785.1 Vicinamibacterales bacterium
TGGTCCTCGATCCGGAGTCGGTCGAGGCGAAGAAGCTGCTGGCGTCGATATCCAAGTAGGGTCGCCGCAGTCGGGCTTGTCCCGCCGAAGCCCGCACGGCTCAGATTGGGCGAAGGCGGAGTAGACTGGTCCCACACATGCGCTCCTGGCTCTTCCTGGTCGCGGGACTTTGCCTCCTTGCGGTGTCTGCGGGACGCACGCAGCAGGTCGCGCCGGTGGTCTATACCGCCGAAATCGACGGCATCATCCAGCCGGTCGTCGCCGAATACGTCCGCAGCACGATCGCGAAGGCCGATGCCGCCGGCGCCGCGTTGCTGGTCTTCACGCTGCGCACCCCCGGCGGGCTGCTCGACACGACCCGCGACATCAACAGCGCGATCATCGCCGCGAAGACACCCGTGGCCGTCTGGGTCGGGCCTTCGGGCAGTCGTGCCGCCTCCGCGGGCTTTCTGATCACCATAGCGGCCGATGTGGCGGCCATGGCCCCGGGCACGCACATCGGCGCCGCGCACCCGGTCTCGGGCGACGGCACGAAGATCGACGAGACCATGGCGAAGAAGATGGCGTCCGACACCGCCAGCTACGCGCGGACGCTCGCCCAGCAGCGCGGGCGCAACGCCGTCCTCATCGAGCAGGGCGTGATCGACAGCCGCTCGTTCACCGAGCAGGAGGCGGCCGGTGCCGCGCCGCCGCTGATCGACGTGGTCGCCTCCGATGTCACCGATCTGCTGCAGAAGCTCGACGGCCGGACCATCAAGCGGTTCGACGGACGTGAGCAGGTGCTCCGTGTCGCGGGCGCCACCCGCGAAGCGGTGACGATGTCGTGGGCGCAGCGGATGCTGAGCGGCATTGCGCATCCGCAGGTGGCTTACCTGCTGCTCACGCTCGGCATGCTCGGCCTCACGGTGGAGTTCTGGAACCCGGGCTCGATCTTTCCCGGCGTGGCCGGCGGGATCTGTCTGCTCCTGGCGTTCTTTGCGCTGCAGGTGCTCCCGGTCAACTATGCCGGCGTGCTCCTGCTCGTGCTCGGCATCGTTCTGCTGATCCTCGAGGTGAAGGTCACCAGCTTCGGGGTGCTGGCCGTCGGCGGTGTCATCTCGTTGTTTTTCGGGTCCATGATGCTGATCGACTCGCCGCTGCCCGAACTGCAGATCGGCCTGCGCATGATCGTGCCGATCACGCTCTCGGTCGCCGGCATCCTGTTCTTCCTGGTCCAGCTGGCCGTGCAGGCGCAGCGGCAGCGCAGCGTGACCGGGCAGGCCGGCATGATCGACGAGATCGGCCGGGCGATGACGCCGATCGATCCCGGCGGCGTCGGCCGCGTCCAGACGCATGGCGAGATCTGGAGTGCGACGGCCGACGATCCGGTGGCCGCGGGTGACTCCGTGCAAGTCGTCAGCGTCAACGGCCTGGTGCTCAAGGTTCGCCGTCTCTGATCGGTTTCCGCTTTTCAGAAGGAGTTGCCCGTGTTGCCGTTTCCTCCGCTGCTCATCGCCGTCGTCGTTGTCGCGTTCTATCTGCTCAGCTCGATCAAGATCCTGAACGAATACGAGCGCGCGGTCGTGTTTCGACTGGGCAAGATGCTCCCGGAGCCCAAGGGGCCCGGCGTGATCTTCGTGTTCGCCCCGATTGACAAGATGGTCCGCGTGAGTCTGCGGACGGTCGTCATGGATGTGCCGTCGCAGGATGTCATCACGAAGGACAACGTGTCAGTCAAGGTGAACGCGGTCGTCTACTTCCGCGTCATGGATCCTCGCCGGGCGATCGTCGAGGTGGAGAGCTATCACTACGCCACCTCGCAGCTGGCCCAGACGACGCTCAGAAGCGTGCTGGGACAGGTGGAACTGGACGACCTGCTGTCGGAGCGCGACCGCCTGAACGCGCAGCTCCAGCAGATCCTCGATCAGCACACCGATCCCTGGGGCATCAAGGTGTCGTCGGTCGAGGTCAAGCACGTCGACCTGCCGCCTGACATGCAGCGCGCCATGGCCCGTCAGGCGGAAGCCGAGCGAGAGAAGCGTGGTAAAATCATCCACGCTGCGGGTGAGCTGGAGGCGTCGGAGAAGCTTGCGCAGGCGGCTGCGGTGATCGCAACCGAGCCGATGTCGATCACGCTGCGCTACCTGCAGACGCTCACGGAGATTGCGTCGGAGAAGAATTCGACGATCATCTTCCCGCTCCCCATCGAGCTCATTCACCTGATATCGCCGAAGAAGTAAACCACCTGTGGCCGAGCTGAGAGACGAGACGACCGACGACGGATTCCATGAAATCCAGTTGAGCGGGAAGCAGCTGGTCTTCCTGTTCATGGTGACGACCGTCACGTTGATCTTCGTGTTCCTCGTCGGCGTCCTCGTGGGCCGCGGCGTCGACGGACGGCCCGGCGATGAGCCGATCGATTCGGCCGAGGTCGCCACTCCTGCCACAGCAAGGGGGGTCGGCGAGACCGGGCCGGTACCGGCGGAGCCTCCATCGCCGCCGGTGGAGGACGAGCTGAGCTATCACAAGCGGCTCCAGAGCAACGCCCCGGCCGATGAACTGAAGCCGGAGCCGCAGCCGGAGCAGCCGACGCCACCGGCCGCCCAGCCGCCACAGCAGAAGCCGGCGCCCGCGGGCCCGGACGTCCCAACCACGGGTCGCTCCGGGACCTGGGTGCTGCAGATCACGGCCCTGAAGAATCGAGCCAATGCAGCCGAACTCGTCCAGCGCCTTGTCGGCAAGGGTTATCCGGCCTTTCTCCAGAATCCCGCGCCCGGCGAGCCCGTGATCTATCGCGTACGCGTCGGTCGCTTCGGCGATCGGCGCGAGGCCGAGCAGGTGCGCGACCGCCTTCAGAAGGAAGAAGACACATCGTCGGTCATTTCGCGCTAGCGCTCCTTTCGGGCGCGCTGCTGGCGCTGAGCTTCCCGAAACACGGGCATCCGGCCTTCGGCTGGATTGCGCTGACGCCTCTCATCATCGCCACCTGGCGCGCGACCTCCCTGCGCCAGGCCTTCTTCCTCGGCCTCCTCTCAGGCGCGGTGTACTTCTGGGGCACGCTGTACTGGCTCGTCGAGACGATGACGACCTTCGGCGGGCTCTCGGTGCCCGTGGCGTTTGTCGCGGCGCTGCTGCTCGTCGCGTACCTCTCGCTGTTTCCGGCGGGCTTTGCCGTGCTGCTCGCACGCAGCAAGCGGGCGTTCGGCACGCACGCGCTCGCGCTCGCGGCGCCGATCTGGGTCACGACCGAGCTCGGGCGGCAGTACCTCTGGGACGGCTTCCCGTGGGCGCTGCTCGGGTACAGCCAGGTGACGGTCCTCCCCGTCGCGCAGATCGCGAGCGCGGTGGGTGTCTACGGCCTGTCGGCGCTGCTGGCCTTCGCGGCCGCGGGTGCGGCCGCGCTGGCGATGTTCGCCGGCCGGGCTCGTGTGCTCTATCCCGCCGCCGCGGGGGCGCTGATCGCCGGGTGCGTGGCGTGGGGGAGCGTCCGTCTCGGCTCATCCGATCTGTTGCACGCGGGGGCGCCCGTCCGCGTCGCGGTCATCCAGGGCAACGTCGCGCAGGAAGACAAGTGGAATCCCGCCCTGCGGGACGCGATCACCGATAGGTACGTGGCGATGACGCGGCGGGCGCTCGACGCCGGGGCGACGTTCATCATCTGGCCGGAGTCGTCCACGCCCTTTTATTTCGAGCACGACCTCCTGCGCGGGGAGACCATCCGCCGGCTCGCCCGCGAAGCCGGCGCCACGCTGTTGATCGGGAGCGACCAGGTCGAGCCGCTGCAGGCGGCGGCGGTGCAGAAGCCGGACGCGCGGTACTACAACGCGGCGTTTCTGGTACAGCCGGACGGGCAGGTGGGGGCCGTCTACCGCAAGATGCACCTGGTGCCGTTCGGGGAGTACGTGCCGCTCAAGAACCTGCTGTTCTTCGTCGGGCCGATCGTCGAGGCCGTCTCGGCGTTCAGCCCTGGCACCGATCCCGTGCTGCTGCCGGTCGGCGGACACATGGCCAGCACCGCGATCTGCTACGAAGTCATCTTTCCCAGTCTGATCCGGCGATTCGTCGACGACGGCAGCGAGTTGCTGACCACGATCACCAACGATGCCTGGTACGGCCGCTCGTCGGCCGCGTATCAGCACTGGGAGCAGGCGTCCATGCGGGCGATCGAGCAGGGCCGCTATCTCGCGCGGGCCGCCAACACCGGCATCAGCGGATTCGTGGACCCGTACGGCCGGGTCGTGGAGAAGACGGACCTCTTCGAGGAGGCCGTCGTGGTGGGCGAGCTGCGCTTCATCACCGACCGCACGGTCTACAGCCGGCTCGGCGATCTCGCCGCCTGGCTGTCGCTGGTGGTCACGCTGGCAGCAGTGGCCGCTTCCTTCCGCATTCGGTAGAATCTGGAGCATTGCGGGTTCGCCATTGCCCCTTACTTCAGCATTCAGCATTCAGCATTCAGCATTGAGATGACCCTCCAACTCGACGACCAGCTCCGCAGATACGAAGACCTCGCCCGGCGCGCGAAGGATCTGCGGAGCTATCTTTGACGCCGCACGCCCGGAAGACGAACTCGCCCGGATCGCCGCCCGCGTCAACGAACCGGACTTCTGGAAGGACCAGGACGCCGCGCAGAAGATGATGCAGCGGCGGCGGCGTCTCGAAGATGAAGTCGCGCTCAGCGAGCAGCTCAAGACGCGCGCCGACGACCTGACGGTGCTCGTCGAATGGGCGCAGGCGGGCGAGCCCGTCGACGAGGAGCTGGCGCGCGGGCTCGACGAGCTGAGCGAACGCGTCGATGCCGGCGAGACCAAGAAGATGCTCGGCGGCGAGCACGATCGCAAGAACGCGATCGTCACGATCCATCCGGGCGCCGGCGGCACCGAGTCGCAGGACTGGGCGGAAATGCTGCTGCGGATGTACGCCCGCTGGATCGAGCGGCACGACTTCAAACGCGAGGTGTTCGACCTGCAGCCCGGTGAGGACGCCGGGATCAAGAGCGTCACGTTCTCGGTGATCGGCGAGTACGCCTACGGCATGCTGCTCGCCGAGGCCGGCGTCCACCGCCTGGTGCGCATCTCCCCGTACGACCAGGCCGCGCGGCGGCATACCTCGTTTGCGTCGGTGTATGTCTGGCCGGAGCTGCCCGAGGACGTCGAGGTCGAGATCGACGAGAAGGACCTGCGCGTGGACACGTACCGCTCGAGTGGCGCCGGCGGGCAGCACGTCAACGTGACCGATTCGGCGATCCGGCTGACGCACCTGCCCACGGGCATCGTCGTGTCCTGCCAGAACGAGCGGTCGCAGCACAAGAACCGCGCACAGGCGATGAAGGTCCTGAAGTCGCGTCTCTACGACCTGAAGCTGAAGGAGCAGCAGGCGAAGATGGAACAGCTCGGCGGCGAGAAGAAGGACATCGCCTTCGGGTCACAGATCCGCAGCTACGTGCTGCATCCCTACCAGCTCGTGAAGGACCATCGCACCAAGGAGGAAGTCGGCGACGTGCAGCGCGTGCTCGACGGCGACATCGATCCCTTCATCAAGACCTATTTGATGCGCAAGGCGTCGGGGTCCCTCGCGCCGCCTGCCGACGACGACGAATAGCGGTCCCGCTGTCCCGCTGCACGGGCCCACGGCTTTTAGGCACTAAGACCACAAAGCACACCAAGGGCACAAAGGAGCGCACCAGGAAAATTAGTTT
>JBBECO010000223.1:0-2237 GCA_040881785.1 Vicinamibacterales bacterium
CCCGGCAGCGGCCGCAGCAGGATCCAGTTGAAGACCGAGAAGATCGCGGTGTTGGCGCCGATCCCGATGGCCAGCGTCGCGATGACCGCCAGCGCGTAGCCTGGCCGGCGGCATGCGCCCCGCACGGCAAAGGTGATGTCGCGTCCGAAGTCCTGCATGGGTGATCTCCTGGGCGAAGCGGGCCGCAGGCGGCGGCCGCGCTCCGTTGTCCTGCCGGTGAGGCGCGCCATGCGCAGGCGGACGCCGACGCCGGCGGCCCGAGTGGCAAACCAGAACGGTCCGGCCCCGACCGGGCGCTCGTCCTCGAGGTCCCGCTCGACGGGATCGCGCCAGTCGGGGGGCACCAGGCGCAAGGCGGCCGAATCAAGCCGGCGTTTCCTCATGGCTTGTGGCCCCGGTGCTCGAGCGCCGTCCCGGCGCGCAACCGATCCACCGTCCGCTGCGCCGCGCGCAGCGCCATCATGCCGTCCCGCTCGATGTGGAAGCACCGCCGGGCCTTGCCGCCTGGCTCGGGGGTCGGGTCCGCGAAGTGCGAGCGCACGTAGCCCTTCCGTTCGAGACGGTCCAGGGTCACGTAGATGGTCCCGCGCGACAGGGTGACGCCGCCGTGTCGCGACAGTTCCTCGCGGATCGGGACCGCGTAGGCGCCCTCGCCGATTCTGAGGATCGCCAGGAGGACCAGTTGTTCTACTTCGCCGAGAAGCTGTCGTTCCATGCCTGCCTCTATCGCCGGAGCCACGACGCGGCGCAGGAGGATAGTCTACTTAGTTAGCATTAGACGCGCAAGCGTGAAAAAGGTTGGCCGCCCGGAAGCCCCGGGGCCTGGTGGCCGGAACAGACCGGAACAGAAACGGTACAATCGGCTGTTTCGTATTCGCCTCTCAGGAGTAGCCGATGCACCGCACCTTCTCGATCGCCCGATATCTCGCCATTGCACTCACCGCCCTCGGGGTGGCCGCCGGGCTCCGCGCGCAGGGCCCCGCGAAGGCCGACGCCGAGTACCTCCGCAAGGCGTACGACAGCTACCGCGCCATGAAGCGGTCGTCACCTTACGCCGCGGTGCCGTGGCAGCACCTGGGGCCGACGAACATCAGCGGCCGTGCCACCGACCTCGCCGTGGCCGAGCGCCCGGCGGGGCGGCGCATCTACGCGGCGTATGCCACCAGCGGTCTGTGGCGCAGCGACGACAACGTCAACTGGACGCCGATCTTCGACGACATGCCCTCCACCAGCATCGGCGACATCGCCATCGCGCCGTCGAATCCCGACATTCTCTGGGTCGGCACCGGCGAGGCCAACATCTTCCGCGCCTCGATGGCCGGCGTCGGCATCTACAAGTCCACGGACGGCGGTCAGACCTTCACCCACATGGGGCTGACCGACACACAGACGATCGGCCGCATCCTCATTCATCCCACGAACCCCGACATCGTCTACGTCGCCGCCTCCGGCCACGAGTGGACCGACAACGAGATGCGGGGCGTGTTCAAGACCACCGACGGCGGGAAAACCTGGAACACGGTCTTCTACAAGAGCCCGCGTACCGGGGCCTGGGACCTGGTCATGGATCCGACGAACCCCGAGGTGATCTACGCCTCGATGTGGCAGCGCATCCGCCGCAAGTGGAGCGATCCGCGCGTCGAGCCCGGCTACAGCGAAGGCGGCGTCTTCAAGACGACCGACGGCGGCAAGACCTGGACGGAGGCGAGCGCCGGACTGCCCGCGCCGCAGCATCGCGGGCGCATCGGCATCGACATCGCCCTGTCGAACCCCAAGGTGCTCTACGCCTTCGTCGACAACTACGAGCCGGGCCGCCCGCCGCAGGAGAACGAACGGGACGCGTACGGACGCCCGGTCCAGGAATCGCGGATCAAGGCGGCGGAGGTCTACAGAACGGACGACGCCGGCGCGTCGTGGAAGAAGGTTAGCGACTCCAACGAGTTCATGACGCGCCATTCCGGGACGTACGGCTGGGTATTCGGCCAGGTGCGCGTCGATCCAGTAGACGAGAACACCGTGTTCACGCTGGGGATCGGCCTCAACGTCTCGACCGACGGCGGAAAGACCTTCGCCACCTTTGCGAACTCGCGCACGATCCACGGCGACCATCACGGCCTCTGGATCGATCCGAAGAACACGCAGGTCATCTACAGCGCGAACGACGGCGGCTTCTATTCCTCCGAGGATCGCGGGAAGACCTGGAAGTTCGCGGTCTCGGCCGGCGGCGCGCAGTTCTA
>JBBECO010000224.1:0-2231 GCA_040881785.1 Vicinamibacterales bacterium
TCTGTCGCTACAATCGCGGGGATGAGCGACTCCCGCGCCGGCGACATGGACCCCGAGGCGTTCCGGCGCGAGGCGCATCGCCTCGCGGACTGGATCGCCGACTACCTCGCCGATCCGTCCCGGTATCCCGTGCTCGCGCAGGTCGCGCCCGGCGACATACGCGCGCAGCTTCCCGGTGAAGCGCCGCCGCAAGGGGAATCCTTCGACGCGATCTTCGCCGACTTCGAGAAGATCCTCCTTCCCGGCATCACGCACTGGAACCACCCGGGCTTCTTCGCCTACTTCGCCATCACCGGCAGCGGGCCCGGCGTGCTCGCCGAGTTCCTCTCGGCGGCGCTCAATCAGCAGGCGATGCTGTGGCGCACATCCCCCGCAGCTACCGAGCTCGAAGAGGTCGTGCTGCGCTGGCTTCAGCGTCTGATGCACCTGCCGGACGATTTCGAAGGGGTCATCTACGATACGGCGTCGATTTCGACGCTCCATGCGCTCGCGGCGGCTCGGGAGCGCGCGGTGCCCGGCGTCCGCGAGCACGGGATGGCCGGCCGTGACGGCCTCGGACGTTTCCGCGTGTATGGCTCCGACCAGACGCATTCGTCGATCGACAAGGCGGTGATCCTCCTCGGCCTCGGCCAGGAATCGCTCCGCAAGATTCCGAGCGACGCCGAGTACCGCATGCGCGCCGACGCGTTGCGCGAGGCGATTGCGGAAGACCGCGCCGCTGGGGTCGCGCCGCTGGCGGTCGTCGCGACGGTCGGCTCGACGTCGACGACGAGCGTCGATCCGCTGCGCGACATCGCGGCCCTCTGTGCCGACGAGCAGATCTGGCTGCACGTTGACGCGGCGTATGCGGGCGTCGCCGCCATGCTGCCCGGCTACGAGCACCTGCTCGACGGCGTCGCGACCGCCGACTCGCTCGTCGTCAACCCGCACAAGTGGCTGTTCACACCGTTCGACCTCAGCGTCCTCTACTGCCGCCACATGGACGTGGTCCGCGGCGCCTTCTCGCTGGTGCCCGAGTATCTCAGGACGACCGATCCGTCAGGCGTGCGCAACCTGATGGACACCGGGATCCAGCTCGGGCGACGCTTCCGCGCGCTGAAACTCTGGATGGTGCTGCGGCACTTCGGCGCGGAAGGACTGCGGACGCGGCTGGCCGAGCACATCCGGCTGGCGCGCCTGTTCGCATCGTGGATCGACGACGCGGACGATTTCGAGCGTCTCGCGCCAGTGCCGTTCAGCGTCGTCTGTTTTCGGGCGATCCCGCCCGGGGAGCCGTCAGAACCGGAGATCGACGCATTCAACGAGCGGCTGCTCGAGTCGATCAACCGCGGCGGCGAGATCTTCCTGTCTCACACCCGGCTGAGCGGCAGATTCGTCATCCGGCTTGCCGTAGGCAATCTCCACACAACCGAAGCGCACGTCCGGCACGCGTGGGAACTGCTGAGAAGCCAGGCGTCGCGAACGACCTGAAGGCCCGCCTGACGACGACCGCCGCCCCTCGACCCACAGCTCGCCCCGGGGCACTCCGCTTGCAGAGTGTTGACAGGATACGCGTGCGGCTGAGGCCGCGCCCAACGGACGAGGGAGAGTCATGTCATTACGTAAGCTGATCATCACGAGCGGTCTCGCATTCATGGTCGTCGCGGCGGTTCCGACAAAAGCATCCGCCGACTGGCTGTTCACGCCGTTTGTCGGCATGAACTTCGGCGGTGGCTTCAGCGACGACTTCGGCGACTTCGAGGACGAGTTCGAGAATCGCGGAACCTACGGCGCGTCACTCGCGTGGGTGGGCGGCGGCGCGCTCGGCTTCGAGCTGGACTTCGGCTTCTCGCCGAACTTCTTCGAAAACACCGCCGGCGATGCTGACTTCGACTACGGGGAGAACAACGTCACCACGCTGATGGCCAACGTCGTCCTCGGCGCACCGGGCGGCGGCATCCGTCCGTACGCATCAGGGGGTGCCGGGATCATCCGCAGCCGCATCGACGGCGCCGATGATTTCTTCGACGTCTCCAGCAACGACTGGGGTTTCAACCTCGGCGCCGGCCTGACGGGGTTCTTCACCGACAACCTCGGCGTCCGCGGTGACGTGCGGTACTTCCGCTCGCTCGCCGACGACGAACCGGATGACGACTTCGACGTCTCGCTGGGTTCCTTCAAGTTCTGGCGCGGCACGGTCGGGCTGACGTTCCGCTTTTAGTCCATCTCAGTCCGAGGGGCTTCGCCCCTCG
>JBBECO010000225.1:0-2217 GCA_040881785.1 Vicinamibacterales bacterium
ACCTGACGTTCCGGCAGTGGTGACGAGACGCGACGGAAGGGGCCTTTGTCGAACGTGGCCAGATGTGGCTATAATCTACGAGTGGCATCCACAGGAATCCGCGAATTGAAAGACAACTTGAGCCGCTACATCCGCCGCATCGAGGGTGGCGAACGTATTGCGATCACGGCTCATGGCCGCGTGGTCGCGGAACTCGTCCCGCCGGCTTCAAAGACCAGCGGCACTCCAACTCGCTTCGACGAGCTCGTGGCTTCCGGAGTGATCCGGCCGCCACTCGAAGCCGGCGACCCGACCGAGGGGTGGCCGGACATTCGCCTTCCGGCTGGAAGCGCCGTCGAGTTGATCGACGCCGATCGTGGCGAAGCGTAGCGCCAACGCGCCCACTTCGAGCGCCGATACCGCCGGTGTTCGCTACATTGAGTCGAGCGCTCTGGTCGCCGCGCTGCTCGAGCGTGACCGAGCGGCGCTGAAGTCAGTCCGCACTCGAGGGCACACGGTCACGTCGGCGCTGACGATCGCCGAAACCGCGCGAGCGATTCTCCGCGCGAGAGCGGCTGGGCGCCTGACGGCCGATCACGAACGGGCGGCCGTGCGTGCGCTCCGCCGGTTCGAACGGCGCTGTTTCCTGGTTGCCGTGACAGACGCGATTCTCGCTCGCGTGCGCAGACCTTTTCCGATCGAGCCAATTCGGACCCTCGACGCCGTCCACCTGGCGACGATGGAATTGCTCGGTGAGCCGCCTCCGTTGATCGTCGTCGTGACGCGGGATGTTCGAGTGCGGGACAACGCGCGGGCGCTCGGATACACCGTCGAATAGTCCCAACAGATCAACGACCCCTTCTACACATCAGCGATGGCACAGAGTCACGTCCTGACCTAGGTGATCGTCAGATCGCCCTCGCTGACGACGGGTACGGGCTGTATGTTTGTGTGCTAGGATGTATACATCTTCTTACAGACGAGCACACATGAGTACCCTATCGATTCGAATTGACGCCGAGACCAAGAAGCGCCTCGAGGCGCTCGCGAAACGCTCACGTCGTTCGAAGTCGTTTCTTGCCGCCGAAGCGATCGCCGCCTTCGTCGAGGCGGAAAGCTGGCAGCTCGCTGAGATTCAGACCGGCATCAAAGAGCTCGATGAGGGACGAGGCGTTCCACACAAGGACGTGGCGAAGTGGCTGCACTCGTGGGGTCGCAAGCGTGAACGAAAGGCGCCTCGCGTGTGACCATCGTCTGGTCACCGCGAGCCATCGCGCATCTGGCTCACCTCCGCGAGTACATCGCGCGCGACAATCCCAAGGCCGCCGATCGAATCGCTCGCGCACTACTCGAGGCCGTCGAGCGCCTCGCTGAACTGCCCAATGTCGGCCGTCCTGGCCGCGTTGCTGGCACCCGGGAACTGGTCGTTCCAGGGACACCGTACGTCATCCCCTACCGAGTACGAACGGACCGTCTTGAGCTGGTCGCCGTTTTCCACGCGCGGCAGAAATGGCCAAAGCAGTTCTGAACGCTCGTGGAGCCGCGCCGTTCTGCCTGGACTAGCGTTCGGGTGGCCGGTCAGGCGTCGCTGCGGCCTGAGCCCCGGGAGGTTCGCGGAAGCGTTCGATAGGAATGTGCTCGTACCGCACGTCGAGGATCTCCAGCTCCTCGACGCCGCCCGGCGCACGAAGGATGACGGAGTCCCCCGGGCCCGCCTTCGTCAAGGCGCGCGCGAGCGGCGACACCCAGCTGATGTAGCCGCGATCGAGATCGATTTCGTCGGCCCCGACGATGCGCACCTCGCGCTCCGTTCCGGCACCGTTGGTGTAACGCACCGTCGCGCCGAAGAACGCGTGCGTCGCCGCGCGGCCGGTCCGGGGAGCTTCCGGATCGACGATCTCGGCGGCATCGATCCGCTTTCTGAGAAAGCGGATCCGCCGATCGATCTCGCGCAGCCGCTTCTTGCCGTACTGGTAGTCGGCGTTCTCGCTCCGATCTCCATTGCCGGCCGCCCACGCGACGACCTCGGTCACCGCCGGACGTTCCCTGGTGAGCAGAAACCGCAGCTCCGCTCGCAGCCGTTCGAGACCGGCCGGCGTGATGTAGTTCTTGACCGCCGGGATTGCCGGAGTCGCAGCTTCTTCAGCGGGCGCTCCATCGGTCTCGTCGTCGTCGTCCGGCTCAGTCGGGTACGGGTTGGTCATGCGTGTACGATTCAATCATGCGTCAGATCCTCCT
>JBBECO010000226.1:0-2980 GCA_040881785.1 Vicinamibacterales bacterium
GGCCGCAGCAGTGCCGCATCGACCACGCTGAAGATGGCGGTCGTGGCGCCGATGCCGAGCGCGAGGGTGAGGACGGCGAGTGTGGTGAAGCCGGGCGCCCGCGCGAGCAGACGCAGGCCGTAGCCGATGTCCTGCCGAAAGTCACGCCACATCCGGGTTCTCCCTGTCTCGCGATACCAGCGGGTGTCGATCTCACGGCACTCTCGCGCCACGGCAGCGAGGTTGCCGAACCGCCGGGCGGCTGTGTCCGCGGCGGTCTCCGGATCGAGACCGGCCTCGGCCAGGTCGTTCTGTCGCATCTCGATGTGGGATGCGAGCTCGTCCTCGACGTCCCTGGCGACGTCAGGATCGAAGAAGCGTCGCTGCCTCGGCTCGCTCATAGCCGCGGACGTCTGGCCTCGAGGACGCGAGACACGGATGCAGAAAAGTTCTCCCAGCGGGACCGTTCGGCCCGAAGCTGCGCGCGTCCCTGCTCGGTGAGCGTGTATTGCTTGACGCGGCGGTTGCTGTCGGAAACCGTCCATTCCGAGGTCAGGAGGCCGCGCGCCTGCAGACGGTGCAGCGCGGGGTAGAGCGAGCCCTCCTCGATCGGCAGGTCGTCACCGGCCGTCTCCTCGATCCACCGCGCGATGCCGTAGCCGTGCTTGGGCCCCCAGCTCAGGGCCTTGAGGATCAGCACCCCCAGCGTCCCCTGCAGCAGGTCGATCGTCGTCCGGTCGTTCATGCCCGCGACGATATACCTGTCATTCTAGGGGTGTCAAGGGCGGAATCACGTGCCCGTGCCGCGTGCCGGGTACCACGTGCGGGAAGCGCCGTGGCCGCTGTCCGGCTCGGCACCCTTTACCGAGTGCCCGGCTCGCGGATACTCTACAGGGGAACTCGCAGCCATGCCGTTCTCCCTCGACACCACAGATGACGCGCGAGACGCGCAACGGGATGTCTATCGCCGCCTGGGAGGGTCCGCGCGCGTTGAGATCGCGTTCCGCCTGAACGCGTTGGTCCGGCAGACCGCGATGGCGGGCATCCGCCGGCGCCATCCGGCTTACACCGACGGCGATGTGACCGCAGCCTACCGGAGGCTGACACTCGGCGACGAACTCGTCCGGCGGGTCTACCCGAATCAGCCACTCGTCGATCCATGAGCCCCGAAGAGGAGGCCCTCGCGACAGTCGTGCGTGACCTGAACCGGCTGGGCATTCCCTACATGCTCACCGGATCGGTGGCGTCCAGCTACCACGGCCATCCTCGGGCCACTCACGACGCCGATCTGGTCATCGATCCAACACCCGCGCAACTCGAGGATTTGATCGAGCAACTCGCCTCCGATGACTTCTACGTGGACGCGGACAGCGCGCGTGACGCGCTGCGAAGGCGCAGCCAGTTCAATGTCATCCACACACAATCCGCGAGCAAGATCGACTTGATCATCCGGCGCGATCGGCCGTTCTCGCAGGAGGAGTTCGCCAGGCGCATGGAGGTCGATCTCTCCTTCGCGAAGGCGGTGTCCATCGTCACGGCGGAGGATGCCCTCCTCTCAAAGCTGGAGTGGGCGCGGCGTTCCGGCGACTCCGAGAAACAACTCACCGATGCCGCCGGCGTACTACACCTCAACCCGACCCTCGACCGCGCATACGTCGAGCGCTGGGCCACGGCGCTCCGCGTCAGCGATCTCTGGCGGCGAATCTACCGAACTTTGACCTCCCGAGATCGTTATCGCCGGCCCCGTCGAGACAAGCAACAACAGTGTTGAACCGTGTTGAACCCGCCTTCGCCAAGGCTTCGGCGGGCAAGCCGTGGCCGTGTTGAACCGTGTTGCACCGTGGCAGACCGTGGCGGTGGTCTGCGTGGCCGAGATTCTCAGCATGACGCCGTTCTCGATGTTCCTGGCGCTCCAGCCGCAGCTCCAGGACGTCTGGGCACTCAACAACACGGCGTCAGGCTGGATCAGTGCGGCCTACTTCGCCGGCTACATGAGCGCCGTGCCGGTGCTCGCCAGCCTGACGGATCGCATCGACGCGCGGCGCGTGTGGCTGGCCGCGTGTGCGCTCGCCGGCGCCGGCGCGCTGGGCTTTGCGCTGGTGGCCGACAGCATGTGGACGGCCGTGGGTCTACAACTGGTGACCGGCGCAGGGCTGGCCGGCACGTACATGCCCGGGCTGAAGGTCATCACCGACCGCCTCCCGCACATCCCGAAGCCACGCCACGTCGCCTTCTACACCACGTCGTTCACGATCGGGTCGAGCCTCTCGTTCTGGATCATCGGCTTTCTCGATTCCCTGGTCGCCTGGCGTGTGGCGGTGGCGCTGTCGGCGCTCGGTCCGCTCGCCGGCTGCCTGCTCGTCTGGCTCGCGCTGCGACCGTCCCCCGTGGCCCCGCATGCTCATGCCGCCCCGGGCGTCCACGCCAGGGCCGTCGTCCGCTCGGCCGACACGATGCGCTATGTCGTGGGGTATGCCGCGCACGTGTGGGAGCTGTTTGCGCTCCGCGCGTGGGTCATCCCCTTCATCGTCTTCTGCCAGGGGATCCGCGGCAGCGACCCGCCGCTCACCGTGGCGACACTCGCCGCACTGGTCTCGCTGGTTGGCGTCCCGTCCAGCATTGCCGGCGCCGAGCTGACCGGACGGACCTCGCGCCGGCGCGTGATCATCACGGTCATGCTGCTGTCGATCGTGGCGAGCCTCGTCGTGGTCCCGGCGGCGCTCAGTTCGTGGTGGCTGGTGATCCTGGCCGCGTGCGCGTACAACGGCGTCATCAGCGCGGACTCGGCCGCCCTCACGTCGGGCGCGGTCGCCGTGGCGCCGCCGGCGAGCCGCGGCACGGCGCTGGCGATCTATTCGACGGTGGGATTTGCCGCCGCCAGCGCCGGCACCTTCGCGGTCGGCCTGACGCTGGACCTGCTCGGCGGGCAATCCGTCATGAGCTGGATGGCCGCCTTCGCGATCATGTCGGCGCCGAACCTGATCGGCGCGCTCGCGATTCA
>JBBECO010000226.1:3080-6136 GCA_040881785.1 Vicinamibacterales bacterium
GGCTCCCCGTGCCACCCGGTGCCGCCCGCCCAGCACACGCGGTCCTGCTGGATCCGGGTGACAACGGCTGGCGTGATGTTCGCGCCGGACGCATCGCGAAAGCGCACCAGCACCTGATTCAGGACGACCTCGTTGAGGATCTCGATGCCTGGTTCCGCGCGGAGCCGGTCCGCCATGGCATGCGCACTTGCGCAACAGCGGTCGATCATCGCCTCGATGCCGCGCCTGCCCAGCGACTTCAATGCCGCGTAGACCGCATTCCCACGCGCGCGCCTCGAGGCCTCGGGCGTCCAGTCCTGCCCTTCTCGCTCCTCTTCGGCGCCCCGCAGCAGGTATTCGGCGGTCTGGCTCATGGACGCCCGGTGCGCGGCCGGATGCGCGACGATGACGAAGCCGGAATCGTACGGGACGTTCAGCCACTTGTGCCCATCCACCGTCCACGAATCGGCACGCGCCACACCCCGCACGTGGTGCGCCAGGCTTCGGGAGGCGGCCGCCCACAGGCCGAAGGCGCCGTCCACGTGCAGCCACGCGCCGCGCGCGTGGACGAGCGGCTCGATCGCCTCCATGGGATCGAAGGCGCCGGTGTTCACGTTGCCCGATTGCGCGCACACGATCGTCGGACCCGACGTTCGTGCGAGCACGGCGTCGAGGGCCGCCGGCACCATCCGTCCCTGGTCGTCGGCGTCGACATAGACGATGTTCGCCGCCCCGAGACCGATGAACCGCGCGGCGTTCCGGATCGAGGCATGGACGTCGCGCCCGGCGATGACGTTCACGCGCGGCGCCCCTTGCAGGCCGTCCGCTTCGACATCCCACCCCACGCGCCGGAGCACTTCGTGCCGGGCCGCGGCCAGCGCCGTCGTGTTCGCCATCGTCGCACCGGTCACGAAGCCGACGCTGGCGGTCGGCGGAAGGCCCAACAGATCCAGCAGCCAGCCGGCGGCGACGTGTTCCACGGCCGCTGCGGCCGGCGAGAGCACATACAGCCCGGCGTTCTGGTCCCAGGCGGCCGTCAACCACTCGGCGGCCACCGACGCCGGCACGCTCCCCCCGGTGACGAAACCGAAGTACCGCGGACCGGGTGAGGCGACGAGGCCCGGATCGGCCGCGTTCGCGAGATGCTCGATGACGGCGAGCGGATCCTGCGGCTCCTCCGGCAGTGGCCCGCCGAGGGCGTGCACCAGTTCGGCGAATGACGTGGAGGGAAAGACGGGACGAGCGTCAACACCCGCGAGAAAGCGTTCAGCGATCTCGCGGGTGCGACCGAGGAGCGTATCCGGCATGGAGTGACGCCCGACCTAAAGGTCGGGCCTACTTCTTGCCGAAGTCCTTCACGACGATATCCACGTTGTGCGCGGCGCGGATGCCGTAGATGCCGTCGAGCGAGGTGAGCTTGCCGGCCCCGACCAGATCGGCCTTGTTGAATCCGGCGACGACGGCGCCGTTGATCGAGCATTCGGCGCGGTCACCCTTCACCGTCCAGGCAATGTTCTGCGTGACCGGCTGACCGGCCGCGGCCTTGGCGACCGACGCCGCGGGCTGCCGTTTGAAGTAGTCCGGCTTGACGACCTGGCCGTTGCTGAAGCCGCGGACCAGCGCGTCGCCGTTGCCGTAGGCCACGCAGTACATGTACGACGGCTTGTCGGTGTCGAGGCCGCTGCCGCCGATGAAGATGCCGTACGGGTGCGGATGCCCCTCCGACATCTTGGGCTCGGTGAATGAGGCGCTCACCGTGAAATCACCGCTCGCCGTGTTGGCCGGGTTCCAGTAGGTGGACTGTGAGCCGGCCGAGATGTGGAACGCGCCGTCCTTCTCTTCGAACCGCGAGTCCTTGATCGACGCCCCCTTCGCTGCGGCCGCCGGGTCCACGAGCCCCTGCCATCCCTTGACCATCACGCCGCCGCCGGCCACCTTGCGATCGGCGTCTTGCGCCGCGGCCGGAACCGCGAGCGCGAGCGCCGCAATGCACACACCTGTTAACACACGCATGAGTTTCTCCTCCCGAAAAACGAGGGTCTAGCTTAATCGACTTGCGGGGTCAAGGGAATCACCGTGGGACGAAAGCCATCCGTCCCCGGTCAGAGCTGCAGGGCTTCTCCCTCCGCCGCTGTCTCTGTCGCGGCGAACACACGTCTGGCATCCACGCGGATTCTCACGAGCTCTTCATCACTCCGTCCGGGCTTGTGATGGAACAGCCAGAGGCCGCCGATGTCGTGGGTTGCGGCGAATTCGGCGCACTGCCGCCAGTCGCTGTGTCCCCAGCCCTTGTGCGCGGCGATCTCGTCGGGCGTGAAATGCGAATCGAGGACCATCGCGCCGGCGCCGCGTGCGAACTCGGCCAGCACCTCATCCCGCGCCGGATCGCCGAACTCGTGGTCGGTCGCGTAGACCAGGTCGCCCGTGAGCCCCCTCACCCGGTACCCGAGCGAGCCCCCCGGGTGATTCAACGCGATCGCGGACACATCGAAGCCGCCGATCCGCATCTCACCGGGCCCGATGACTTCGATCTGTGGACGATTCGGCAGGTGCTCGACGGGTACGGGAAAGAACGGCGGACCGAAGATCGTCTCGACCCACGCCGGATCGTGCACCTCGAACCGCGGCGCGAAGATCTGCGGCTTCCAGCCTGGCTGATACAGCTGCGCGAGGAACGGCAGCCCCTGGATATGGTCCCAGTGATAGTGGGTCAGCAGGATCGGCAGCTCCCGCGGCTCCCCCTGCAACGCCGCGCCGAGCCCGACGATGCCCGAGCCGGCATCGAAGACGAGCGTGTTCCCGGTCCGCTCGTCGGACACTTCGAGACACGACGTATTACAGCCATGCCCGATCGTCGAAGGCGTGGCCCAGGGCACCGAGCCGCGCACCCCCCAGAATCTCACCTGCATTCGAATCCTACAGTCCGCCCGTGGGCCGGTCCATCTGCTCCATCGCGCCCGCGCGAGACGCGCGTGCTCCGGTATGGTACAGCGTTCGGGCCTGAGCCGGGAACGCCCCGGCCCGCCTTCGCGCCAGAGGCACGTCGGCGCGTCCGCCGTAGCCGTGGCGGAGGCGGA
>JBBECO010000226.1:6146-14111 GCA_040881785.1 Vicinamibacterales bacterium
AGGGGCGAAGCCCCTCGGATGAAGATGAAACGTGCCGCCGCCCCGGGACAGGGAATCAGGGGCCGTGGGACGGGGGAATCGGCACGGCCGCCCTGCCCCGGGGCTGGCACGCAGACGATACCCGTGGGCAGTAGGAGAACGCACTCCAGCCAGCAGATGAGATCCCGCCGGGAAAACACCGGAGAAAGCCCCGGCTCCCCCGAACACCCGATGTGCCTGTGCTTTGCCGCTCAGTAGACTCGGAAGGTGACAGCCTTCCACATCAGGATCATTCCGCCGCGGCCTGCAGACCCTACGGCAGAGCTCCCCTCTTAAGGATTACCGAACCCATGGCCTTCGGGATACCCTATCTCTCTGATGCGAATGCTCGAGCCCGGGGAGGTCAGATGCGGTTCAGAACCTGGCCCGTCGCCGCGCTAGCCCTCGGGGCCCTCCTGGTCCTCGTGGTGATCTCCGTGCTCGAGTCGTCCCGCCGCGCGCAGGAGATCTACACGAACCTCGACGATCTCAACTCGCAGTATCACGTCGTGGAAACCAAGCTGCGCCGGCTGCGATCCGACGTCAACCTCTCGGGGATCTACGTGCGCGATTACCTGCTCGACCCCTCCATTGAACGCGCGCCGCATTATCACGCCCGGATCGAGGAGTTCCGCCGCGCCAACGTCGATGCGTTCAACGAACTGCGCGCGACCATTCAGGCGAGCCCGGCCACCGACCAGCGGCTCGCGAACCTCAAGGCACAGCTCGACGCCTACTGGCAGGCGCTGAACCCGCTCTTCGACTGGAGCCCCGAGGAAAAGGTCAACCAGAGCGCCGCCTTCCTCCGCACCCAGGTCATTCCGCGCCGCGAAGCCGCGCTCACCATCGCCTCCGAGATCGAGGAGCTGAACACCACGACGATGGACACGCAGCGGACGCAGGTCGCCGAGCGCCACGCCGAATTGCGAGCCGACCTCTACCGGCTGATGTGGTTCGGGCTCGGCCTGGGGCTGGTCGTCGCCCTCCCGGCCGTCTACCGGCTCCGTCGCATGGAGGCGCGGTCCGAGGACGAGCGGCGCGTCGCCGAAGAGGCCGAGCAACGCATGCGCGAACTCTCCCAGCAGCTCGTGGCGACGCAGGAAGAGGAACGCAAGAAGCTCTCACGCGAGCTGCACGATCACGTCGGGCAGGTCCTGACGGCGCTCCGGATGGAGCTCGGCAGCATCGACCGCCTCCGGGCTCCGGATGACGTGGCGCTCGCGCGCGCGGTCGCCGAGAGCCGTCAGCTCGTAGACAATATGGTGCGCACGGTGCGCGACCTCGCGCTCGGCCTCCGCCCGAGCATGCTGGACGACTTCGGCCTGCAGCCCGCGGTCGAATGGCACGTGCGCGACTTCACCCGGCGCTACGGGTTGCCGGTGGACTTGAGCGTCAGCGGCGAGCTCGGAAACCTTCCGGAGCCCCACGCCACCTGCGTGTATCGTATCGTGCAGGAAGCGCTGACCAACTGCGTGCGACACGCCTCGGCATCCCGGATCCGCGTGACCGTCACCGGCACGGCCGACACGCTGGCCGTGGTCGTGGTGGACGACGGGGTCGGGATCCCGCCGGAACGGCGCATGAGCGGTCTGGGACTGCGAGGTATCGAAGAACGGGTCCGGGATCTGTCCGGCACCCTGACTATCCACAGCACGCCAGGGATCGGGACATCGTTGTCGATCCGCATTCCCGCTGGCGGCATTACCCCCCGGGAGGAGGTTCATCTTGCGCGTGTTGCTGGCTGATGACCACGGCATCGTCCGCCGTGGATTGCGGAGTCTGCTCGAAAGCGAACCGGGATTGACCGTCGCGGCGGAAGCCGCCGACGGTCTCGAGGCGCTGAAGATGTGCGAGGAGCACAAGCCCGACATCCTGATCATCGATATCGGCATGCCCAAGCTGAATGGGATCGACGTCGCCGCGCGGGCGCAGAAACTGGCGCAGCCGCCGAAGACGATCATTCTCAGCATGCACTCGGACGAGTCGTACATCATCCGGGCGCTGGCCGCCGGCGCGCGGGCGTATCTGCTGAAGGATGCGACCGACGAAGACCTGCTGCCTGCCGTGCGGGCCGTGGGCGCGGGCAAACCGTACTTCAGCCCGGCGGTGACCGCCGTGCTCGTCGAGGATTACGTGCGGCGCCTGCAGGCGCGAGGCCTCACCGACACGTATCACCTGCTGACCGACCGGGAGAAGGAAGTCCTGCAGCTGCTCGCCGAAGGACGCTCGAACAAGGAGGTCGCGCAGGTGCTCGACCTCAGTCTGTCAACGGTTGAGACGCATCGCGCCAACCTGATGCAGAAGCTCAATCTTCACAACACGGCGGAAGTCGTGTTGTACGCCGTCCGCAAGGGCATCATCGTCTGAGCCTTCCGGATGGCCGCGGCGTCAGCCAGCATGTCGGCCGCCCACCGATGGGCGTCTGACGCCGCAACCGTCCTGCGCATCCGCTGCATCCGCGCCCGCTGTTCCGCGGCCGGCATCCCCAGCGCCCGCGCGATCACGTCGGCCGTGCCCTGCGCATCGTAGGGATTGATCAGCAGCGCGTCGTCCAGTGAGCGGGCGGCCCCCGCGAAGGTACTGAGCACGAGCGTCCCGCGCTCGTCGGTGCGCGCCCGCGCGAACTCCTTGCACACCAGGTTCATGCCGTCGTGCAGACTGCTGACGACGCAGACGTCGGCGGCGCGCAGGTACCGCGAGACCTCCGACTGGGGATGATGGGCCTCGAGCAGGATGATCGGACAGTGGTCGCCGGTGCCGTACGCGCGATTGATCCGCTCCGCTGTGGCCCGCACCCGGGCGCGCAGCTCGATGTAGGCCGGGAGACCCGGCCGTGTGGGCTCGGCAAGCTGGATCATCACGAACCGGTGCTGGAACTCCGGATACATTTCGAGCAATTGCTCGACCGCGAGGAGCTTCTCTTCGATCCCCTTGGTGTAGTCGAGACGGTCCACACCGACGGCGATGCGGACGTCGTCGGGAAGCGCGAGCGCCTCGCAGACCGACGCCCGGCAGTCGGCGATGGACACGGCGTCGTCGAGCTCCGGCGTCCAGGCAATCGATGCCGGATAGACACGCAGGGCGACGGTGCGGCCGTTGTAGAGGACCTCCGTTCCGGCGTCGTTGACGCGCGCCTCGAGCGTCTGCCTCACGGCGGCCGCGAAATTCTGGCGGTCCGAATCCGTCTGGAATCCGACGATACTGCTGCCCAGAAGCCCGTTGAGCAGCTGCGATCCCCACGGACAGATGGAAAACCGCTGCCGCTCGGGCCACGGCACGTGCCAGAAGGTCACGATCGTGCTCTGGGGCAGCTGCTCCCGCAGCATCGCGGGGGCGAACGCGAAGTGGTAATCCTGCACGAGGACGATCGGCGAGTCGTCCACCGCTTCCTCACAGACGGCCTCGACGAAGCGGGCGTTGGCCGCCCAGTACGCGTCGAGATCGGCGGCGCGGAAGACCGGTTTGGCGAAGGCGCGATGGCAGAGAGGCCAGAGGGCGTCGTTGGCGAACCCGTAGTAGTAGCCGGCGTACTCGTCGTCGGTGAGCCAGACGCGGCGCAGGCGGTACTGCGGATTGTCGGCCGGCACGTCGAGGCGGTCGAATTCGTCCACGCTGCGCCGGTCAGCGCTGCCGGATCCATGCGCCACCCAGACGCCGCCGCACGCGGCGAGCAGCGGCTCGACCGCATGCACGAGGCCTGACGCCGAGTGCGTCACCACCACCTCTCCATCGGGCCGCAGCTCGTGGCTATACGGCTGCCGATTGGACAGGACGATGATTTGCGCGCGATTACAGATGTCCTGCAGGGCGGCTCCCGTGAGCATGGGGTCCTCCGTGATTCGCGAGACGTGTGACTCCCGGCAGTACATCCAACTCACACCCTCTTGGATATCCCCCAAAGGGGGGAGACGCAGGACCATCATCAGGGAGCTCCCCCGGAGTACCTGTTCCGCTGGTACGGGAGTTGCGCTCTAACGAAGGATTGGAGGCAGCTCATGCGATTATCCGCGCTCTGCGTTTTTCTCCTGGCCGCCACGGTCGTGGCCGCGCAGCAGCCCGCTGCGCAGCAGCCCACGCCGCGGATCTCGAGGATCGAGTTCACTCCTGCCAAAGCCGACGAGGGGGGCGGTGTCTTCATCTCACTCGTTGGGACGGGCACGTGTACCTACACGCTCGACTACGGGGACGGCACGAGCGACAGGCGCACGGCCCAGCTGCCCGACCGGGTCCAGCACAAGTATGCCGGCGACGGCGAATACCTCGTCGTGGCGACGCCCGACGCACCGTGTGAAGGTGTGGCGCGCGCCAAGATCGACGTCCGCGCCATCGAGCGAGGCGTCTGGGGGCTCTCGGCGGATCCCGCGCCGGATTCACCGACACCCGAGATGGCCGTCACCATCACCGGCCGCGGTGAATGCGTGGTCACGCTCGACTTCGGTGACGGCACCGTCGAGAAGGTCACAGGCCTGCTGCCGCAGACGCGCAACCACAAGTACGAGCGGATGGGGTCCTACGACCTCCGGGCCGTCGCCGAACCGCCGTGCCGCGGAGAGGCCGCGTTGCGGCTCGAAATAAAGGGTAGCAGGCCGTCTGACCATCGCGCCTGCAGTGGTAAACGGTAGATGGAAATGGCAAAGTGCCAGTCTTGAGGGTCTTTACCATTTACCATCTGCCATTTCCCATCGCAGGCCGGCATGTTTTCTGACGGCCTGCGAGTCTTCGCACTGGCCGTCCTCGGGATCATCGCCGGCGGCTGCACGACCGCCCCTCCAGACGTCCTGACGATTTCCGGCAGCGCGGTTGGCCGTGAGGCCGAGATTCTGCGCGTGCAGCTGGCGCGCTTCAGTGCGGCGCGCGGCATTCCGGTCGAGATTCGCGCAACGCCGGACTCGGCCGACCAGCGCCACCAGCTGTACGTGCAGTGGCTGAACGCGCGCGCGCCGGAACCGGACGTCCTGCAGCTCGATGTGGTGTGGACGGCGGAATTCGCGGCCGCGGGATGGCTGCTGCCGCTCGACCGGTTCTCACCGTCCACGGACGACTTCTTTCCGGCGACCCTCGAAGCCAACCGCTGGAACGGGCGCCTCTTTGGCCTGCCGTGGTTCGTGGACCTCGGCATGCTCTATTGGCGGACAGATCTCTTCGACCGTCCGCCGGCGACGTTCGACGAGCTCACCTCGATGGCGCGTGGCGCGATGCAGACGCCCGGCGTGCGGCACGGACTCGTCTGGCAGGCGGCGCGCTACGAAGGGCTGGTCACCGTCTTCGTCGAGCTGCTCGGCGGCTTCGGCGGGCGGATCCTGGATGACACCGGAGCGGTGGTGGTGGATTCGGACGCCGCGGTACGCGCGCTGAGCTGGATGCGGGACGCCATTCACGAGTACGGCCTCGTGCCGGAGGCCGCGCTGACCTGGCATGAAGAAGAGACCCGCTTCGCGTTTCAGAACGGTGCGGCCGCGATGATGCGCAACTGGCCGTACGCGTACGCACTGATGCAGGAGGCCGGCTCCCCTGTCGCCGGGAAGTTCGCGGTGGCGCCGATGCCCGCGGCGCCGGGAGGCGAGCCGACGGCCGCGCTGGGCGGCTCGCAACTCGCGATCAACGCGCGCACGCGGCAGCCGGCCGATGCGTGGGGGCTCGTGGAATTCCTGACCGCTCCTGAACAGATGCTCGAGCGCGCGCGGGTGATCGGCCAGTTCCCGTCCCGGCGTTCCGCCTACGCGGGCGACACCGGACTGGACGAGGCGCTCGCGATCCCGCCGGCGGCGGCGCAGCGGATCATCGAAGCGGCACGGCCGCGGCCCGTGACGCCGGTGTACACGCAACTCTCTGAGCTGCTTCAGATCCGGCTGCATCGCGCGTTGAGCCGGCAGCAGGAGCCGCGTGCCGCACTGTCGGATGCGGCGGTGGAGATACGCCGGCTCCTCGACCGCGTGGGGCTGCCGCACTGACATGCACCGCGACCAGCGCGCCGCGCTCCCCTTCGTGCTTCCGGCCCTCACGGCGATCGCGCTCGTGGCGATCGCGCCGATGCTCTGGACCCTCTGGGAGTCCGTCCACCTGCACGATCTGCGGATGCCGTGGCTCGGCCAGCCGTTCATCGGACTCGACAACTACGCGGAGGCGTTCGGAGATCCGCGTTTTCTGGACGCGGCGCTCCACACGGCGGCGTTCGTCGTGGGATCGGTCGCCCTGGAGCTGCTGCTGGGTCTCGTCTTCGCGCTGGCGATGAGCCTGGCGTGGCGAGGGCGCGCGCTCATCCGCGTGGTCGTGCTGATGTCGTGGGCCGTGCCCACCGTGGTGGCGGCGCTGGTGTGGCGCTTTCTCTTCGAAGGCGCGGAGTTCGCGTGGTTCGCACACCCGGTCGCGGCCTGGGTGCCCATCGTGCTGGCGGACGCCTGGAAAATGACGCCGTTCGTCGCGCTGCTGCTGCTCGCCGGTCTCGAGTCCATCGATCCCGCGCTCTATGACGCGGCGCGGATCGACGGCGCCGGACCCTGGCGGCAGTTCCGCGAGATTACGCTGCCGCTGCTGCGCCCGGCGCTGCTCGTCGCGGTCCTCTTTCGCGCGCTCGACGCCTTCCGGGTGTTCGACGTCATCTACGTCATGACCGGCGGCGGCCCGGGCACGGCGACCGAGCCGATCTCGCTCTACACCTTCAACACCCTCCTGCAGCACCTCCGATTCGGCTACGGCTCGGCGCTCTCGGTCCTGATCTTCCTGACGACGTTCGTCCTCGCGCTCCTGTACATCCGGCTGGCGGGTCGCACGCTGCTCGAGGAACGCGCATGAGCGGATGGGCCTTCCGCGCGGCGGCCGCGCTGGTCGTGGTGACGGCGCTGCCCCTCGTGTGGATGCTCCTGGCGTCGGTCACGCCGGAGTCGCGCCTGTTCGAACCGGCCGCGCTGTGGCGCGGTCCGTTCGTGCTGGATCACTATCGCGCCCTGTTCGAGGAGCGGAACTTCTGGGTTCCGATCCGCAATTCGCTCGTGGTGGCCGGCACGACCACGCTCTTTGCCGTAACGCTGGGCGGCGGATGTGCGTACGCGCTCGCGCGCATGCACTTCCGCGGGCGGTATCTGATCCTGGCGTTCGTGCTGGCCGTGTCGATGTTCCCGCAGATCTCGCTGGTGGCGCCGCTCTATCTCCTCCTGCGAGAAGCCGGACTGATCAACACGTATCCGGGGTTGATCCTGCCCTATCTCACGTTTGCGATGCCGCTGACGATCTGGCTGCTCGTGGGCTACTTCCGCCAGCTGCCGCGCGACGTCGAGGACGCCGCCGCGATGGACGGCGCGGGACGCCTCCGCACGCTGGTCGAAATCGTCGCGCCGCTGGCGTGGCCTGGCATCGCGACGACCGCGATCCTGACGTTCGTCTACTGCTGGAACGAGTTCCTGTTCGCGCTGTCGTTCACGCTGGGCCCCGAGCGGCACACGGTGCCGGTGGCCATTGCGCTGTTCCGCGGACAGTACCAGGTGCCGTGGGGGCAGATCCTCGCGGCCGCCGCCGTGGCAACGCTGCCCGTGGTGCTGCTGGTCGTGCTCTTCCAGCGACGCATCAGCGAAGGGCTGACCGCGGGCGCGGTCAAGGGCTGAGCGCCCGCGGATGGTAAATGGGAAATGGGAGATGGTAAAGACGGACCATGGCCGCAATCACAGTTGACGGCGTGAGCCGGATATTTCCCGGCGGCCACGTGGCTGTGCGGGACGTCAGCCTCGAGATCGCCGACGGTGAACTGGTCGTCCTCGTCGGGCCCTCGGGCTCGGGCAAGAGCACGCTCCTGCGCCTGATCGCCGGCCTCGAGACGCCGACGAGCGGGCGGATCATCATCGGCGAACGCGATGTCACAGCCGTGCCGCCGCAGGACCGCGACCTGGCGATGGTCTTCCAGAGCTATGCCCTGTATCCGCACAAGACCGTCCGCGAGAATCTCGGGTTCGGCCT
>JBBECO010000227.1:0-264 GCA_040881785.1 Vicinamibacterales bacterium
CGCTCTCTCGCTCGCCGCTTCGCCGGCTCGCTCCGTTCGCGTGGCTCATTCGCTATCGCTCATTCGCGTCGCGATGTGTGAGATAGGTTCTAGACTCACGCCGCAATCTATAATCCACGCAGCCCATGTCCGAAGCGCTCCGCACATTCCTGGTTGCTGCCGTGGCCCTCGGCGTCGGGTTCTCGCTGCAATCGCTCAGGACGGCCGTCATCCCGGTCGCCTCACCCGACCGGCTCGTCGCCGAGCTGCGCCTGGCGCAGCTCG
>JBBECO010000227.1:274-2192 GCA_040881785.1 Vicinamibacterales bacterium
CCCCCCGCGCTCGTACTCACGCTGGTGGCGGGCGCCTATCTCGGCTTCGCGGCCGCGCACGAGACGCGGGTCGGGGTGGGCCTCGATATCGCGCTGGCGGCGGGGTTCTTCGTCCTCGCCGCCTACACCCTGACGTGCGACCCCCGGCAGGCACTCACACTCCTGGCGCTCGGCTTCGCCGCGCATGCCATCCTCGACATCGCGCACCGTCCCGGCGTGCTCCCCGACGGTTTGGCCCCGCAGTGGTATACCGTGGGCTGTGCGACGTTCGACGTGGTGCTGGGCGCGCTCTGTTATTTCCCGATCCTGAGACGACCATGATGCGACGCCTCTTCGTCCTCCTCCTGGCTGCCGTCGTGACGGCCGGCTGCGCATCGTCGCCGGAGCAGCGGGCCCGGCCGGCCCGCGCGCGCCTGGTGGTCCTCCTCGTCGTGGACCAGATGCGCACGGAGTACATCGAGACACTCGGGCCGCGGTTTACCGGAGGCTTCCGCCGCCTGCTGGACGAGGGCGCCTGGTTTCGCCACGCCGCGTTCCCCTACCTGAACACGGTCACCTGCGCCGGCCACGCAACGATCGGTACGGGCGCGCTGCCCTACCGGCACGGCATGGTGCTCAACGCGTGGTGGGACCGCGAGGCCGAACGCCTGAACCCGTGCACGACAGACGGTTCGGTGAAGAACATCGGGTACACGGGGACGCCGGCCGGCGGCGACAGCGCCGCGGCGCTGCTCGTGCCGCCGCTCGCCGAACAGCTCCGGGACGGCGCGGGCGGCCGGTCGGTCGCGCTGTCGCTCAAGCAGCGCTCTGCCATCACCATGGCCGGCCGGAACCCGAATGCCGTCGTCTGGTTCGACGGCGGCGCCGGCTGGAGCACGTCGACGGCATTTACCGACACGCCCATCGACTGGGTGCAGGCGTACATCGACGCCAACCCCCTTGCGGCGGATCGTGGCAAGACCTGGGAGCGGCTGTTGCCGGCGGCCGCGTACGCAGGCGAGGACGACGCTGCGGGTGAAAGCGCAGCCTCGGGCTGGACACGCGTGTTTCCGCACCGCCTCGGGGACCCCGCCGCGCAGTTCCTCACACACTGGCAGCGCAGCCCGTTCGCGGATGCGTACCTGGGACGGATGGCCGCGCACGCGGTGGAGGCGCTCGATCTCGGCCGCGGCACGGGCACCGATATCCTGGCCGTGAGCTTCTCCACGCTGGATCTCGTCGGGCACCAGTACGGGCCGGCGAGTCACGAGTCACAGGACGTGCTCTTCCGCCTCGATCGAACGATCGCCGCCCTGCTCGATCATCTCGATGCGCGGCTCGGACGTGACGGCTACGTGCTGGCCCTGAGCGCCGATCACGGCGTCGCCGATCTGCCCGAGCAGACCGGCGGCGACCGTCAGTCGTCCACCGCGATCGTGGCGGCGATCGACGCGGCGCTCGCGCCGTTCTTCGGTCCCGGAAAATACGTAGCCCGGACGGTGTACACCGACATCTATCTCACGCCGGGTACGCTCGATCGGCTGCGCCAGTCTGCACCGGCCTCAGCAGCCGTCCTCGACGCGCTGCGCGCGCTGCCGGGGATCAGTCACGCGTTCCGGGCCGATGAGATCAGTGACGCCGCCGTCCGCACCAGCGCGGACCCCGTGAAGCGGGCTGCGGCCCTTTCGTACTACGCGCCGCGCAGCGGGGACGTCATCGTCGTCCCGCAGCGGAACTGGCTGCTGTCCACGGCCGCCACCACGCACGGCACGCTGCATCCGTACGATCAGCGGGTGCCGGTGATCTTCTTCGGCGCCGGTGTCGCGCCGGGCGTCCACGATCGCGCCGCGACGCCGGCCGACATCGCCCCGACCCTCGCCGCCCTGGCCGGCGCCCCCTTCAAGGCCACCGACGGCGTGGTGCTGCTGCGACGCTAGCC
>JBBECO010000228.1:0-2183 GCA_040881785.1 Vicinamibacterales bacterium
TCGTCATGATCCGCTTGAGCGGCGTGGACGGCGGAACGAGCAGCAGGCGGCGCAGGGAGGCCACGCCGACGAGATGCCGGCGCACGTCGATGATGTAGAGATAGAAGACGACTTCGACGTCGCGCGACGTCTGGACGGCGGTGATCGCCTCCCCCGCGGTCATGTCCTCCGAAAGCGCAAAGACTTTCGGGTTCATGATGCGGCCGGCCGTCTGCTCGGGGTATTCGAGGAGGTCGCCGACATCGCCGCCGGCCGGGCGCTTCTGGATCAGTTCGAGGACTTCGGCCGACAGCGCCTCGGGCAGGTAATCGATGATCGCCGCCGCGTCATCCGACGGCAGCTCCTGCGTCAGCCGGACGATTTCTTCAGGGGATCGGTCGGAAAGAAGCGCCGCGCCCGCCTCGGGACCAAGCTCCGAGAGCGCTTCCATCGCGAGGCGGCTGTTGCGCTCGGCGAGGAGGGAAAAGGCGGCGTGGCGGTCTTTGTCGGAGAGCTCGGAAAACAGCTGCGCGAGGTCGGCCGGGTGCTGCTTCTGAAGCAGGTTCACCAGGTTCGCCGTGGCCCCCATCCGCTGGAGCCGTTTCACCGAGTCGAGGACTACGTCCAGCTTGCGCTGCGCCATGAGCAGTTCCGTACAAGTAACGAGAACTGCTCAAGTTACCACGATTTCTAAGGGTCCGAGGGGTCCGAGAGGTCCGAGAGGTCCAGCGGTCCGGAAGCTCCCAAGAGCCTCCGGCCCCTTGAACCATTCCGGTCAGTGTTCTCTGCGGAGCTCGCGAATCTGCCGTTCCTGGACGGTGTAGTCCGCGGGCACCGTGAAGAACGACGGATCCGGCTCGGCGCGGAGGATGTTGGTCAGACGATAGGTCGTCTCTCCCGAGCGCGGATCGCTGTGCTTGGTCATCACGAGCACCTGCAGTTCGTCCGAGAACCACCGCTCGGAGACAACCTTGATCTCCTGCGCATTACCGATCTGGCCAGCGGGGATCGTCGTCGTCGTGCGGGTACCGGCGGCGCTGACGCCTTCGATGTTCTCGGGCCCGATCTCTTCCTTCGTGACGTTTTCCTTGTCGTGCAGCTGCACCCGCGTCATGCCACCCCGGCCGCCACCGCCGCCCGTGGCAAAACCGCCCTGGACCGTCGCGGTGGCCGTTCCGGCACCAGTACCGACACCTGCCGCGCCTCCTCTGCCGCCGCCGCTGGCCGTGGCCGCGACTGGCGTCTCCCTCGGCAGCGCCATGATGGTGGGCGCTACGACGGAGGTCGCACCGGCTCTGAATGCCGCCTTCGCCTTCGGATCGAGCGTATAGCTGACGCGCGCCACCGGATCCGAGATCGAAATGCTGCGCACGCTGCCATCGTCATCGAGGACCTCCCGGCGGGTGCGGCCGGCGCTATCGCGATACACCTTGGTCACCGAGCGACGGCTGATCCGGTTGCCGTCGGCCAGGACCTGCACCGTCTCGTTCACCGCTTCGGCGGAGTACGGCCGATCCGGGGTGATGCGCGTTTCCACGGCGCCCACCACAGTTCTGGTGCCCGTGGGCGCGGCCTGAACCGGGAGGACAGTAGGTCTGAGCACCGGAGCGGGGCTGACTTGTGACTGGGCAAGTGCCGCCGCAGGTGCGAGGCACCCGAGGGCGACGACGGCGAGGATCAACGGTCTCTTCATGGTGTGCTCCTGAATCGGTGTGAGTCGCTGACGAGGCGGATCCCGCGCGCCAGGCCGTCCTGGGCGATCAGCAGATCCGCGTCCACTGAGTCCGTGTACATCTCCGGCACGATCTGGATGCCATAGGACGGCAGCGCCGTGACCGGCAGCTCGACCCGGACGATCGCGCCGCTTTCCATCGGCGGCAGGTAGGCCGTCCCCGGGATCTGAAGGAAGCCTGCCTGCTGCACCGCGACCGCGGCGGATCGTCCGTGCCGATACGACAGCCACGCCCCGCTCGCCGTCGTGAGGATCAAGGTGGCGGCGATCGCTCCCCAGACCATCCTGGAGCGCGGGCGGGCGACCAGCGTGGGCCGGTCGCCAAGGGCCGCCATCACGTCAGCCTCGACGCGCGCGCTCGCCGAGGCGTCCTGCGCAGTCGCCGCGAGGGCCATAAGCCCCACGGCGAGTGCGCCCACCTGTTTTTCGTTCAAGCCAGGCACCAGGATTTATCCGAGGGGCATAGCCCCTT
>JBBECO010000229.1:0-12412 GCA_040881785.1 Vicinamibacterales bacterium
AAATTGGATACCGCATGCCCTCGCGCGATCGTCCGCGCCCGTCGCTTGAGCCGCGACGATGAAGAACATCCGGCAGAACCTGTTTCTGGCCTTTGTCTACAACGCGGTGGGGGTGCCGGTGGCGGCCGGTGTGCTGTATCCAGTGATCGGGATCCTGATCAGCCCCATCTGGGCGAGCGCCGCGATGACGTTGAGCTCGGTCTCGGTGATCCTGAACGCCCTGCGGCTGCGGCGCGCGGAGCTGTGACGGAGGTCACCGCCGATACCCAAGATCCATGGCATGATGAGGTGATGGGACGCGGCCAGTCCGACCTCGAGGCGCTGACCGGCGACGAGCGCGCCTGGATCCTCCACAGCGAAACGCTGTGGCGTGAGGCGCACGCCATCGCGGCCGCCAATCCCGGCGTCGATCCCGGCGATGTCTATCATGCCCTCAGGGCACTCGAGCTCTCTCCGGCCGACCGCCTCCGCCGAGGCCTTTCCCGTGTTCGAACTCGTCCTCACGCCCGCTGAACGTCGCTTCCTCGAGGCGCTCAACGCCCGTGGCGTTCGGTATCTCATTGTCGGTATGGGGGCCGCGCTGCTCGAAGGGGCCCCCGGCACCACCCAGGATCTCGATTTATGGTTCGGCCGGATTGACGAGGAACAGCTGCGCACGGCCGCTCGAGAGGCCGGTGGCCTCTACACGTCCGGCTTCGGCTTGCAGCCGCCGGCCATCGGCGGCGAGGGGCTCGACCGGGTCGATCTCGTGCTCACGGCCTCGGGGCTGGCGTCGTTCGAGAGCGAGTTCCGCGATGCGCGCGACTACGACCTCGAGGGGTTGCCCGTCAAGGTGCTGCCGCTCGAGCGCGTCATCGCCAGCAAACGCGCGGCGAAGCGGCCGAAGGACTCAGCCCAACTCCCGATGCTCGAGGCCGCCCTGGCGGCTCGCAGGGCGAGAAGTGAATAGCTGTAGATATGACGCCGGTCATACGCATCGCGGGGGAAAGAGCTAGAATGCTGGGAGTGCCCACTCAGTCCAGACTCTGGCGGCTCGCGGTCCTCGTGCTCGCGCTCGTCCTGACGCCGGTGGGGTACGCCGCCGTGGCCTGCGCGGGATGGTCGGCGCCGGCGGCCGAGCGCCATGCCTGCTGCGCCGCCGTGGATACGGAGTGCACTTCGGTCGCGGCCGACACATGCTGCGCGGACGGCGAGCCGCGCCAGCACGCGCAGGTGGTCACCGCCGTCGTCATCACGCCGGGCGCGCTCGTCTCGGAGCCGGTTCCCTCTGCGCCACCGGTTCCGCAGTCCTTCGTCCTCGACCCGCGCGCGCGCGCCGCGCGCCCCTCGATCCATCTCCTCGATTCCGTATTCCTGATCTGAGACAGCCGATCTGTGTACGGCAGCCCTGAAAGGGCTGCGCTACACGTCATTGGTGTGTACGGCAGCCCTGAAAGGGCTGCGCTACACGTTATTGGTGTGTACGGCAGCCGTAAGGCTGCCTGTGTTCACACGTTTGCGCACGCGTGTGCGCCGCTGGACGGTCTCATGATCAACGGACTCATCGCTCTCTCGCTGAAACACCGGTACGTCGTCCTGGGTCTCTACCTGGCTCTTGGTGGATGGGGCTACTGGGCGCTTCGGGCCACGCCCATCGACGCGATTCCGGACCTGTCCGACAACCAGGTCATCGTCTTCACCGACTGGCCCGGGCACAGCCCGCAGGAAGTGGAAGACCAGGTCACCTATCCGCTCACGACGAACCTCCAGGGGCTGGCCGGCGTGCGCGTCGTGCGGTCGCAGTCGGCGTTCGGCTTCTCGATGGTCTACGTGATCTTCGAGGACGACACGGAGCAGTACTTCGCGCGGACACGCGTGCTCGAACGCCTGAGTCTCGCGAGCAAACTGCTGCCGGAGGGCGTGGTGCCGACGCTCGGTCCGGATGCCACGGGTGTCGGGCACGTCTTCTGGTACACGGTCGAGAGCGACACACATTCGCTGCGGGAGCTGCGGACGATCCAGGACTGGTATCTCCGCTATCAGTTGAATGCCGTCCCGGGTGTCGCCGAGGTGGCGAGCATCGGCGGGCACATCCAGCAGTACCAGATCGACATCGACCCGAACCGGCTGCGTGGCTACGGCATTTCTCTCGGCGAGGTGGCCGAATCGGTACGCAACAGCAACCAGAACGTCGGCGGCAACGTGCTCGAGGCGAGCGGCAGCTGGACGATCGTCCGTGGCGTCGGCCTGATCGAATCGGTCGAGGACGTCGAGAACATCGTCGTCGGCGCCTCCGCCGGCGTCCCGGTCTTCGTCAGGCAGGTCGGGACGGTGCAGGTCGGGAACGCCTTCCGCATCTCCTCGCTCGTGAAAGGGAAACACGAGGCGGTCGGCGGCGTCATCGTCGCGCGATCGGGCGTGAACACCAGTGAGGTGATCGATCTCGTCAAGGCGCGTATCACGGAGCTCGGGCCGGGTCTGCCGCCGGGCGTGAGGATCGTGCCGTTCTACGACCGGTCCCAGCTGATCGAGCAGGCGATCGATACGCTGCGCATCGCGCTGCTCGAGGAGGTCGCGCTCGTCACGCTGGCGCACGTGATCTTCCTCATGCACTTCCGCTCGATCCTGATCGTCACGCTGCCGCTTCCGCTGGCGGTCCTGGCGGCGTTCCTCGGCATGTATTGGGCCGGCATCACCTCCAACATCATGAGCCTCGCCGGGATCGCGATTGCGATCGGCGTGCTCGTCGACGCCGGGATCGTCGTGACCGAGAACGCCTTCCGGTTCGTCGAGCGCCGGGGGATCGACACGCGCGACCGCGCCGCGGTGACCCGCGCCGTGCTCGATTCAACGCGCCTGGTCGGCCGGCCGGTGTTCTTCTCGATGGCGATCATCCTGCTCGCGTTCGTGCCGGTGTTCGCGCTGACCGGGCAGGAAGGCAAGCTGTTCCATCCGCTCGCGTTCACCAAGACGCTCGCGGTCCTGGCGGCGACCGTCATGGCCGTGACGCTGGTCCCCGTGCTCTGCAGCTTTCTGCTCGGCGGTCACATGCGCGGAGAAGATGCGAACCCGGTGATGCGCGCGCTGCGGCGGCTGTACTCGCCGGTGCTCGACTGGGCCCTGGCGAACCGGGTCGCGACGGTCGCGCTCGCCGGGCTGCTGTTCGCCGGCGCGCTGGCGGCCGGCTCCCGGATCGGCAGCGAGTTCATGCCCCCGCTGAACGAGGGGGACCTGATGTTCATGCCGATCGCGGATCCGAGCATCTCGCTCGAACAGGCCACCGACATCGCGGCCCGACAGAACGAGGCGCTGCTGCAGTTCCCGGAGGTCGCGCAGGTCGTGGCAAAAGTCGGGCGCGCCGACACCTCCACCGATCCGTCGCCGCTGAACATGACCGAGACGGTCGTCCAGCTCAAGCCGCGCGATGAGTGGCGCGACGGGATGACGGTCGAGCGCCTGCGGGCCGATATGGACGCGGCCACGCGCATGCCGGGCGTCGCCAACATCTGGACCATGCCGATCATCAACCGCATCGACATGCTGACCACCGGTGTACGGTCCGAAGTGGGCGTCAAGGTCTTCGGCAGCGACCTCCAGACCCTCGACGAGACGGCGCGCCGTATCGCCGATCTGCTGCGCGTGATTCCCGGCGCCTCGAACGTGTATCCCGAGCCGGTGGCTAGCGGACAGTACCTGGACATTCACGTCGACCGGGCCGCGGCGGCCCGCTACGGCTTGAGCGTCGGCGCCGTCCAGGCGGTGATCGAGACGGCGGTCGGTGAGAACGTGCTGACGACGACCATCGAAGGACGGGAGCGATTTCCGGTCCGCGTCCGGTACGCGCCGGAGTTCCGCAGCAGCGTCGCGACGATCGGCGACACGCTCGTCGCCACGCCCGGCGGCGCGCAGGTTCCGCTGCGCGACCTCGCCCGGATCGAGCAGACGCGCGGGCCGTCCATGATCTCCTCGGAGAACGGGCTGCTGCTGGCGACGGTCCTGCTCAACGTCCAGGGACGCGACGTGGGCGGCTTCGTGGACGAGGCGAAGGCCCGCGTCGCGAGCGGGCTCTCGCTGCCGCCGGGCTATTACGTCGGCTGGAGCGGCCGCTACGAGAACCAGGCACGCGCGCGCGCCCGGATCTTCCTGGTGATGCCGATCGTGCTGGCGATCATCTTCCTGCTGCTGGTCGCCACCTACCGCTCGTTCCTGGAAGCCGCGCACGTCCTGCTGGCGGTGCCGTTCGCCCTCACCGGCGGCGTGTATCTCGTCTATTTCCTCGGCTACAACTTTTCGGTGGCGGTCTGGGTCGGGTTCATCGCGCTCTTTGGCACGGCCGTGCAGACCGGAGTCGTGATGGTGATCTACCTGGAGGAGGCCGTCGTGAACAAGCTCGCGGCCGCCGGGCGCGCGCTGACGCGGCGGGAGCTTCGCGAGGCGGTGCGCGAAGGCGCGCTGCTGCGTCTGCGGCCAAAGGTCATGACCGTGTCCACCGTGGTGGCCGGGCTGCTGCCGATCATGTGGAGCTCACGCGTCGGCGCCGAAATCATGAAACCGCTGGCGGCGCCTGTGCTCGGCGGCATGGTCTCGTCGCTGCTCCACGTCCTCATCGTGACGCCGGTGATCTTTTACTGGCTGCGTGAACGGCGGCTGCCTCGGGAGCCTGACGACGAGCCGCTCGCGGATATGCCGGGACGCACCGGAACGCGCCGAGTGCCGGCCATGATCGCCGCAGGCGTCGCGCTGCTGGCAGTCCTCGCCTTTGGTCTCTATCGCTGGCAGCGCACGGGCGCCGACCTGCCGGCGGGCAGCGTGATCCAGACCGTCGCGGCCGGCGAGCTGCAGATGTCGCTGCTGTCGGCGACCGGGGCGCTGCATCAGGGCCGCAACACCTTCGCGCTGGAGTTCCGCGACGCATCGGGCGCGCTCGTCGATGCCGGCCAGGTGACGGTGTCGGCCGTGATGTCGATGCCCGGCATGGTCATGTCAGGGGGCGTGCGGGTCGAGCCGTCCGGCAGCGCCGGCCGCTACCAGGCCACGGGAGAGTTCGAGATGGCCGGCGCCTGGCAGTTCAGAGTGGATTGGCACACCGGCGGAGTCCCACGCTCCGCCAATTTCGAGGTCACGGTGCAATGAGCTACGTCCTTCGTTCGATCGTCGTCATCGCGGCGGCCCTGTTCATTCCGGCTGCCGCCAGCGCGCGGCAGGAGCCGCACACCACGAGTCCGCCGGAGGTCACCAGACGGTACGTCGATCCGGCGGCCGGCACGTCGTTGGCGGATCTGATTGCGCTGGGCTTGCGTCAGGAGCCAGGCATTCAGGCGGCGCTGCTCGCGACGACTGCTGCGCGCCACCAGGTGCAGCAGGCCGGGCTCCGCGCGAATCCCAGCGTGTCGGTCGAGCGGCAGCGCATGCGCGGGGGGATGGGGCAGTGGGCGGCCATGGCCAACTGGCCGCTGGAGCTGTTCCGGCGCGGCGCCCGCGTCAGTACCGCCGAGGCGGAAGTCGAGATGACGGCCGCGGGGGTCGCCGAGCAGCAGCGGATGCTGACGCTGGCGATCGAGATGCAGTATGGAGAGCTGCTCATGGCCGTCCGCGATCTCGTCCTGCTGGACGAGCTCTGGACGGCGGCGCGCGAGACGGTGACCCTGCTGGGCGAGCGGGCCGAGGCGGGCGCGGCCCCTCGTGTCGAACGGGATGCCGCCGCGGTGGACGCCGGCCGGCTCGAGGCCCGGCGCGCGTTGGCCACAGGCCAGGCCGACGCGGCGCTCCTCGAGTTGAAGCGGCTCGTGGGTCTGCAGCCATCGGCGCCGCTCACCGTCCGCGAAACGTTGGAGCAGGCCGTGGACCGCTCGATGGCGGTCTCCCGTGACGACGGCGTCGACGCCTCACCTGACGGTGTAGCGCAGCCCTTCAGGGCTGCCTCGTCTGACGCAGGCGTCGACACCCGTCCCGACGTCAGGGAAGCCCTCGCCCGGATCGACGTCGAAGCCGCCCGGGCGACCGAGCTCCGCAGCGGCGGACGATTCGATCTCTCCGTCTTTGGCGGCTACATGCGGATGGAATCCGGATTTCCGCAACAGGCGTTCGGGATGGACGGGCAGCTCGAGCCGATCCGCGGCGTCTTCCACAACGTCACCGTGGGGGCGATGGTGATGGTGCCGCTCTTCAATCGCAACCAGGGCGCGGTGGCCGCAGCGGAAACGCGGCGGACCGCGGCCGAACGGACCGCCGAGGCCCGCCGGCTGCAGGCGTCGAGCGAAGTCGCGGCCGCGACGGCGCGGGTCGAGGCGGCGCGTGCCTCGCTGTCGGTCTTCACGGGCGCGCTGCGCGAGACCGCGCGACGCAATCTGGACGTGATGCGCGAGGCCTACCAGCTCGGGCGGAACACGGTGATCGAGGTCCTGGCGGAGCAGCAGCGGACGTTGGACTTGGAAATGGCCTACAGCGACGCGCTGGCCGACGCGTTCGAGGCCCAGGCGCAATTGCGGGCGGCCCGCGGAGGAGTAGAGCGATGAGCATTCAAGGTACCGATGAGCGCGTCCGTCGTCCGTTGGGGCGCACCGCTCTGATCACCGGCGGGCTGGCGCTCTTCGCCGCCGGCGCCGTTGTGAGCACGCTGCTCATGGGGCGCGGCGCCGAGGAGCTTCACGCCCCCGACGCCACGGGCGGGACCACGCCCGCCGCATCGGCCCCGGCGCCCGCCACAACGGGTCCGTTGCCCGACGTGACGGTGCCCGTGTCGGCCGATCTGGCCGCGCGCGCCGGTATCGGCATCGCGACCGCGCAGACGCGCGTGGTGGCGGCCCATCTTCGTCTGCCAGGCACCGTCCAGCCGGACGAGTACGGGCAGGTCGTGGTCACGCCGTTCGTCAGCGGACGGGTCACCAGCGTCTCGGCGCAGCTCGGCGACCGCGTCCAGCGCGGCGCGCCGCTGGCCCGCATCTACAGCTCCGATCTCGCCGACGCGCAGGCGAAATATGCCTCGGCGCGCGCGGAGCTCGTCGCAGCCGAACAGCGGCTCGCGCGGACGACGCGGCTCGTGGAGATCGGCGCCGCGAGCCGGCAGGAGCGCGAAGCGGACGAAGCCATGCGGGCACGGCTCGCCGCGGAAGTCCAGGGGGCCGGCGCCCGCCTTCGCGAGCTGGGTCTGTCGCCGGAGCGAGCGACGGCGACACCGTCCGCGGCGTCCGCGACGGTCACCGTCCCGGCGCCCGTGACCGGCATCGTGACCGCACGCAAGGCGAACATCGGCCTCGTCGTGGACCCCGGCTCGGAGCTGTTCACCGTGGCGAGTCTGTCACCGGTGTGGGTGATTGCCGACGTGCAGGAAGCGGACCTCTCGAAGGTGCGGGTCGGGGGGGCCGCCACCGTCGTGGCCGATGCGTTCCCCGATCGCCGGATCAACGGCAAGGTGAGCTACATCTCGCCCGACCTGCGGCCCGACACGCGGACCGGCCAGGTGCGCGTCGAAGTGCCGAATCCGGGCGGCGATCTGCGCTTCGGGATGTTCGTCAACGTCGACCTCGTGACGCCGCAGGCCTCGGCGGCCGTGACCGTTCCGGCGGAGGCGGTGCAGACCATCGGCGCACGGACGTTTGTCTATCTGGCCCCTGCCGGGCAGACCGGCGAGTACGTCGAGCGTGAGGTGACGGTCGGGACGCGCGACGGGGATGCGGTGGAGATCCTTCGCGGCGTCAGCGCGGGGGATCAGGTTGTGGCGAAGGGCAGCTTCCTGGTCCGCGCCGAGCGCGAGCGCCTGGGCCTGCGGCCACCCGACGCTCCGGCCCGGACTCAGGGGCCGGCCGCGGCTGCGGAGGAGGCACCGCGTGTCGTGAAGGTGCTGGTGAACGATGGCGGCTTCGAGCCATCGCGCATTCCTGCCGCACCGGGCAGCCGCGTGACGCTCGAGTTCACCCGGCTCGTCGAGCTGAGTTGCGCGACCGAAGTCGTCGTCCCGTCGCAGAAGGTCCGGAAGGCGCTGCCGCTCAACACGCCCGTCCAGGTGGAGATCACCGTTCCGGCGAGTGGTGAGGTCGGATTCGCCTGCGGGATGAATATGCACAAGGGCGCGGTCGTGGTGCAATAGAGAAGACGGCGGCTGTCCTTCGCGAGGTGGATGTGTATCCAGTCCTGTTTCGCATCGGCGCGTTCGAGGTCACGAGCTTCGGGGTCCTGGTCGCCATCGGCGCGCTGGCCGGTCTCTGGCTCTTCAAGCGGGAGCTCGATCGGCGCGGTCTGCCGGCGTCGGCGGCTGACGCGGCGGTCATCGGGCTGATCGGCGGGTTGGTTGGGGCGAAGCTCCTGTATGTGGCCGAGAACGCCGGCGACGCCTCGATCGCCTCGCTGCTGTTCGCGCGTGGCGGCCTGAGCTGGTACGGCGGATTGATCGGCGGGGTTGGCAGCGGCCTGGTCGCGATCCTCCGCGGGCGCTGGCCGGTCCTCCCGATCCTGTCTGCCGCGACGCCTGCACTGGCGCTCGGCCACTTCTTCGGACGCATCGGGTGTTTCCTGGTGGGGGACGATTACGGGCGGCCGACGGATCTGCCGTGGGGCGTCGCGTTTCCCGAGGGCCTGCCGCCGACGGATGTCCCCGTCCATCCGACGCAGCTCTATGAGGCGGCATTCCTCGCGTCCCTGACGTGGGTGCTCATCAGGTGGCGTCGTCAGGGCATGGCCGACGCGGCGGTGCTCGGCCGCTACCTGGTGCTCGCGGCCGGCGCACGCTTCCTGATCGAGTTCCTTCGCATCAACACGAGGGTCCTCGGTCCGCTCACCGTGGCGCACGTCGTGTCACTGCTGCTGATGCTGCTGGGGGTCGCCCTGCTGGTTCGCGCGCCCGGGATCCAGCGCCGGCACTGATAGCCGGCGCTGACCGAGCGGCGAACGGCGACCGGATCGGTCAGCCTGGCGCCAACCGGCGTTGTCTTAACCCAGCTCGAGGACAGTGGCTTCGCTGTGCTCACTGAAGCGAAGGATGTCCGCGTGATGGCGCCGCAACAGCTGCGCAATCTCGTCGGTGCTGCAGTTGCCCAGCTGAATCCAGACGAACATCGGCGGCGCGCCATGCAGGACGGCAAGTCTGTGGAAATCCTCGTCCTTGCTGACGACCAGGCACCCGTGCTGCCGTGCGAGGTCCCACACCGTCGCATCCGCGGCGCCGCCCTGCCCCAGCAATCGGACGTGCAGGGAGCCTGGGAAGATGTCGGCCAGGAGCTCGCACAGATCTTCCGACAGCGGCTCATCGAACAAGAGCCGGGGCACTTCAAGCCGCCGGCGTGCTCAGCGTGCGGCGCTCACGCTCGGCCGCATAGGTGAGACAGGCCCTCACGTCGTCGAGCGTCAATTGCGGAAAATCCGCAAGAATCTGCGCCTCTGACATTCCGCTGGCCAGATAGCCAAGAACGTCTCCAACCGAAATGCGAGTGCCTCGTACGCACGGCTTGCCGAATCGGATTGTGGGATCAACGGCGATTCGGTCGAGCAAGTTCATGACCGAAGTCTACGGCAGGTGACCGTTGTTGCAAAATGCGGCTCCATCTCATACTCCCATTGCCCGAACTGCCCGTCCGCATTGACGTAGAATCGGCGGCGTATGACCGCTACCATCATCTGTCCGTCTTGTGGGCAGCCAACCGCGGAGGAAATGCCCACAGATCGCTGCCTCTTCTTTTTCGACTGCCCCTCGTGCAAGGTCGTGATGCGGCCAAAGCCGGGAGACTGCTGCGTCTTCTGCTCCTATGCGGATCAGCCCTGTCCGCTCAGAGCCGCAGAGGGCCGATCGTGCTGCGACGCCCATCCTGAAACTTGACCACTACCGAAACCCTCGTCCTTGCTCCCGAGGCGGCGAGGTGAGGAGGCGCCGGCGGTCTGGTTAATCCACTTCGACGAATCGATCCAGGATGACGCGAACCCGCGGCATCGCGCGCGCCATCTCGTATTCCCATCGCCCGAACTGTCCGTCCGCATTGACCGCCGCCACCCAGCGCTGCGCGGCGGCCGCCTTCACGTCGGCCAGCTCATCGAACCCCTTCGTCTCGAGGATCAAATGAACGACCGGCTCGGTCTTCAAACGGATGATGAAATCGGGGATGTAGTCGTGCGCCTGGCCGTTGTGGAGGTAAGGGATCGCGAAACCGAGCCCCGCGTTCTTGACGAAGGCATCAACGGCGGCATGCGTGTCGATGTGGTACGCGGCCTCCTGCTCCCACTTCTTCGTGTCGGCCACGACGTAGTTCACGTGACTGCGCATCACCTCGCGGACGTCCTTGCTCGTCCAGTAGTCCACGTCAGCGGTTGACCCAGGGCCGCGGCTCGTTTCATACCGCGGGACTTCCGGCGCTTCACCCTGCGACGTGTCCTGGCGGACAGATTCGACCAGCCGCTCGATCGCCCACCCGTAGTAGGGCGAGAGAAAGAGATCGACGCGTTCGGCCGGTGAAATGGGCGTCACCTTTTCGTCCACATATTTCTGGACGATTCGCACCAGCTGCGGAAACAACACGTGCGCTGGAGCCTCGCAGGCGCTGCTCGCCACGTACTCACGCGTCAGATCCTTTGCCAGTTCGAACACGAGTTCCTGCAGGCGCCGGCCCGACCGGTAGGGATTGAGGTCCACGTTCTCCAGCCTGCCTGGGCCGCTCAAGGACGGCCGGCCGCTGTTGGTGGGCAGCGAGGCCTTCACCTGCACTTCGGGTGGGATCTTCGCGGGATCCAGGAAGAGCGGAGGCACGGCGTTCCAGTCGATGGACAGGCGGTTACGAATTGCCTGCCGATAGCCCTCCACGCGCGGAAACTGAATCTCGAATGGAGCTCGAGCCGGTATGGCCTGCACGTGGTGCCGTTGCTGTGGCGGCTTCAGAGCGGCCGTCGCGGTCGCCTTGAACGGAATGACCTGGAAGGGTACGCCGAACACCTTGGCGACTTCCTCGGTCATCAAGCCGTTGTCGGCGAGCTCGTAGGTGCGGCGGCGCAGGCCCCTGCCGACAACCTGCTCGCAGAGCAGCTGCGACATGAACGGTCGCAGCCCGACGATGTGTGTGACGGTGTTGCAGTCCCAGCCCTCGGTGAGCATGCCGACCGAGACGATGCAGCGGACGTCGCGGCCGGGCGGATGAAGAGGCAGATCACGCTTCCCGGCGAGTTCCTCGAACCCCTCGGGATAGATCGGCCGGCCCTGAAGATCTCTCGGCCATCCGGTCTTACCCACCGTATCGAGCGTGAAGCGCATCCACTGCACCTCGTCGCTCTTGGCATGGCCGGTGTCGGTTTCGCGTACGACTTTCGAATCCACGCGGATCGTGTTGATGCGATCCTGGGTGTTCAGGAAGCCGGCGATCTTCGCGGGCGGAACGCCCATCGGCGGCTTGTTCTCGGCGAGCCAGTCGAACGCGACCTTCGCGATCGCGGTGTTCTTGCAGACGAGGATGAAGACCGGCGGACGCGGATCGTCGGCCGACTGCGCCCATTCCGCGAGGTCCTGCTCCCACAGGCCGCCCAGCATCGAAATGGGCGTGTTCGCCCATTTCAGGATGGCCTCAGGCTTGGGCGAACCTTTCTTACCGCCGCGCTCGGCCGGCGTGAGCTTCGGCAGGATCCACTTCCAGACGTTGAAGTACCCGGGAACCTCGGCGCCGCTCGTGTCGCGGACGGCCAGCTGCGGAATCTTGACGAGACCCGATTCGATGGCGTCGGTGAGGGAGAAGTCGCTCACGACCCAGGGGAAGGGACGGTTGGCGTCCTGACCCACGCGGCCGAGAAAATACGGTGTCGCCGAGAGATCCACGCAGAAGTTGATCCCGCGCAGCTTGTGAATCCGGTCGAGCCCCTCGATCCAGACGGTCGCTTCCTTGTAGAACTCGTCGGCGTCCTCCTCCTCGCCGAGGAGGTCGGTTTCGTCCGGGTCCGGCTCGTCCTTGCGGATGCGGTACGCGTGGTGGGCTTCGTCATTCAGGACGAGGATGTTCTGCTTCGATCCGACTTCGCGGCCCAGGATCCGGTTCAGAAGTGCCGTATCGCTCTCGACGTATCGCTCGCGCGACACGAAGGCGCGAACGAGGTGGCCCTCCTTGTCGCGCTCCTCGTCCCTCACTTCGATCATCCCGGCGGCCACCTGGCGGGCGTACTCGTCCGGCGTCAGATACCGTCGTCCGCGCGCGGTTGTGGTTTTCGCGGCGATCGTGATCAGCTCCGGCACCACCTCTCGCCGTCCGGCCTTCGAGACGCGCGCACTGACGCCGCCCGTCTGCATGCTGTGGGGTTCGAACACATGCCAGTTGGTCACGAGCACGCGTCCCTGCGTGAGATCCGCCATCAGATGCGGCGGAACCAGATCCGATTTGCGGTAGAGGCTGGCGTCGCCAAGTTTCGGATCCAGTTCGGCGAGCCGGCTGCGAATCGTGACGTTCGGGCACACGACGAGCACGACATCCGAATA
>JBBECO010000229.1:12512-13900 GCA_040881785.1 Vicinamibacterales bacterium
CGAGCCGGCTGCGAATCGTGACGTTCGGGCACACGACGAGCACGACATCCGAATAGCGGGCGTTGGAGCGATCGTGGACCTTGTTCAGGATGCTCCAGGCGGAGAGCATCCCCATGACCGTTGTCTTTCCCGAGCCTGTGGCCATCTTGCAGGCGTAGCGCTGGAACGCCTTGTAGCCCTGTTCGGTCTTTTGCTTCTCGCTCGGTTCGTCACTCGGGACCGAGATGCCCTGCAGGTAATCGCGACGGGCCTCGTTCAGGAAGATGATCGTTTCCACCGCTTCGAGCTGCGCGAAGAACGGGCGGAAGGCGCG
Organism: Vicinamibacterales bacterium; assembly: GCA_040881785.1. GTDB lineage: Bacteria > Acidobacteriota > Vicinamibacteria > Vicinamibacterales > 2-12-FULL-66-21 > JACDCA01. Next base: position 12,826 of record JBBECO010000229.1, read on the forward strand.
ACCGTCGCGTCGCCAGTAGTTGAGCAGTTCGAGCGTCGTCGCGGTCACCCCTGGATACCCGTCGCCGCGCCAGGCCTTGACACGGTTGCGCACGAGGTTCACGAGCTTCAGCTCGATGAGCGTGCCGGTCGGCGCTCCTTCATCCGTTTCCCGTCCGGGCTCCCGGTAGAAGTAATGGGCCGGACGCCGGCCGGGAGTCGGTTCGGTCGGCGCGCCGCCTTCTTCGAGATGCCAGTGCCGTTCTGGCTCCTCGAAGGGAGAGCAGATGATCGGCTGCGGGACTTCGAATTCGGCCATCGTTATGGCCAGGCGACGTGGCGAACGAAATCGCAATGTCCCAGGAGCTCCGGTGCGGGAGTGCAGCCCGGAACACAGAGGAGGACAACCTGAAGGCCGGCCCGTCGCGCGTACTTCATCGCGGGGATGCAGTCGGTGTCGTTCGTCATCAGGGCGATCAACTCGACGGACCGGTTGGATGCGTAATTGGCCATGTCGAGGCCGATCCGCATGTCCACACCCTTCTGCTCGAAGTCAGGGCCGAAATCCGAGTCCTTCAACGCCGCCACGCTGGCCGCGATGGGAATCTTCCTGGGTGTCCACCCGCGAAATTTCAGCACGCCGCGCCGCACCGCGAAGAGATCCCGGCGAGCGAGCTCGTTCATCCAGGTGTCGGACCCGGTGAACTTGTGCTTTCCGCCAGAAACTGGCAAGGTGACGGTCCCTTCGTAGGGGGGGCAGTCGTAGTAGAGGATTCGATGGATTTCCTCGGCGTCGCCCCTGCACGCCAGTCCGACTTTCTCGATGAATGCCGGATCGTAGGTCTTGCCAGCCTTTCTCGCCAGGACGCGCACGAATCCGCCGTCGATCATCACCGCGATCTTTTTCACGGCTGCACCAAAAGAAAAGGCCCCCCGGAATGAACCGGGGAGCCTTGACGTAGATAGTGCCCGCCTACGGGCGTATCGGATGCCCCAACCTTAGCAAATGGGCCGAGTCCTGTCAAAGTCAGCCGTTCTGTACGTGAAACGCATACACATGTACGCAATTTGCGTACAGTCACAGAGTTCACGCGAGC
>JBBECO010000230.1:0-13810 GCA_040881785.1 Vicinamibacterales bacterium
GACATCGCCGCGGCCGTCGGGCTCAGGACCGTCTCGACCGGCGACACGATCTGCGACGAGAAGCACCCGGTCGTCCTCGAGTCGATGAGCTTCCCGGAGCCGGTGATCTCGCTCGCGATCGAGCCGAAGACGAAGGCCGACCAGGAAAAGCTCGGCGCGGGCCTGGGCAAGCTGATGGCGGAGGACCCGACCTTCCGCGTGAAGACCGACCCGGCCACCGGTGAGGTCGTGATCGCGGGGATGGGCGAGCTGCACCTCGAGATCATCGTGGACCGCCTCAAGCGCGAGTTCAGCGTCGAGGCGACGGTGGGCCGCCCGCAGGTCGCCTACAAGGAAACGCTCACGCGCCCGGCTGACGGCGAGATGAAGTACGCCAAGCAGACCGGCGGCCGCGGCCAGTACGGCCACGCGAAGATCCACCTCTATCCGGGCGAGGCGGGCTCGGGCTACATCTTCGAGAACAAGATCAGCGGCGGATCGATCCCGAAGGAATTCATCAAGCCGATCGACGAAGGCATCAAGGAAGCGCTCACGCGCGGCGTGCTCGCGGGCTATCCCGTGGACGACGTCCGGATCGAGCTGTACGACGGTTCGTACCACGACGTCGACTCGTCGGAGATGGCGTTCAAGATCGCCGGGTCGATGGCGTTCCAGGACGCCGCGAAGAAGGCCAAGCCCGTCCTGCTCGAGCCGGTGATGCGCGTCGAGGTCGTCGTGCCGAAAGAACACATGGGCGACGTGATGGGCAACCTGTCGAGCCGCCGCGGCGCGATCCAGTCGCAGGAAGACCGTGGGGGCACGCAGATCATCAACGCGCGCGTGCCGCTCTCGGAGATGTTCGGCTACGCGACCGACCTCCGGTCGCGGACGCAGGGGCGCGCGACCTACTCGATGCACTTCGACCGGTACGAGCCGGCGCCGAACCACGTCAGTGAAGAAGTCGTCGCCCGCATGCAGGGCAAGGCGTAGGGGCCGTTCGCGAACGGCCCACGACAAGGAAAATTATGGCATCACCATTCAGTGACAAGATCCGCATCCGCCTCAAGGCCTACGACAGCCGGGTGCTGGACCAGTCGACCACGGAGATCGTGGACACGGCGCGGCGCACCGGCGCGCGCCTGGCCGGGCCGATCCCGCTGCCGACCGACAAGAACAAGTGGACCGTCCTCCGCTCGCCGCACGTGGACAAGAAGTCGCGCGAGCAGTTCGAGCTCCGGACGCACAAGCGCCTGATCGACATCTTCGAGCCGACGCCGCAGACCGTCGACGCCCTGATGAAGCTGGATCTGCCGGCGGGCGTGGACGTCGAGATCAAGGCGTTCGGGAAGGAGCACAAGTAATGCTTACAGGAATCATCGGTAAAAAGCTCGGCATGACCCAGGTCTTTGCGGCCGACGGCACGGTGGTGCCGGCGACGGTCGTCAAGGCCGGCCCGTGCGTGGTCGTCCAGGCGAAGCTCGCGCAGGCCGACGGCTACGACGCCGTCCAGGTCGGGCTCGTCGAGGACCGTCCGTCACGCGAGAACAAGCCGCAGGCCGGCCACTACAAGAAGGCCGGCGTGCCGCCGACCCGCATCCGCCGCGAGCTCAAACTGGCCAAGGGGGCCGAGATGCCGAAGGCGGGGGACCAGGTGCTGGTGAACAACGTGTTCAACAGCGGCGACCGCGTGGACGTGATCGGCGTCAGCCGGGGCAAGGGCTTCCAGGGGGTCATGAAGCGTCACAACTTCCGCGGCGGCGCGGCGACGCACGGCTCGATGTTCCATCGCGCGCCCGGCTCGATCGGCGCCTCGTCCTATCCCTCGCGCGTCATCAAGGGGATGCGCGGGGCGGGGCACATGGGCAGCGACCGGGTGACGGTGCGCAACCTCAAGATCGTCCAGGTGGATGCCGACAACAACATCCTCGTGATCCGCGGCGCGATCCCGGGCGCGCCGGGCGGCTACGTAGTCGTGCGCAAGGCGATCGCCGCCAAGCCCGAGCCGCAGGTGCAGGCCGAGAAGGCCGGCAAGGTGACCGTCGCGAAGAAGGCGAAGAAGTAGGGACTCGGGTCTCGGGTCTCGGGACCCGGGTGGCCGTGCTGAGATGAAGATGACCCAGCCCGGGAGCTGTATCAGCAGCGCCTGCGGCTGCTGCCGAGCGCGAAGACGCGAGGCAGCGCGAGCGGGGGTGGGGCCCCGCGAGCATAAAGAAATGAAACTCGACATCGTGAACGGACAGAACGAGAAGGTCGGCGCGCTGGAGCTCAACGACGAGATCTTCGGCGGGCGCATCAAGACCGAGCTCATCTGGGAGTCGGTCGTGCAGCAGAACGCCTCGGAGCGCCGCGGCACGCACGCGACCAAGAACCGCGCGCTCGTCAGCGGCGGCGGCATCAAGCCCTACAAGCAGAAGGGCACCGGCCGGCCGCAGGTCGGTTCGAGCCGCACCCCGCTCTGGCGCAAGGGGGGCACCGTGTTCGGACCGCAGCCCCGCAGCTACGAGTACGACCTCCCGAAGAAGGTGCGGATGGGCGCGTTGCGCGCGGCGATGGCCGCCAAGCTGGCCGACGGCACGCTGATCGTCGTCGATCGTCTCGCCTCGGAAGACCGCAAGACGAAGGGGACCGTCGAGCTGCTCGGCCGCCTCGGCGTGCGCGGCAAGACGCTGGTGATCGACGTGACGCCCGACGAGGGGTTTGCCCTGTCGGCCCGCAACATCCCCGGGGTGAAGGTCGTCCAGAGCGCGCGCGTCACCGCGCGCGACATCATGGACACCGCGCACATCATCGCGACGAAAGATGCGCTCGAGAAGCTGCAGGAGACTCTGGCGTAGGGGCCGTTCGCGAACGGCCCCTACATCGAGACGGAATCGATATGAAACTCACAGACGTAATTCGACGCCCCCTGATCACCGAGAAGACGACGATGGCGCGTGAGCATGCGCGGACGATCGTGTTCGAGGTGGCGTCGGGCGCCAACAAGATCGACATCAAACGCGCCGTCGAGAAGCTGCTCGGCTCCAAGGTCGAAGCGGTCCGGACGGGCGTGTCGCACGGAAAGTTCAAGCGCCAGGGACGCTTCATCGGCCAGCGCTCCGACTGGAAGAAGGCCTACGTGAAACTCAAGGATGGCGAGAAGATCCCCGAGTTCCTCGAAGGCGCATAAGGACAGACGCGATGCCCATTAAAAAGTACAAGCCGACGTCTCCCGCCCGGCGGTATCACACCGTCCAGGTGAACGACGACATCACGTCGACCGAGCCGTACCGTCCGTTGACCGAGCCGCTGAAGAAGAGCGGCGGCCGCAACAACCACGGCGAGCTGACCTCGTGGTGGCGCGGCGGCGGTCACAAGCGGAACTACCGGATCATCGACTTCAAGCGCGACAAGCGCGACATTCCGGCGACGGTGTCGACGATCGAGTACGACCCGAACCGGTCGTCGCGGATCGCGCTGCTGACGTATGCCGACGGCGAGAAGCGGTACATCATCCAGCCGCTCGGCATCAAGGTCGGCGACACCATCGTCTCGGGCGAGTCGGTCGACATCCTGCCGGGCAACGCCCTGCCGCTCAAGAACATCCCGCTCGGCACGCAGATCCACAACGTGGAGCTGAAGCCGGGCAAGGGGGGGCAGATCGCGCGGAGCGCGGGCTCGTCGGTGCAGCTGGTGGCCAAGGAAGGCGGTTACGCCTCGGTCAAGATGCCGTCGGGTGAGATCCGCAAGATCAACGTGGACTGCCTGGCGACGATCGGGCAGGTGGGCAACATCGACCACGAGAACATTTCGATCGGCAAGGCGGGCCGCAGCCGCTGGATGGGCAAGCGGCCGCACGTGCGCGGCGTCGCGATGAACCCGGTGGATCACCCGCTCGGCGGCGGCGAGGGGAAGACCTCGGGCGGCCGCCACCCGGTGTCGCCGTGGGGCATGCCGACCAAGGGCTACAAGACGCGGAACCGCAAGAGCACGGACCGCTTCATCGTCACGCGGAGAACGAAGTAGCGCCTGCGGCCCGCGCGAGGGGCCGGAGGGAAGCGCCGCGCAGCGGCGCCCCCGAGCGCGCGCGAGCGGGGGTGGGGCCCCGCGAGCACTGAGAAAAGAAGACATATGAGTAGATCACTGAAAAAAGGTCCGTTCGTGGACGTCCCGCTGCTCGAGAAGATCGAGGGGATGAACCGGGCGAACGAGAAGAAGGTCATCAAGACCTGGTCGCGCCGCTCGACGGTGATCCCCGAGATGGTGGGGCACACGGTCGCGGTGCACAACGGGAAGAAGTTCATCCCGGTCTACATCACCGAGAACATGGTCGGGCACAAGCTCGGCGAGTTCGCGCCGACGCGGACGTTCAAGGGGCACACGACCAAGAGCGACAAGGCCGCGGCGGTCGCGCCGGCGGCGAAGGCATAGTCATGGCAGTCCAGGCACACGCAACAGCGAAGTACATCCGCACCTCGGCCCAGAAGGCCGGGCTGGTGCTGGATCTGATCCGCGGCCGCGACGTCAACACGGCCCTGGCGACGCTGAAGTTCGCCCGCAAGGGTGTGGCGCGCGACATCGAGAAGGTGCTGCGGTCGGCGATCGCCAACGCGACGCTGAAGGACGGCTTTGGCGGCGACGTCGAGCGGCTGTTCATCAACGCGTGCTACGCGAACCAGGGGCCGTCGCAGAAGCGGATCCGTCCGGCCCCGATGGGCCGCGCCTTCCGCGTCGTGAAGCGCACCGCGCACCTCACGGTGCAGGTGGCCGAGCGGCTCTCGAAGGTCACTGCGGCCCCGGCCACCGACGCCGAGGGCGGAGCGAAGCGGCGGGTCCGAGGCGCCTCGCCGAAGCCGAAGGCGAAGGCGGGGAGCGCGCGCAAGAAAGCCACGGCCGCCAAGAAGACGACAACCGCGAAGAAGAGCCGCGACGCCGCGGCCACGGAGTAGGCACCAGCATGGGTCAGAAAGTTCATCCGCACGGCTTCCGCCTCGGGTTCAACAAGACGTGGCGCTCGCGCTGGTACGCCGACAAGGACTACGCGAAGCTGCTCCACGAGGACCTGAAGCTGCGTGACACGCTCAAGAAGCGGTTCGCGCACGCCGGCGTCTCGAAGATCGAGATCGAGCGCGCCGCCAACAAGCTGAAGATCGATATCCACACCTCGCGTCCGGGCATCATCATCGGCCGCAAGGGGACGGAAGTCGACAAGCTGAAGCAGGAGATCCAGAAGAAGACCAACCGCGAGGTCTTCATCAACATCCAGGAGATCCAGAAGCCCGAGCTCGACGCGCAGCTGATCGGCGAGTCGGTGGCCATGCAGCTCGAGAAGCGCGTGGCGTTCCGCCGGGCGATGCGCAAGGCGGTCGAGTCGGCGCTGCGCTTTGGCGCGCGCGGCATCAAGGTCCGGGTGTCGGGCCGGCTCAACGGCGCCGAGATCGCGCGCTCCGAGTGGTACCTGCACGGGCAGCTGCCGCTGCAGACGCTGCGCGCCGACATCGACTACGGGTTTGCGGAGGCCTTCACGACCTACGGCGCCATCGGCGTCAAGGTGTGGCTCTACAAGGGTGAGCGGCTCGTGCCACGCGTCGGCCGCGAAGAGGATTACAGAACGCCCCGGAGAGCCCCGAGGGCGTGACGATGTAGGGGCGGTTCGCGAACCGCCCCGTGACGGGCCGCGAACGGCCCCGTGACGGAGATCGACAACGGGCCCAAACCTGGTTTGCGACAACGGGCCACGGGGCGGTTCACGAACCGCCCCTACGGTAAGGAACAGACATCATGTTGATGCCGAAGAAAGTCAAGTATCGGAAGCAGCAGCGCGGCCGCATGGCGGGCAAGGCGTGGCGCGGCTCCGACGTGTCGTTCGGCGACTACGGGTTGAAGGCGATGGAGCCCTGCTGGATGACGGCGCGGCAGATCGAAGCGGCGCGTGTCGCGATGACCCGTTTCGTCAAGCGCGGCGGCAAGATCTGGATCCGCGTGTTCCCCGACAAGCCGATCACCAAGAAGCCGCAGGAAACCCGAATGGGGAAGGGCAAGGGCGCGCCCGAAGAGTGGGTGTGCGTCGTCCGCCCCGGGAAGATCCTCTTCGAGATGGAAGGCGTCAACGAGAAGGACGCGCGTGAAGCGATGCGTCTGGCGGCGGCGAAGCTGCCGATCAAGACGAAGTTCGCGACCCGGTTTGCCCAGGAGAAGGCGTCATGAAGGTGGCCGAAGTGCGTGACCTGGCCGTGGACGAGCTGCGCCAGCGCGTGAAGGAGTTCGACGATCAGCTCTTCCGCCTGCGCATCCAGAAGTCCATGGGGCAGGTCGAGGCGGCAGGAAAACTCAAGGCGCTGCGGCGCGACCTCGCGCGCGTGCAGACCGTGCTGCGCGAGAAGGAGACGGCATAGTGGCTACGAAGGCACCCGTCACTGGCGTGGTCGTCAGCGACAAGATGGACAAGACCGTGAAGGTCGCGATCGAGCGGCAGATCCGCGACGCGCTCTACGGCAAGACCCAGCGCCGGACCTCGACGTTCCTGGCGCACGACGAAACGAACGAGGCGAAGGTCGGCGACCGCGTGTCGATCGCCGAGACCCGTCCGATCAGCCGCCGCAAGCGGTGGGTCGTGACGCGCATCGTCGAAAAAGCGAAGCAGATCTAGGAGACCACCATGATCCAGATGCAATCGGTGCTCGACGTGGCGGACAACTCCGGGGCCCGCAAGATCGCGGTCATCCACCCGCTCGGCGGATCCACCGGGCGGTACGCCCGGCTCGGGGATCTCGTCACCGCGTCGGTGAAGGAAGCCACGCCCGACGGCACCGTCAAGAAGGGGCAGGTCGTCAAGGCGGTGATCGTGCGCACGCGCAAGGAGCAGCGGCGCAAGGACGGCAGCTACATCCGGTTCGACCGCAACGCGGCCGTCCTGGTCAACGACAACAACGAACCGATCGGGACGCGCGTCTTCGGGCCCGTGGCCCGCGAGCTCCGCGAGCGCCGGTTCATGAAGATCATTTCGCTCGCACCGGAGGTCCTGTAGGCCCGACCTTCAGGTCGGGCGTGCGGGAAACAGATATGTCGAGACTCGCAACACCCATTCGAAAGAACGACAACGTCATCGTGACGACCGGCAAGGACCGCGGCAAGCGCGGGCGCGTCGTGCGCCTGGACCCGGACAAGAACCGCGTGCTCGTCGAGGGCGTGAACTTCGTCAAGCGGCACACCAAGCCGAACCCCCAGAAGAACGTCAAGGGGGGCGTGCTCGAACGCGAGGCGCCGCTGCACGCCTCCAACGTGCAGATCGTCTGCCCGGAGTGCGGCAAGCCGACGCGCATCGGCAAGAAGATCCTCGACGACGGCCGGAAGGTGCGCGTGTGCCGCAAGTGCGATGGAGTGCTGGACAAATGAGCCGCCTGAAGGAACGTTACGAATCCGAAGTGATCCCGGCCCTCAAGAAGGAGTTCGGGTACGGCAACGTGATGGCGATCCCGAAGATCGAGAAGATCGTCGTCAACATGGGCCTGGGCGAAGCGACGCAGAACGCGAAGATCGTCGACACCGGCGTCGACGAGGTCGGCAAGATCACGGGGCAGAAGCCGGTCGTGACCCGCGCGAAGAAGTCGATCGCGCAGTTCAAGGTCCGCCAGGGCATGCCGATCGGCACGATGGTCACCCTGCGCGGCGAGCGCATGTGGGACTTCCTCGACCGCCTGATCTCGGTCGCCCTGCCGCGCGTGCGCGACTTCCGCGGCGTGTCGCCGAAGGGCTTCGACGGCCGCGGCAACTACACGCTCGGCCTCAAGGACCAGCTGCTGTTCCCCGAGATCGACTACATGAAGGTCGACAAGGCGCGCGGCATGAACATCTCCGTGGTGACGACGGCCAAGAGCGACGAGGAGTCGCGCAAGCTGCTGCAGCTGCTTGGCATGCCGTTCCGGACAACGTAATCAGGACCCTATTTTTATGGCCACGACCGCGAAAATCGCCAAAGAAGCCAAGACGCCGAAGTTCAAGATCCGGCTGCGCAACCGCTGCAACCGCTGCGGCCGTCCGCGTGCCTACATGCGGAAGTTCGCCCTCTGCCGTCTGTGCTTCCGCAAGCTCGCCCACGAAGGCGACATTGCGGGCGTGACGAAGAGCAGCTGGTAGTTGCGCCGCGTGCCGGGCCGCGAGTCATGCGGCGAGGCAGACGGGCGTGCAGACATCGACATCCAGGTAAGAAGGTATAGAGAGTTATGACTGATCCCATCGCAGACATGCTGGCGCGCATCCGCAACGCGACGCTCGCGCGCCACACGCGCGTGGACATGCCGTCGTCCCGGCTGAAGGTCGAGATCGCGAAGATCCTCCAGCACGAAGGCTACATCCAGTCCTTCGGCGTGCTCGAGCCCGAAGGGGACCGCGTCCAGGCCCAGCTCCGCATGCAGCTGAAGTACGGTCCGCGCGGCGAGCGCGTGATCACGGGCATCGAGCGCGTGAGCCGGCCCGGCCGCCGCGTCTACTTCGGCCGCGATGATGTGCCGGACGTGCTCGCGGGGCTCGGCACCGCGATCCTCACGACGTCACGCGGGGTCATGACCGGCCGGCAGGCCGTCAAGGCCGGCGTCGGCGGCGAAGTTCTCTGTAATGTGTGGTAACGAGTCATGTCAAGAATCGGCAAAAAAATCATCCCGATCCCGAAGGGCGTCAAGATCGACGTCCAGCCGGGCGTCATTGAAGTGCAGGGCCCCAAGGGCAAGCTGCGGCAGCCGCTGCCGGACGGCATCGGCTTCGAGCTCGACGGGGACCACCTCCAGGCGCGCCTGCTGCGCGAGGATCCGGACCTCGGCAAGTTCCACGGCCTGGCGCGCAGCCTCGTGGCCAACGCCGTGCTCGGCGTGACGGAAGGCTTCAAGAAGGAGCTCGATATCGTCGGCGTCGGCTACCGCGCGGAGCTGAAGGGCACGCAGGTCCACTTTGCGCTCGGCTACTCGCACCCGGTCGTGTTCGACGTGCCGGCCGGCGTGGACGTCACGATCGACAAGCTGACGCACATCACCGTCACCGGGATCGACCGCCAGGCCGTCGGCCAGGTGGCGGCCAACATCCGCCGGCTGCGCAAGCCGGACCCCTACAAGCAGAAGGGCGTCCGCTACACCGGGGAAGTGCTGAAGAAGAAGGCTGGAAAGACAGGGGCCAAGTAGGCCCGACCTTCAGGTCGGGCGCCAGCGACAGGGCAGGTAGGCCCGACCTTCAGGTCGGGCGGAACGAGCGAACGTATGAAAATCACGACGACAAAGGACCGCCGGAAGCGCATCTCCCTGCGGCAGCGGAAGCGGATCTCGGGGACGGCCGAGCGGCCGCGGCTCCGCGTCTTCCGCAGCGTCTCGCACATCTACGTCCAGGTGATCGACGACGCGAGCGGCACGACGCTGGCGTCGGCGGCGACCACGGAGCCGGTCCTCAAGGGGCAGGCCGCGAGCGGCGTGCGCGGCGGCAACGTCTCGGGCGCCAAGGCGCTCGGCAAGACGATCGCCGAGCGGCTGATCGCCAAGGGCATCACACGTGTGGTGTTCGACCGCGGCGGCTATCTCTACCACGGGCGGATCCGTGCGGTCGCCGACGCGGCGCGCGAGGCCGGGCTGGAATTCTAGCCACGGTGCAACACGGTTCAACACGGGCCACGGTGCAACACGGTTCAACACGGTTAACGAAGACGGAACGATATGTTTGAGACTCGCGAAAAAATCGACGCCTCGCAGCTGGACCTGAAAGACACGGTGGTCAACATCAGCCGCGTCACCAAGGTCGTCAAGGGCGGCAAGAACCTGAGCTTCAGCGCCCTGGTCGTGGTGGGTGACGGTCACGGCGTGGTGGGCTTCGGCGTCGGCAAGGCGAAGGAAGTCCCGTCGGCGATCAAGAAGGGCATCGAATCGGCGAAGAAGTCGCTGATCCGCGTGCCGCTGCAGGGCACGACCGTGCCGCACCCGGTCCTCGGCCGGTTCGGCGCCGGCCAGGTGCTGCTCAAGCCGGCGCCCGACGGCACCGGCATCATCGCCGGCGCGGGTGTCCGCGCCGTGGTGGAGTCGTGCGGCATCTCGAACGTGCTGACCAAGTCGATCGGCTCGGCCAATCCGCACAACGTGGTGCGGGCGACCATCCAGGCGCTCAGCGAGCTGAGGGATCCCCGTCTGATCCGCCGCCTGCGCGGGATCGAGGAAGAGGCGGAGACCGAAACGGCGGTGGCCAATGGGTAGCAAACGCGCGACGAAGGCGGCCGAGGGCACGCGCGTCACGGTGACGCTCGTCAAGAGCCCGATCGGCTTCAACAGGAACCAGGCGAAGGTGGTGGAAGGCATGGGCCTCCGCCGCATCGGCCACAGCGTCGAGCTCCTCGACACGGACGCCACGCGTGGCATGATCCTCAAGGTCAGGCATTTGGTGACAGTTGACTAATTGGGAATTGGGAATTGTGAATTGACGGGCAACACGCCGGCGCCGTCCGACCGGACGACTCGAGCTGGTTGCTCCTCAACTCACAATTCAGAACTCACAATTTCAGGGACACGAGTATGAATCTCTCAGATCTGCGCCCGCCGAAGGGCGCCAAGCATGCGAAGAAGCGCGTCGGCCGCGGCCAGGGGTCCGGTCAGGGCGTGCAGGCGGGCCGCGGGCACAAGGGCGCCAAGTCGCGTTCGGGCTTCAAGCACAAGCGCGGGTTCGAGGGCGGCCAGATGCCGCTGCACCGCCGCGTGCCAAAGCGCGGCTTCACGAACATCTTCCGCGAGGAGTTCGACGTCGTGAACCTCGACACCCTCTCGGAGCGGTTCGAGAAGGGGACCGAGATCACGCCGGCGCTGCTCGAGGAGCGCGGCATCGTGAGCCGCGGCCGCCGCGTGAAAGTGCTCGGACGCGGTGACGCGACCAAGGCGCTGACCGTCCGCGCCCACAAGTTCAGCGGCAAGGCCGCCGAGAAGATCGCCGCCGCCGGCGGCACCGCCGAGGTGCTCGCGTAGTCATGCTCGAAAGCCTGAAGAACATCTTCGCGGTCGCGGACCTGCGCAAGCGCGTGCTGTTCACGCTCGGGCTGCTCGCGGTGTACCGCATCGGCAGCAAGATCCCGACGCCGGGCATCAACCCGGACGCGCTGAAGGAGCTGATGACGAACGCGACGGGCGTCTTCGGCCTCTACGACATGTTCTCGGGGCAGAACCTGTCCCAGATGACGATCTTCGCGCTGGGCATCATGCCGTACATCAGCGCGTCGATCATCCTGCAGCTGCTGACGGTGGTCTGGCCGTACCTCGAGCGCCTCTCGAAGGAGGGGGAGCTCGGCCGGCGCAAGATCACGCAGTACACCCGCTACGGCACGATCGGCCTGGCCATCGTGCAGGCGCTGGGTATCGCGATCTTCCTCGAGCGGAACACCGACATCGCGGGCGGCCTGCCCATCGTCTACAGCGCGGGCTGGGGCTTCCGGATGATGACGGTGTTGACGATGACGACCGGCACGGCCTTCGTCATGTGGCTCGGCGAGCAGATCACCGAGCGCGGCATCGGCAACGGCATGTCGCTCATCATCTACGCGGGCATCGTCGTCGGTCTCCCGAGCGCGGTGTTCGCGACGATGGAACAGCTGCGCACCGGCCAGATCGGCCTGGTGACGCTTGCCGTCCTCATCGTGATGATGACCGCGGTCATTGCCGCCATCGTCTTCGTCGAGCGCGGCCACCGGCGGGTCACCGTGCAATATGCGAAGCGCGTCGTCGGCCGCCGGCAGTACGGCGGCTCGAGCACGCACATTCCGCTGAAGGTGAACACGGGCGGCGTGATCCCGGTCATCTTCGCCTCGTCCATTCTGGCGTTCCCGGCGACGTTTGCGCCGATGTTCGACGTGACGAGCCCGTGGCGGACGGCCCTGGACCAGATCAACATGGGCATGCCCCTGCACGATCTGCTGTATGTGGCCGGCATCATCTTCTTCTGCTACTTCTACACGGCGATCATCTTCAATCCGGATGACGTGGCCGAGAACATGCGGAAGTACGGCGGGTTCATCCCCGGCATCCGGCCCGGCAAGCGGACCGCGGAGCACATCGACACGATCCTGACGCGCATCACGCTCGTCGGCGCCGTCTACCTGGCGATCGTCGCGATCATCCCGCAGTTCCTGATCAGCGGGTTCAAGGTGAACCAGATCCCCTGGATCGGCGATCGGATGTATCAGGCGCTCCCCCAGTTCTTCACCCAGGGGCTTGGCGTGCAGTTCTTTTTCGGCGGCACGTCGCTGCTGATCATCGTGGGCGTCGCGATGGATACCGTCCAGCAGGTGGAATCGCAGCTGATCATGCGGCACTACGACGGCTTCATGAAGAAGACGCGTATCCGCGGGCGGCGTGGGTAACGACGTGGCTGGAGCCCGCCATGCGCAGGCGTTGAACGTCGTCATGCTCGGCCCCCCGGGGGCCGGCAAGGGCACCCAGGCGGAGCGTCTCGCGCGCGGCCGCGGGCTGCCGAAGATCTCGACCGGCGACATCCTGCGTGAGGCCGTCCAGACCGGCACGGAGATGGGTCAGAGGGCGAAAGCCACGATGGAAGCCGGGAACCTCGTCAGTGATGACGTGATGATCGGCATCGTGCGCGAGCGGCTCGACCGCGACGACGCCCGGCGGGGATTCGTGCTCGACGGCTTCCCGCGCACGGTGGTGCAGGCCACGGCGCTCGACGGCATGGTGGACGGCCGCGGTCCGCTCGTGGTGCTCGACATTGTCGTGCCGGAAGACGTGCTGGTGCGGCGGCTCGCCATCCGCCGGATCTGCAGCAAGTGCGGCGTCAACGCCGCGGTCGAGTGGACGGGGGACTGCCAGCAGTGCGGCGGGCCGCTCGTGGCGCGCATCGACGACGGCGTCGAGATCGTCCGCGAGCGCCTGAAGGTGTTCCTGCGGCAGACCAAGCCGCTCGTGGACTACTACTCGACGCGCTCGACGTTCCGCTCGATCGACGGCAACCAGCCGCCGGACGTCGTGACGACGAGGATCGAGACGGCCCTCGACGAGGCCGCGAGGAGTGCGGCCCTGTGATCGTGTGCAAGTCGCCGGCGGAGATCGAGAAGATGCGGGCGGCGAGCGCGCTCGTGGCCGACGTGCTCGGTGAGCTGGCCGCGATGGTCGCGCCGGGCGTGTCGACGCTGGACCTGGACGGGGCCGCCGAACGGCTGGTGCGGGACGCCGGCGCGCAGCCGGCCTTCAAGGGCTACCGCGGGTATCCCGCGACGATCTGCGCATCGGTGAACGAGCAGGTGATCCACGGGATCCCCTCGACGCAGCCGCTGGTCGAGGGGGACATCCTCTCGCTCGACATGGGCGTGAAGATGGACGGGTTTTTCGGCGACTCGGCGGTCACGGTGCCGGTCGGCCGGATTCCGACGCAGGCGGCCGAGCTGCTGCGGGTGACGCAGGAATCGCTCGAGAAGGGCATCGAGCAGGTGCGGCTCGGCGGGCGCGTGTCGGACATCGGCCACGCCATCCAGGCGCACGTCGAAGCGCACGGGTTTTCGGTGGTTCGCGAGTTCGTCGGGCATGGCATCGGGGCCTCGCTGCACGAGGACCCGCAGATCGCCAACTACGGAGACCCCGGCCGCGGGCCGCGTCTCGCCGAGGGCATGACGCTGGCGATCGAGCCGATGGTGAACGTGGGGAAGCCGGGCGTGAAGATGCTGGCCGACGGCTGGACGGCGGTGACGCGCGACGGGAGTCTCTCGGCCCATTTCGAGCACACGGTGGCGGTGACGAAGAACGGCCCCCTGGTGCTCACGCGCGCCGCCGCGCGCACGCGATGAGCGGCCGGAACGGAGCGGGAGCGAGTGAAGGCCGCCAGCCGGGGTGCAGGG